>JAJXZD010000094.1 GCA_021780215.1 Acidobacteriota bacterium
GGAACGGCAACATCACTGGGGGAGTTCTCGACGTCAACAACGCGGGGACCTCGGCGCTCAAAACCGCTCTCGGGTCATGCCCCTATACGATGGATCCGACGAAGCGCCGAATTGATTTGAGGGTTTTCGCCGGAAGCGGAGCGTGTCCCGCTGGAACCAGCTCGAGCGTCTCGGAGTTTGCAGCGTATCAGACGTCGCTGGGGACGGCGGTCCTGCTCGAGATTGACGCAAATGCCATCACCACCGGGCTGGCTTACAAGCAATGCGCTCCGGGAGCGGCAAACTGCTCGGCTGCTTCGCTGGCGTTTTCCGGGGCGAGCGCCGCGCTTGGCCTCACGGGCCAGGGCATCTTCTACAATAGCCCGGCATCGTACCAACAGGACTTGGAGGGCCAGCTTACGTTGGGAAGCGGTGGAATCACCGGCGGAAATCTTGAAATCAACAACTTCAGCGCAGTATTCGGGCCCGACCTGGTTTCCTCCGGATCGATTTCTTCTCCAGACGCGACGACGGGACGCGGCACGCTGGTTCTCAAGGCCAGCAGTCCATCCGCCACCTACAACCTGATTTACTACCTAATTGACGACTACACGGCTCTGCTGCTCGACCAGGACAACACCGCCATTCTGACCGGGGTCGTTGCCAGGCAGTATTAGGTCGCGTCATTGGAGTGCTCCGGCCGGCCTGTGAGCAGAGGCCGGGGCGCCCGAACAATGTCGTCAGGCGCTCACGCGGTCTGGCGTCCGCCTCCGCAAGAGCGCTTCCGCTGAGAGGGGGATACGCCATGGTTACGACCGCTTCCACGGAACGGGCCGATTCGGGAGGGCCTCTATCGAGTGAGGAATTGCGCAAGATTCATGCCTATTGGCGTGCAGCCAACTACCTTTCCGTCGGGCAGATCTATCTGTATGCCAATCCACTTCTGCACGAGCCGCTGAAGGCTGAACAGATCAAGCCGCGCCTGCTGGGGCACTGGGGCACCACGCCGGGACTGAATTTTGTCTATGTGCATCTCAACCGGCTGATCAAGAAGAAGGACCTCAGCGTGATCTATATTGCCGGCCCCGGGCACGGCGGGCCCGGACTGGTTGCCAATACGTATCTCGAGGGCACCTACAGCGAGTTCTATCCAGACATCGGACCGGGCACTGAGGGAATGCGGAAACTGTTCAGGCAGTTCTCCTTTCCCGGCGGGATCCCAAGTCACGTTGCGCCGGAGACACCCGGCTCCATTCATGAAGGCGGCGAGCTGGGTTATTCGATCGCGCATGCCTTTGGAGCTGCATTCGACAATCCGGAGTTGCTGGTCTGCTGCGTGGTAGGGGATGGAGAGGCGGAGACCGGGCCGCTTGCCGCGAGCTGGCATTCCAATAAATTCCTGAACCCCGCGCGCGACGGTGCGGTTCTCCTCGTTCTCCACCTCAATGGCTACAAGATTGCGAACCCCACCGTGCTGGGACGCATGGCCGACGAGGAATTGAGGCATCTTTTTACCGGCTATGGATACAAGCCCTTCTTCATCGAGGGAAATGATCCCGAGAAGATGCACCAGGAGATGGCCGGCACACTCGATGTCGTGGCCGATGAAATTCACGCCATCCAGAAAGAGGCGCGGTCCGGCGGAAAAGACCGGCTCCCCCTATGGCCGATGATCATCCTGCGGACCCCCAAGGGCTGGACCGGGCCGAAGGCCGTGGATGGCTTGCCGGTGGAGGGAACCTGGCGGGCGCACCAGGTGCCGGTCGCGGATTTTGCGTCGTATCCGGAGCACCTGAAAATCCTGGAAGATTGGATGAAGAGCTATCGGCCCGAGGAGCTGTTTGACCAAGGAGGCAAGCTCATTGCCGAGCTGGCCGAACTTGCTCCCAAGGGCGCGCACCGGATGGGCGCCAACCCGAATGCGAATGGTGGCCAGCTTCTCAAGGATCTCGCCCTGCCTGATTTTCGCGGCTACGAAGTGGAAGTTTCGAGTCCAGGGACAAAGATTGCGGAGGCTACGCGCGTCCTGGGGACGTAGCTTCGCGACGTAATGAAGCTCAATTCCGCGGCCAGAAATTTTCGCGTATTCGGCCCGGATGAAACTGCTTCAAACCGCCTCGATGCGCTCTTCGAAGCCACCGACAAAATTTTCATGGAGCCGCTTTTGCCCACCGATATTCACCTTTCCACGCGGGGGCGGGTGATGGAAGTCCTCAGCGAGCACATGTGCCAGGGCTGGCTCGAGGGCTATCTGCTCACCGGGCGGCACGGCTGGTTCTCCTGCTACGAAGCCTTCATTCACATTGTGGATTCCATGTTCAACCAACACGCCAAGTGGCTGAAGGTGACGCGACAGATTCCCTGGCGCCGCCCCATTGCTTCGCTCAACTACCTGCTCACCTCGCATGTCTGGCGCCAGGACCACAATGGCTTCTCGCACCAGGACCCCGGCTTCATAGATCACGTGGTCAACAAGAAGGCGGACATCGTCCGCGTGTACCTGCCGCCGGATGCCAACACGCTGCTCTCCGTGGCGGACCACTGCCTGCGCAGCCGCCATTATGTGAACGTAATCGTGGCGGGCAAGCAGCCGGCCTTGCAGTGGCTGGGCATGGATGCGGCTGTCGAGCATTGTGCCAACGGCCTCGGCATCTGGGAATGGGCCTCGACCGATGCGGGCGGGGAACCGGACGCCGTGATGGCCTGCGCGGGAGATATCCCCACGCTCGAAACGCTGGCCGCCGTGGACCTCCTGCGCCAGCATTTCCCGGACATCCGGCTCCGCGTCGTCAACGTGGTGGACCTGATGACCCTCGAGCCGTCCACCGAACACCCCCACGGAATTTCCGACCGCGAATTTGATTCCATTTTCACCACCGACCGGCCAATCATCTTCGCCTACCACGGCTATCCCTGGCTGATTCACCGGCTGACGTACCGTCGCAGAAACCACTCCAATCTGCATGTGCGCGGGTACAAGGAAGAAGGGACGACCACCACCCCGTTCGACATGACCGTCCGCAACGACCTGGACCGCCTTCACCTGGCCGGGGACGTTGTTGACCGCGTGCCGCGGCTGCAGCGCGCTGGCGCGCATTTCAAGCAGTTCCTGCGCGATAAGCTCGCCGAGCACGAGCACTACATCCGCGAACACGGGGACGATCTTCCGGAGATTCGCGACTGGAAATGGCCCTACTAGGCGATGAGAATCCTGGTCCTTAACTCCGGATCAAGCAGCCAGAAATGCTGTGTCTACGACGTGAACGACGGACTGCCGGTGGATCCCCCAGCGCCGGTCTGGCAGGGGCAGATTTCGTGGGAGGGCGGCGCGGCCGAGATACGCATTCGCAACAGCGCGGGCGCCGAGGTGCGCGAGCGAATCGAGGCGCTGCCGCGCCCGAAGGCTACCGAGCGGCTGCTCGACAATCTGTGGAACGGCGCTGCCGCCGCCACAAGTGGCCCCTCGGAGATTCGCGTGGCAGGGCATCGGATCGTCAATGGCGGCACCGAATACCGGGCGGCGACATTCATTACCCCAGCAGTGAAAGCCGCAATCAGCAGGATGGCTGCCTTGGCTCCCTTGCACAACCGGGCTGAATTGGAGGGTATTGATCTTGTGGAGAGGAAGTGCGGGGCGATTCCCCAGGTCGGCGTCTTCGACACGGCCTTTCACAGCAGTCTGCCTGCTGCGGCCTCCGTCTATCCGGGGCCTTATAGTTGGTTGGAGCAGGGAATTCGCCGCCTGGGCTTTCATGGGATCAGCCATCAGTATTGCGCGCAACGCGCGGCGCGAATGCTTGGCAAGGACGTCTTTGCGCTGAAGATTGTAACGTGCCACCTGGGGAATGGCTGCTCTCTCGCCGCGATTCGCGATGGGCAGAGCGTGGATACCACGATGGGCTTCACTCCGCTTGAGGGCCTGATGATGGGAACACGGTCCGGCTCCGTGGATCCGGGGGTTTTGGTCTATCTGCTCCGCCAGCGCGCCATGACTCCCGAGCAGCTCGACCACCAGCTGAATCATGAATCCGGGCTGCTGGGAATCTCGGGCCTCTCGAGCGACATGCGGCAGATATTGACGGCGATGAACCAGGGGCACCCGAGAGCCAGGCTGGCATTCGATATTTTTGTCCACCGCTTGACGTCGGGGATCGGAGCCATGGCGGCAGCTCTCGGAGGACTCGATGCCCTGGTGTTTACCGGAGGGATTGGCGAGCATTCGCCTGAGGTGCGCGCGGCGGCCTGCGCCAGTCTCGAATTTCTCGGTGTGAAAATCGATTCCGCCCGTAACGCGCACCCGGCTTTGGACGCGGACATCTCCAGCTCGGATTTTCCTGTCCGCACCCTCGTCGTACGCGCGCAGGAGGACTGGGCTATTGCGAGGGAGTGCTGGGCGATGGTTGCGGCGAAGGGTACGCCAGCGGGAGAAGCACGGAACTCAGGATGAACGTGTGGAGCCGGCCATCGCCTCGATCTTGCGAAGCTGGCTTGAAATGAAGCTCTGCCCGCCAAAGCCGGGGTTCACGCTCATGATCAGGACCAGGTCGACATCGTCGATCAGGTAATCCAGCATCTTGGCAGGCGTTCCCGGATTGAGCGATACGCCCGCCTTCTTGCCGAGGCCCTTGATCGCCTGAACAGTGCGATGGATGTGCGGTCCCGCTTCGGGATGGA
>JAJXZD010000089.1 GCA_021780215.1 Acidobacteriota bacterium
AGGTCGGGGTGTACCGACGTATCGACATGGACCAAGACGCGCTCGGCGGTAAGGCCCTGTGAGCTGTGGCTGGTAACGGCGTATCCGTAGTCGAAATGCCGATTGTCACGATTGGAAAACGCGACCGTGCGGCCACCGTCGAGGCGGGCGGAAATTTCTCCATGCGGAGAGATGGCCTCGATGGTGGCAAGGTCCCGGTTCGCAACCTGCAACTGCTTATCAGGCGCCGTAAACTGAATCCGATCCCCTGACGCGAATTCCCGTTCCATCTCCCGGTAGACGCTCACGCCGCGGAGACGTTTGGGATCGTAGGTCGCCAGTTCTGTGTTCTGTTTTTCGACGGACAGGAGATTTTCGACCGGATTGACAGCCACCACACGGGCATACGAGCCGCGCTCAATGCCGGTATCCTTGCTGCCACGCGCGTAGCGGATCACGTCCCCTGGTTCGTAGCGCGAGGCCCATTGGCGCTCCGCGCCGGTGAGTTCCTGGCGTGAAATAAGAACACGCAAAGGATGGTCCTGCACGTTCACCATGCCGCGCGCCTGCAATTCGTGGCGCACGGCATCGTTAATCTCGCGGCGGGAAGCATTGTCCGGGGAAACGATGAGCGTGTTTTCGGGTCTGGCAGCATAGTCTTTGGCAATGGCCTGAATGCGCGCAGCTGGATCGGCGATCTGTGTGACGCGTCCCTGTTGTTGCAATAGGCCGATGCCTGCGGCCACATCCCCACGCGCCAATTGCTCCACAGCTGCTTTCAACTCCGGGTCTTTCTGGCGCATGATCTGGTCAAGCTGCGCCGTGCGCATCCCGGCCTGTACCAACTGCTCGAAGGGTTTGCCGGCCTCGACGCCCTGGTGCTGGCGCGTGTCGCCGATCAGCAAGACTCGATCCTGCGGACTGACCTTCGTGAGAAATTCGCGCATCTGGCGGGTGCCGGCGAGGCTGGCTTCGTCCACCATATATAGGTGGCGGCTGCTGGGGTCAGTCCCGGTCTGCTGACCGCGCGCCAGGAACCCTTGCAGCGTGTCGGACGGAATGCCCGCGTCGTGAAGCTGGCGCGCGGCACGTGAAGTCGGCGCGAAGCCTTCAACGGTATAGCCATTGTGTTCAGCGGCTTCGCGGACGGAGGACAAAGCAGCCGACTTCCCGACCCCCGCGAACCCCTGTAAACCCTGCACGCGATCCCGCGAAACGAGGATTTCTTCGACGGCGCGGCGCTGGCCGGAATTCAGATGCGAGTATGTGTCCGTGTGCGCGATGGCCTGCTGAATGGGCATGATCTGCGTAGCCTGGTTCTGGCCGTCGCGCATCATGCGGATCACGTCGCGCTCCGCGCCCAGCACTTGCCGGGTGGTGAAGAGGCGGCTCGAAGCGTGCTTCGGCCCTGCAATTTGCTGAAACTCCCCGGCATCGCGGCGGGACTCGAAGTTCGCGCGAATCTCTGGGTATCGGATTTCTCCCATGCCGCGCCGAAGGGCGTCGCGGAAGATGCCGCGCTCGTCGCCCACGGCCTCGCGCTCGAATACCTTGTCGCGCGCCCAGGAGACGGCCTCCTGCGCTCGTGTCTCGACATGCTCCGGGCGCTGCTGCTCGGAGACGGAGAGTGAACGGGCCCGGGCCGCGGCTACGACCTGATCGGCCTGGTTGCCGAACTCCACAGCGAGTTGGCGGTGTGCGGCATACACCTCCGCAGGCGAGAGAATCTTCTTCGCGTCCCGCGTCGAGTGCGCCGCGATCTCTGCCGATTCGTAGCCCTGGAATCCGCCGCGCTCCATGTATTCGCGTATTTGCTGGCTGCGTGGACTCGACGCATCCAAATACTCCTGTGTATATCCCTTGATCTCCGGCGCGCCGCTACGCCCAGGGTGGATCTCGTAACCGAGATTGCGCAGCCGGTACATCAACTCGGACTGATAGACGGCGGTGGCGAACTGTTGGGACTCGAAGAGACTGCGCGGCTGAATGGCGCGCGGGTTGCCATCGGCGCGCTCGGTCATGTTGAAGATCACGGCATGGGTATGGAGCTGCGGCGCGGCGTAACCGTCCACAGGACGCGCCGTGTCGTGCTCAAACTTTGCGGCAACGAACTGCCCCGTCGCCTCCGCAAGATGGTTCCCGCCGATGCGCGCCTGGGTGTACCGCTCCAACTCCGTGAGCGCAGCCGTCACCGCCTCGCGGTGGGCCAGGCGCACGCGATCGTCGCCACCCACGAGGGCGGTCAACGAGACAGACTTGGGCGCAGCAAACGTGGCATCCCACCCGGCGCGATGCTCCACCGATTTTATGATCTCGCCAGCGGCATTCCGGTACTCGTGGACCTGCCGATGCTGCACGAGCTGATCCCCGGTTGCCGGGTTTTGTCCTTGTGCAAGCCGCTCAAATTCCTCCGCGCCAACTGCGCCGGAGAGGCTGAACTTCTCTGCCAGCCGGCCCTGCCACTCGCCCCGCACCGTCTGGCCCCGGCTCCAATAGCTCTGATCGGGCGAGGTGAACTCGATGGCGTGGTAGTTCCGTGCCTGGCTCGCATTGAGCGGTTTTGATATGGTCAGCATTTCAATAAGTGGTCACCGATGTTTTCACGGCGTCCGAATCAGCCTGTGTGGAGCGCGCCGCCTCCGCTAGCTGAACTGGCTGAGATGGCGGGGTTGCCGCCGTCTCAGAGCCGCTTGTCGGCCCTGCTGCCTGTTCCGGCACATCCAGTTTCCGCAGCGTCTTTGGGTCGAAGTCCAGTTTTTCGCCGGGCAGTTCGCGTGGCTCGAATTGTGTCTTGGTGCTGGGCACGTCGAGATACGGAAACGAGAAGCGGGTTACAAAATTGGCATGTTTTAAGAACGCGTGCAGGTCTTCGAGACCGGAGATTTCGGACTCCATGACCAGCGGCTCTTCCTGACGGTCTAGAGCGAAGTTCCGGCCAGACCGCGAGCCGTCGAAGTGGGTTTCGCGCATCCGCTCTATCTCAACTTTGCCGATGAACTCGCTCACCCACTGGCCGGCCTTGGGTTCCTTCGTCTTGAGCCAGATATTGGTGGCTGGCTGCGACAGCATGACCTCGGCCAAGTGGCCATAGATGAATTCGAGCTGGGCTTTGCCCTGAAAACCCAAGACCAGTGGGTTCCGGCTTTTTCTGTTCTCAGTTATTGCCGTGTGAAGCTGGGGGAGCCGCTGCAGGCTGGCCAGTTCGTCCAGGACAAACCACACCCGTTTCTGTTCCGGCTTGGGCTGATTAAGGAGCCGCATCACCAGCAAATCGATCCAGAGACTATGCAGCGGGCGGAGCGCGGCGCGCTGGGCTGGCTGCGAGGTGATGAAGATCCATCCCTTGCGTTCTTCGGCCCATTCGGTCGCTGTCCAAACCGTCTTCGCCTCAGCCCGCGTGGGCAACATGCGCAGGCTGTCCGCGACCAGGCCGAGCGATGCGAGGACGCCGTTGCGCTGCTCCTGCGCGCCCTTGGCGATCATGTACGCCATCTCCGTTCCCATCACGCGGCGGTCGATCTCCTCATCATTCGACATCCATTGCACGAGGTTCTGGGGCGATGGGCCATATGTCAAAAGGTGTGCGAAAATCTTCTGTGGCGTCTCGATAAAGAACTCGCCTTTACGGTCCTGCGTGGGTTGAAACAGGGACTCGGCGATGGATTTCGCCTCGGACTTTCGCCTGAGTTCCTCGGACGGTCCCCAGTAAGGACAGCGCGCATCGAGCGGGTTCAGAATCACGTCGCCGCGTTTTGGATCATAGAACCGCTGGATGAATTCGCAGGCTGGATCGTAGATGATGACCGCGTCGCCTCGGCTCTGAATTTGGCGCAGCACCTGAAAAATGATGGTGGTCTTGCCCGCACCCGAGTCGCCGATGATCTGGATATGCTGCGATTCGGCCCTGGCCGGAATGCGTAGCATCTCTTGGAGACCATCCACCTTGATACCAATGCCGTCGCCCTGAAGTGTCCGATTGAACTCTTTGGGCGACAGCAGCAGTGGCCCGCGTAAGCGACGGCCGTATTTCATTTCCTTGCGCCGCCGGATGTCCTTGGGAATCGAGAATGGGAGCTGCACGGCTAGAGCTATCAGACCGAAAAGCATCTGCCACCGGAAGATGGTAAACGGCTCCCGGCCAGCATAGATGTCATGTTTCAGGTACTCGTGCAACGCCCGGTTGCCATGGGCAGTGGGCGCAGCCCGGTAGAGGATTTCCGCGTCTGCGGCCCGAGCCGCAGGCGTGAGTTCGAGAGCCAGCGGCTTGCCACCGGGGACGAACGTTCTCCCTGTTTGTATCTCGTTATCCCCGGCAAGATGGATCTGGCCACGTGCGTCGGCCACGACGAGAAGCTGATATTTGTCGGTCTTGCGCATCGCACCCGCAATCTGCGTTCTCAGGTAGTACGGAAGATAGAACTGCTGCAACGGAGTCAGCGCGAAGCTGAAGCGGAGATACACGAAAAGTCCGGCAGCGATGCAGGCGAGCAGGATGGCGCCATAGGTGTAGATAGGGCTCCGGGGGGGCCAGATGATGGTTTCGGTGCGGCCCCATTTGGCAGGCTTGGGCATGGCTATTTTCCCTCCAAAACGAGTTTGCGGGCGACGGATTGCTTGAGCTTGTGGACCTCGGCAACG
>JAJXZD010000111.1 GCA_021780215.1 Acidobacteriota bacterium
TCGGTGTTCTGGTCTATTCCTCAATTCAACAAATGCGATCGCGCTATGAGGTGTGTGTGGCCTTCAAGGGCGCGACCCACTGCGCCGAGGCCTCGGGCTCGAGCTATGACCAGGCGGTTCGCAGCGCCATGGGTATTGATTGCGAGATGCTGGCGAATGGCCGCGACGAAAACATGGCGTGCCTTGCAAGCCAGCCTGTCAGCGTCCAGGCCATGAAGTAAGAGGCTCTCCAAGGGTGATGCGCCGCGGTCCGCGCGGCCCGGCCGGATGAGAGGCGCCCCCGATGGGCCTGAGTGGGCGGAGCCGGTGCAACACAGAGTTATGACGCGCTGCCTAAATTGCGGAGCGGAGCGAGACACCGACGTTTGCGAAGCGTGCGGGTTGAATTCCGCCCGCGCGGAATTGTCCTTGCGGAGCAAACTTCTGAACCGCACCGCAGTATTTCTCCTGGGCGCGGTCGCGCTGGTGACGGCGAGCGAGCGGTATCCGGCGCTTGATCTGGACGGAATCCTTATTTTCACCGGCGCCCTCTTCTTTCCCGCGCTGTGTTTGGCGATTTGGGTGGAGCGGCGCGCCCTGCGCCACCAGGAGGTCGAGGTTCTCAAGCGCATCTACTACGGCCTGATCCCGATTCCCTGGCTGCTTGCAGCGCTGCTGCTTGCCAACGGAGCATTCGATACCGGACCCGGTCACGTCGTGGAGACCAGGGTGGTGGGAAAATTCGTGATGCGCGGGCCGCTTCCGAACCGCCGACTCGTCGTCGCCTCCTGGCGGGAAGGGCACACGTTCGAGCGCATTCTGGTCAGCAGCGAGGATTTCGACGACTTCCGGCGCGGAGACCGCATTGTGGTCCAGGTTGAGGATGGGCTGGCCGGAATACCCTGGGTGGGAGGAGTGAGGCATCCCAATTGAAGCTCGCCCGGTGAGTCAGTAGATAGTGGAATCAATCAGGAACAGGTGGGGCAGGCTGACTTGCAGTTCGCGGCCGTAGTCGCCGAGGGTCAGCCGGTACAATTCTGCCGGCCCCACGTTCCGAGAGCTCCAATCGGAGGAGGGAATTACGCGGGATTTCGCAGCCAGGTCGCCGCTCTCCCAATCGGAACCGCTCGCATGCAGGTCCCCGGGCACAATCTCGTATACGAGCCGGGCCTTCAGGTCGAGCATTAGATAGCGGTGCCCAAGCAGTATGAGGACCAGGTTGGCGAGCTTTTTCTTTTCCTTCTTGTTCTTGATTACGGGTTGATAGACATTCCACGCAAGCGGCGTGTTATCGTCAATTTTCACCTGGCCTTCGCTCACCTGGCTCCAATGAATCATTTCGCCCTGTGATCCACTGGCTTGAGGAGTTGAAGCCAGGGCGGCGAGCAGAAGGAACACAGCAGCCATCCAGCGCCTTCCAGGATGTTTCGATCCTCCTTGGGGAGGAATGCCTGGCCTGGAGTGCCGTCGCGAGTCCATCACTTGCCAGAGTACATCAGCCGGAGAGATTTCGGCGTGTCGTTGGTCCATCAATCCCATGCGACCGGAACCTGGCGCGAGGAGACTACGACGTACCCTCTGGCCCGGGCATGTTCGACAATGTCGCGCAGGATAGCGACGTCCTGTTCGCAATAGGAGGCGACGCGGTCCTTCTGTCCGGCGCGCCACCATTCGACGGCCTTCAGTCCGTCGCCGCTCTTGGCCGTACCGAGGGTGTCCTTGGCCAGCTGATCGAGCTTTACGCGGTGCCCGAGCAGCTTGTGCAGCTCTTCATGGACGTCGAAGGAGAGCCTGCGCAACAGGTCAATTGGAGCGTATCCGCGCAGGACCTCGAAATCGAACCGATTGCCGTTGAAGGTGACGATGCGCGTGAAGCCGGCAAGTTCGCCGACGAGACGAAGCGCATCCTCCTCGTACCAGCGCCGGAAGCTGTGCTCCTTGTCCCAAGTGACCGCGACGGCCAGGCCGAACGCCCGGATGTTGCTCCAGCCCCCGTCCACCTCGTGGGAGAGGCGCAGCGTCTCGATATCCAGATAAATTTCGCGGTCGAAGAGTCCCGGCGTAGAAGCGTACCTCCGAATGGAGTCCCAGACTATTTTGGCGAGAGCTGGCCAAGCGATTTGTCGAGCAGGCGGATGCCCTCGTCCACATCGGCCTTGGTAATATTCATGGGCGGAGCCAGTCGAATCACGTTCGCGTAGAGACCGCCTCTCCCGATGAGCAGTCCGTTCGCGCGGGCGCGCTCGAGGAGTTCGCTGGTTTCTGCCACTGCCGGCTCCTTGCTGTGCCGGTCGCGGACCAGTTCGATGGCTTGCATCATCCCCATTCCGCGGACATCCCCGATGAGCGGATACTTTTCCTTCAGTTCCTCGAGCCGGCTGCGGAAATAGCTGCCCACCACGTGGGTGTTTTCGAGCAAATTTTCCTCTTCAATCACATCGATCACGGCGCGCGCCGCCACGCACGTCACCGGGTTGCCGCCGAAAGTAGAAATGGTATGCCCCTGGAAACGGCCCGCAAGCTCGTCTGTCGTGATGGTGGCGCCGATGGGGACGCCATTTCCCAGGCTCTTGGCGCAGGTGATGATGTCGGGAATCACTTCCCATTGCTCGATGCCGAACCACTTTTTCCCGGTGCGTCCGAAGCCGGTCTGCACCTCGTCGGAGATGAAAAGCCCGCCATAATTCTTCACGATGCGATAGACGATCTTGAAATATTCGGGTGGGGGTGTGATGAAGCCGCCGACTCCCTGAATCGGCTCGGCAATGAAGGCCGCGATCGAGCCGCTGGTGGCGGTCTGGATGAGGTTTTCGACGTCCGCGGCGCAGGCCACGCCGCAATCGGGATAGCGCAGCTTGAGCGGGCAGCGATAACAGTAGGGATTCAATGCATGGGCCAGGCCCACGGCGATAACACCGCCCTTTCGCCACCCGGAAATCGCCGTCACGCCGCGGGCCAGAGCTGAGCCGCCCGCGTAAGCGTGCCGCAGAGCCACCACGTCGTAGCTGGGGCTGGCCATGCGCGCCAGCAGAATTGCGGCCTCGTTGGCTTCCGTTCCGGAATTCGTGAAGTAGGTCTTTTGCAATTTTCCCGGTGTAATCTGGGCAAGCTTTTCGGCCAGCGCGACAATGGCTTCGTTGGTGTAGAGCGTCGAGGTGTGTTGCAGTGTCTCCACCTGCGCCTGAATTTTCGAGGTTACTTTGAGATGGCAGTGTCCAATGCCGATGGTGACGATCCCGCCAAAGAAGTCGAGATACCGGTTGCCCTCGACATCCCAAAGGTATTGCATGGATGCCCGCGCAGCTACCAGCGGCTCACGATAATACGTGGTGGCTGCGGGCCACAGGAATTCGCGGTGTTTTCGGACCACCTCTTCGCTGCGGCTCGCGCTGGTTTTGGGTGGTGCAGTCATGGAATCTCGTCCCGCTCCCCTTCGTTAAGTGTACCCTCGCGTTCCCTTAGCGGACAAGCCACAGCTGAGGAATGCCAGCCAGGATGGCTCTGCCGCTGTGCCCCTTCAGGGTTGAGAAACAGTCGGTGAACTTCGCGAGAGTTCCCGTATAATCCGGCAATCCATGCGAGGCATATTGCTACGGATGTACCGCGCGCTCGGGAGGATTTTCCCCGACTGTGTGATCCTTTGCCAGGCGATTGCGTTCAATATGTTCCTGGCGTTTTTCCCGCTGCTGCTGCTTTCTCTGGGGCTGGTGGGAGGCACCTCGCTCTTCCACGACGCGCTGCGGGAGATTCCCGAGCGCCTGATGATGATCCTGCCGCCGGGCACCTCGAATGTTGTCTCCGGATACTTTGTCCGCAAGGTGGCGCACCCGGGCCGGTGGATTTGGCTGGGATTAGGAGGCACACTGATTGCCGGAACGCAAGTCATGGTGGGGTATATCGAAGGGTTCCGGGTGATTGAGAAAGACGCGCCGCGGCTGGGGTATTGGTCGCGGCAGCTTCGCGCGCTGGCCCTGTTGAGCGTGACGATTGTGCCGATGCTGGCGGTGGTGATCGCAACTGTGTTCGGCCGGCAAACGCGGGCCTGGCTGATGCGGCGCACCGGCTCCGTTCTGCTGACCCACGACCTCGAGCTGGCGTTTTACATGGCCGTGGTGTTCGTGCTGGGCATGGGGGTGCTGGTGGTGATCTATCGCGTAGGGAGGCCGGGCCATCCGGGCTGGCGGGAATTGCTGCCGGGGGCGGCGGTGTCCACAGTGTTGTGGTGGGCGGTGGATATCGGCTTTGGCTGGTACGTGCGAAAAATGCCTTACGACGCAATTTACCGCGGGCTGGCATCGGCAATCGGCCTGCTCCTGTGGATGTTCCTTACCGCTATCATCGTGCTGCTGGGCGCGGCATACAACGCGGAGGCCGCTGCGGCTTCCGCGAAAACTCGCCGGTAATTGCTGCCACGCCATTCAGAACGTCATCGAGCCAGCAGGAACCTGCTAAAATATCATTTAGGCTGCCGTGAGCCGTTCATGGAACCGCTTCGTGGCATGCCATGGTGAATGACATGCGCGTGGAATGTTACGCCGGTTACCGGGCGGATGAGCGGCCGCTCCGATTCATCCTTGAGGGCAGGGAATACTTGGTAGGCGAATTGGACGGCCGATGGTATTCGCCGGACGCCAGCTATTTTCGTGTCCGAGCCGACGACGGAAACTACTACGTCCTCCGCCATGACGAGGCCCAGGACACCTGGAGCTTGGAAGGTTATCGCGCCGCCCGCTGAAGCCAGCCCGCTGTTGCAAGATACGCCCCAGCGTTTTGTGTGATCTGCCGGCCCTGCCGGGAATCTCAGATTTCTTCGTGTGGCATCCCAGTCAGACCATGCAAGGTTCATTCCGCTGACGGGTTTGCCGTCGGAAGGCCCTTGCTTGGCCTGTTGTTACCCTCTGTGTGCTACCGGGTCGAGGCGTGCTCCGGATACTCGCTGGCACGAATACGCATCCCGTAGAACGACCGGTAGACGAAGAAGAACGACACAAGGAAGAACGCGCCGGCGAGGATATGCGTCAGTAGTGCGTTCTTGATGCTCATCTCGACAGCCAGTTCCACCGCCAACAGCCCGAATAGCGTGGTGAACTTGATGACGGGATTCAGCGCCACCGAGGAGGTGTCTTTGAAGGGGTCGCCGACTGTGTCGCCCACGACCGTAGCGGCGTGGAGCTCGGTTCCCTTCTGCTTCAGCTCCACTTCCACGATTTTCTTGGCGTTGTCCCAGGCGCCGCCTGCGTCGGCCATGAAAATGGCCTGGAACAGCCCAAAGATGGCGATGGAAACCAGGTAGCCGATGAAGAAAAATGGCTCGACGAACGCAAAGGACAGAGCGGCGAAAAACACTGCGAAAAAGATGTTCCACATGCCCTTTTGCGCGTAGAGGGTGCAGATTTCGACCACTTTCTTGCTATCCGCGATGGACGCCCTCTCCACCCCTTCCAGCTTGATGTTGGCCTTGATGAACTCGACGGCGCGGTGAGCCCCTGTGGTGACGGCCTGGGTGGAAGCGCCCGTGAACCAGTAGATCATGGCACCGCCGGTGATCAGCCCCAGAAGGAAGGGCGCGTGCAGGAGCGAAAGATTTTCCTTGTTTACGGTGAGGCCTTTGGTGAGAGCCATGATGATCGAAAAGATCATCGTCGTGGCACCCACCACCGCCGTGCCGATCAGCACTGGCTTGGCTGTGGCCTTGAAGGTGTTGCCCGCTCCGTCATTCGCCTCCAGCAGGTCTTTCGCGCGTGTAAAATTGACATCGATGTTGAAATCGCGCTTGAGCTCCTGCTGGATATTGGGGACGTTCTCGATCAGGGAGAGCTCGTAAATCGACTGCGCGTTGTCCGTGACCGGCCCGTAGGAGTCTACGGCGATGGTCACGGGCCCCATTCCCAGGAAGCCAAACGCCACAAGACCGAAGGCGAACACCGGCGCCGCAATCATCAACGAGGAGAGACCGCCGAGGCTGACCAGGTAGCCCATGGCCATCAGGATGACCATTACCAGGCCCAGGTAGTACGCCGAAAAATTGCCGGCCACGAAGCCGGAAAGGATGCCCAAGGACGCCCCGCCCTCGCGCGCCGAGGTGACAATCTCCCGGACATGCCGCGAGTCGGTCGAAGTGAAAACCTTCACCAGTTCGGGAATGACGGCGCCGGCCAGCGTCCCGCAGGAGATGATCGTCGCGAGCTTCCACCACTGGGTCGGGTCACCGCCGATATCGGGAATCACATAGTAGGAGATCAGGTAGGTCAAGCCGATCGAGACGAACGAGGTGATCCATACCAGCGAAGTAAGGGGCGACTCGAAGTTCATCTCGTCGGAATTGGCGAACCGCGCGTGGGCGATAAATCCGTTCAGGAAGTAAGCCACCGCGCTGGCGACCAGCATGGCGATACGCATGACGAAGATCCATACGAGCAACTGCACCTGCACGCGGGGGGTCTTGACTCCCAGCAAGATGAAGGTGATCAGGGCCACGCCGGTGACCCCGTAGGTCTCGAATCCGTCGGCGCTCGGGCCCACGGAATCGCCGGCATTGTCTCCGGTGCAATCGGCGATCACGCCGGGGTTGCGCGCATCGTCCTCCTTGATCTTGAAGACAATCTTCATCAGGTCGGAGCCGATGTCCGCGATCTTCGTGAAGATGCCTCCGGCGATGCGCAGAGCCGCGGCGCCCAGCGATTCACCGATGGCGAAGCCGATGAAGCACGGTCCGGCGTAGCTGCCCGGGACGAACAACAGGATGATCAGCATCATCAGCAGCTCGACGCTGATGAGCATCATCCCGATGCTCATGCCGGCCCGCAGCGGGATTTGGTAGATCGGGTACGGCTTGCCGCGCAAGCCAGCGAAAGCGGTGCGCGAATTCGCGAAGGTGTTGACGCGGATGCCGAACCAAGCCACGCCGTAGCTTCCGCTCATTCCCAGCACGCTGAACGCGAGGATGATGAGGACCGTGGTGGGCGCGTCATGCAGCAGCACGCCAAAGTAGAGCACGATGACGGCGGCGATGAACATCCACAGCAGCAGGAGAAACTTGCCCTGCGTGATCAAGTACGTCTTGCAGGTCTCGTAGATGAGTTCGGAAATCTCGCGCATCGCGCGGTGCACCGGCAGGTTCTTCAGCCGCACATATATGGTCAGGCCGAACGCCAGCCCGAAGATGCAGAAGAGGATTCCCCAGAGCAGAAGCCGATGGCCGTTCACGCCCAGGAACGAAACCTTGGACAGATCCGGAAGCTTGAGACTGGCCTCGCCGGCGGCGGCGTCTTGGGCCCGGGCCGGGCGCGCGCCCAAGAGCAGTAGGAAAAAGGGAGCGCAGCCCGCCAGGAATTTCATCCACCGGGAGCTGGGAGACCCCGCAGCCGCGAGTCGGGTGTGCATTATGGATCCTCCGTCAAATGATTTCATGGGCGATCTTGGGCATATCTTGTGAGGCTGGTCACCCGTTCGTCTGCGCCGCGGGAACCTCAACTGCCCGCACCTGCAGCCTTCCGTTTTACTCCGAGATTGCGCATTCCCCCGGGAAAAGGGCTCCCGGAACAGGAGCCTGTCTTTGCGAACCACTGCCGCACGGAATGGACGTTTGTAGCAGGAAACCTCGCGCTCGTCAAGGAATTGACCTCGTTCAAGTTGGCTGCGCCGGAGGGCGGCTCCGGGGTGGCTTCCCAAGACATGTTAGAATCGCCGGATGGGGAAGCAAACAATTTCTCCGGGAGGAGCGATCGAAGGATCGGTCGAGCTTCCCGGCGACAAATCCATCTCACATCGTTATGCAATACTTGCCGCGCTAGCGGAGGGCTCCAGCGAGATCGTGAACTATGCCACCGCGGCGGATTGCCGCAGCACTCTGGATTGCCTGCGCGAACTGGGCGCTGCGATCGAGGCTGCGCCGGGCCGGCTTCGGATCACCGGAAAGGGGCTGGACGGCCTGCGACAGCCGCGCCAGACGCTTGATGCGGGGAACTCCGGCTCCACGATGCGGATGCTCGCGGGCGTGCTGGCGGGGCAGGCCTTTGCTTCCTCCATCACGGGTGATGAATCGTTACGGCGGCGTCCCATGCGCCGGGTGATTGAACCGCTCCGCCGGATGGGGGCGGAAATTAGGGGGCGGGATGGGGATTGCGCCCCCCTCGAAATTCGCGGCGGACACCTGCACGGAATGGATTACGCGCCGCCGGTTCCCAGCGCGCAAGTGAAGTCGGCGGTTCTCCTCGCGGGACTCTTTGCCGAGGGCATTACGACCGTGCGCGAGTCCATCCGGACGCGCGATCACACCGAACTGGCCTTGCGCGAATTTGGCGCCGTGGTCGAGACGGCTGGTGGGGCCATCTCCATTCAGCCCAGGCCGAAGCTAGTCGCGCGCCAGCTCCAGGTGCCGGGCGACCTGTCCGCCGCGGTGTTTTTGATCGCCGCGGCGCTGATCCTACCCAACTCCTCGCTGACCTTGCACAACGTGGGTCTCAACCCGACGCGGGCGCGGGTGCTCGATTTCCTCATTTCCATCGGGGGATCGCTGCGCATTCCGTCCGTGAAGGCGCGTGACGGGGAGCTCACAGGAGACGTCTCCGTGCGGCAGGCGCCGCTCGCGGGCGGGCGCATTGCCGGCGCGCAGGTGGCCGAGATGATTGACGAACTCCCGATGCTCGCGGCGCTTGGGCCGTACACGGAGCAGGGAATCGAGATTCACGACGCGCAGGAGCTGCGCGTGAAAGAGAGTGACCGAATCGCCACGCTGGCGGGGGGCCTGCGGCTAATGGGCGCGCGAGTGGAGGAGTTTCCGGATGGATTGCGCGTCGAGGGGCGCGGCGCCGGAAAATTGCGCGGGGCTACCGTGGACCCGCAGGGCGACCATCGCATTGCCATGGCATTGGCTGTAGCGGCGCTGGGTGCCGAAGGAAAGACCACCATCCGCGGGGCCGAGTGCGCCGGCGTTTCCTTTCCCGAGTTCTTCGAGACGCTGAAGCGGCTGCGCGAAGATTAACTGCGCGCGCCGCCTCCGGCCAATTCCGTTCAGTGCGATTTTCGCAGGTGGATGGTTCCGTAGCTTGTGGCGATGGTGATGTGCGGGCCCGGGACTCCGATGACTCCGCTAAGCAGACCATTCTCTTCCGCGCTTGATTGCTGGAGAGAAGCTTCCTGAAATTCGTTGTCAATCTCTCCCGAGCGCGAAACGGCCGAAATGGCAAAGCCTGAGACTGCGGGCAGGGTAAGGTCCACTTCACCAGAATCGTTCGTGATGTGGATGTCGCTGCGCGGCGGCGCGGAGTCGCTCACCTTGATGTCGCCGCGGGCGTCGGTGATATCGAGCTGCCCGGAGGCGTTTTCGATCTTGATGTCCTTGTCGTGCGCGGCGAGCTTCACCGCGCCGCGTGCTCCAGACAGAGCGACGCCATCCGAATTGAGGGTCAGAGTTCCGGCAAGTCCCCCTGCGGTGATGTCCGCATTCGAGGAAGCGCAATGTACGGTCCCAGCCACATTGCGAACATGGACCGTGCCAAGGAAAGCTCCGAGGATTGTGGCGTCGTGCCCGACGTCCTCAATTTCCACATCGTCTCCCCGTCCGGCGACGCGTACGCTTCCGGCCGCGCCCTTGATACGTGTGTCACCCGATTGATTCTGCACGGCGACGTCCGCCCCGGCGTTGCGAATGGTGATGTCTCCGTCCGTTGTGCGGGCCTCGATATTGCCCGCAACGTCCGAGACGCGAATGTCGCCGTGGTTAGTGGTGGCAGTGACGTTGGCGGAAGCCGGCAGTTGCACTTCGAGGTCCATGCTCGCACCGTAGCTCCAATCGCCGCCCGGAGCGGGGTAAAGACGGTATGTGTTGCCGCTATGATCTACGGTCACGGCGAGTCCCCGCAATTGGCGGCTCGCGGCGGACGGGCTTAGGCCGCGTGTAGTCTCCGTGGCTCCGACCGACATTTCGTTTCCCCCGCCGCCGTGCAGCGTGATATCTCCGCGCGCCGTTTCGATGATCACGTGCGCTCCCGCAGGGATTGTCAGCGGAGAGAGCTGTTGCGTGTGTGTGTAAGGCTCGTGGAAGGGCGGCAGGTCGGCAACCAGATCCGAATAGCGGCCGCGAATCCAGTCGCGAAGCGCCAGGCCGCTCAGAACGATGGCCACCAGAATAAAAAGAGCCGCTTCGCTGCCGGAGAGCAGGGGTGGGCGATCGCGTCCGGCGCGGCTGGCCGCGAGATGGCCGGCCAGTTTCACGCCGCCCCAAAAGACGAGCAAGAGCGGCCAGTAAATCCGGATCAGGTGGCTGATGCGAAGCGCGGGATCAAGGCGGTCCAGGAGGAGGATGCAGCCGAGCAGAATGAGCAGCAGGCCCGTGAAATACGAGCTCGTTCGCTTTGCGCGCTTGTCGGGAGCATCGCTCATTTTTCCGTGTGACCCTGCCCGGACGCATACCGCTGTGCCAGCATAAGGATGCCCGCGACGATCAGAAGAATGGGCCAGAGCTTATCAATGCCGAAACGCTTGGATTCGCCGCCGAGAAAGATCGCTCCGATGGTGATCAGGATCAAAGGTCCGATCATTACGCGCACTCTGCACCGCGCGCAGCGGCAGCGCTGCCCGTGTTCCCCCACCATGCGCATTTCTCCTTAGAGTTGGCCCTTCGACCGCTCCAGCAGCATCCATATGCCCAGCCCCACCAGAGCTACAGGCCAACCCTTGGCCAGCCAGTCCCAATCGAGCAGGCCGAGGTTGGCCAGCAGCAGGAAGACTCCTAGAGCGATCAGAATCAGCGCGCCGACAGGCCGTTGCCCGGGCGCCTCGTCAAGCGCCCGGGGTGTATCGTGAAGCCCCTGCCGCGCCCGTGCCGTGCGGTAGGCTTCAATCGGCATGTAGAAATAGAAGCAGGCTAGGGCGATGCCCAGAAAGGCATGATAGCTGCTAGAGATGTCACGGGACTGCATGGCAATGAGTCCGCCGAAGATCAGGACATGAATCAAGGCTTTGATGTACTCGCCGTTATAAACGGCTCCCAGTCCGGGAATGAATCCCAGAGCCAAGGCGACGCCGGGATGAGGTTCGGGAGAGGAAGGCGCGGGAGCGGCGGGCGGCACGAGCAGGCTGTCGAGGCAAGTCTCGCAATAAAGCGCCCCTCGAACATTGCGCGCGCATTCCGCGCAGAGGGGCTTGCCGCAATTACGGCAGTAGCCAGTGGCGTCCCTATCGGGGTGGGTGGCGCATTTCATCGGGGTCTCCTCGATGCATCATTCGGATTACGGTCTGCAAGATCGCTGCTCAGCAGAAGCGCGAACTCGGTGGAAGTCTGCTTGCGGCTTCCAGGGAGCGGCGTGGACTGCGATTTCTCATGCGAGCCGGGCTCCAGCGGCTGGCGTTCAGGCGCGGAGGGCGGCTCGGCGGCCGGCATGGCGGAGGGAGCGGGCTGGGAAGCGAACATGGAATGGATTTCATACACCACACGCAGGTCGTTGACGAATTTCACGCCGCGCGCGCAGCTCAGATGCACCTGACGATTGGCGGCGCGAAAGAGGCGGGCGGGATTGACATCGTTCGGCCGCAGGTGGCGCAAACCGGGCGCAGCCATGTGCAGGAGGATGAGGCACGTTGCAGCGACGGTCGCCAGCCCCATCGCGAAGCGAGGTTGCCAGATTGCCGAAGCCCAATCGAGCCAGGACTCCGCGGCCGCGCGGCGCCGCTTCGATCCGAGGGTGGATGTCAAGATTCCTTGTGGCAAGCCCGCAGGCTCTGCGACGAAAGGGAGGGCGTGCATGCGAGCGGCCATGCCGGCGACGAGCGCCGCAAGCTCTGTGCAGCGGACGCAACGCGCGCTGTGCGCCGAAAAGGCCGCCTGCTCCCGGGCAAGAAGCGTGCGATCGAGAACATCGCTCAGGCGCTCTTCCGTATCTGCGCAGGTCCATGCCATCGAAATTGGCCTATCGTTCACGCCGGGCGCACTCCCATTCCCGCGAGGGTGCGCGCGAGCTCGATGCGTCCGCGATTGATCCGCGATTTGACCGTTCCCTCCGGCACCTGGAGCACCGCCTGAATCTCCCCATATTCAAGCCCTTGCAGGTCGCGCAAGATCACGGCCTCTCGCAGCTCGGGGGAAAGGCGGGCCAGACCGCGCTGGAGTTGTTCGCTCAATTCCGCATCCTGAGCCTGCCGGTCCGGTGCGCGCACCGTAGACTGCAACGATTCAAGGAGCGGCATGGCGTCGTCCATGGAATCGGTCAGCCGGTCGCGGCGGCCGCGCCGGTAGTGATCCACCAGTAGATTGCGCGTGACGCGGGTCAGCCAGGTGGCGAAGGCTCCCTGCGCCGGCTGGTACGTTCCTACGGTCCTGTAGACGCGCAAAAAAACCTCTTGGCTCAGGTCCTCTGCGGCGGCGGCGTTGCCTGTAAACCGGTAGCATATGTTATACACGCGCCGCGTGTGGCGACGCACAAGCTCCTCCCAGGATGGCCCGTGGCCCCGAATGCAAAGCTCGACCAGTTGGGCATCGGGCTCCAAATCTTACGTACCCTCGCATCCTGCGTCACTTTCCTGCCTCAAAATGGATAACGCAGAGTAGCGCCTAAAAGTTCCCTACCGCCTGAATTCCATGCTCCAGCAGAGGAGAGGCCCTTGGTTGGTCGGAAAGGGGAGCCCGGCCCTGACGAGCAAGGCGAAGCCGGCCGCGAAATTCCCTTCCAGGCCGCTGCCCGCGTGGCTATTGTGTTCCCATTCTTGGCTGAACGAGCAATGCAACTGCCGTGCATATTAGTCTCTGTGCGCCGGCAAATACAAGCCGCACGAATTGCTCGCGGGCTGCACTTGACGGGTGGTCATTGGCCGCATGGCTGCGGGTTTACGGGGCATCCCATCCAGACTTCATCCGGTACGGAACGCTGCATTCAAGCAGCTCGATGCGGAGGATTTTTCCCCCACGAATTTTGAAAAGCGCTGGAACCAGGTAGGTGCCCGGAGAGCGGAATGCTTCGCGCACGGCGATGTAGCCAACGCCGGGTACCGCAACCGCCGGAATATCGCCGGGGTAATCAAATGCAGCAATTGCGAAGACCAGTCCGCGCGCAACGTCAACAATGGGATACCGCCGGTTGCGGATCCTCGCGATGTAGCTGTAGTAGTGGCTGTCGAGTTGCTGCGCGCAGCCCAGGCCAAAGGGCCGAAACGACCGGTAGCCCGGATCTATGGGGGATGCCTGAGGGTTGTGCGTGGTTTGAAGGCCGTTGTCCCATCGCTCGCAGGCATCATCCAGAGGAACGCCGGAGCTGCGGCTCTTCTCAATCCCAGTGAAAAATTCATCCGCGGCCGCGATTAGCTTGTCGCGAGAAACTCGCCCGGTCATTGGCTCCGCCTTGTCCCACGCCGGGTCCGGCGCCGCGAGATCGTCGTAAAGCGCGGCGGCCTTGCGGTCCCGCACGACGATCGTTTCGACTTGCGTGACGCGGCGGTCTGCAACGGCCAGCCGAAGCGCCAGGATGGCGCCGACTCCATTTTCGCGAATGGTCCCGATGAAACCGGCTTGCGCGGCCTGTGGGTCCGTGATGAGGTGCCTGTACTTTCCCGCAGCCGATGCGGTTCGCCACAATCCGTCTCCGAGCGCCATCTTCTGCCCGTTCTCAGTAAATTTCAGATTGCCGGTGACGGGAAGTTGCGCCGGAGCATGCGCAAGGATGGCTGCGAGGTATCTGTTGACCATTCCTTCCAGGCAATCACGGTCGCAAGCCTCGCTGGATGTGCTTGCCTGGCCGGCGATGCGGGAGCGAGGTTGCAAACGTCCGGCCTCTTTGTGAGACGAATGCTTCGCGAATGCCGGATGGCATACGATTACGACAGCGGCGAAGACGGCTGCTTGCACGCAACGGCTTGCAACCCTTTTGCTCAGCGCCGAGTCTTGCTTGGTATCAGTCATTATCTGCGCCTCTCATCTGGCAAATGGAGGCTTGCCGTCGGGCGATATGCTACCTCGGTGGGGCCGTCTTGGAGCAGCCTTTCGCGGTGACTGCCATCACCGGCCCGCAAGGAGACGCGCAAACCAGAGAGCTCTCCCCTGGTCACGCGAGGCCGGAATTCTGCTGGCACCGGCCACAAATCGCGCTATAAGGCAGGATGAGGAGATACCCACATGATTCCGAGCAACCCCCGCGATACTCACCCTCTGCGTCCCACCACGAGGATTTTGACCGAAGGTTTCGATCCAAGCCTTTCGGTCGGCTCGGCGCGTCCGGCAGTTTTCCGCAGCTCGACGTACGTATTCTCCAGCCCAGAGGCGGCCGAACATGCCTTCGACGTTGCCGCGGGCCGCGCATCGGTGCGGCAGGGCGAGACGGTTGACCTGATCTATTCCCGGTTCAACCACCCTAACGCCGAAATCCTCGAAAGTCAGATCGTGAATCTGGAGACGGAGGCCACCGCAGCGCTGGCCTTCAATTCCGGCATGGCCGCGATCATGACGTCCCTGCTCGGATTTCTGCGTCCGGGGCAATCGCTGATCTACACGATCCCGATCTATGGCGGGACACAGCACTTCATTCAAAACTTCCTGGCGAAATGGGGAATTGCGGGGATTCCCGTGCATGCGGGGCGCGGAGATTTGCTCGATGCGTCCATTCGTTCCACCGAGAATCTTGGAGCCGTCCTGATTGAGACGCCGGCCAATCCGACGCTGGTGATGACAGACATTCGCCGCGCCTGCTCCGCCGTGGCCGCACGCACCCGGAGCGCGGCTGGAGAACGGCCTCTGGTGATGGTGGACAATACGCTGCTCGGCCCGGCTTTTCAGCATCCGCTCGCGCTCGGCGCGGACCTGACGCTCTACTCCGGGACGAAATATCTCTCCGGCTTCAGCGACATGCTGGCGGGAATTGTTCTCGGAAGGGAGCCGCATCTGATCGAGCGAATTCGGCCCTTGCGCGGGCTTTTTGGGAATATTCTTCAGCCCGACGAGTGCTGGATGCTGAGTGGGCGCCTGCCGACAGTCCGCCTGCGCATGAACCGCGCCAGCAAGAACGCCCAGCGAATCGCCGAGCGGCTGGAACACCATCCCGGCGTCAAGCGGGTTCTCTATCCCTCGCTGCTGGAGGACGCGGCCCAGCGCCGTATCTACGAGCAGCAATGCGATTTTCCAGGTGCGATGTTTTCCCTGGAGCTCGAAGGGGGCAAGGCCGCGGCGTTCGATTTTCTGCGCCGCCTGCACATCGCGCGCAATGCCGTCTCGCTGGGTGGCGTGGAATCACTTGCCTGCCATCCCAAGACCACCACGCACTCGGGGTTTACGGAGCAGGAGTTCGCTGAAGCGGGGATTACGGACGGACTTGTGCGCGTGTCGGTCGGCATCGAACACTGGCGCGATCTACTGGACGATTTTGAGCAGGCCCTGCGCGAACGGTAATGGTTCGGGCGGGGAAGCCGATCGGCGCAAGGGGATAACGGTGTTCATTTGACGTGACCATGTGCCGGTGCGCCTTGACACTCTCCGAAGCTTGCTGCTACGGTTCCAATCGAATGTTTCGGAAATCGCGGAAGTTTCTGATTCTTTCCCTCGCCGTCCTGGCTGCTGCCTTTCTACTCTACAAGTTTCGCCATTCCATCGCGCTCACAGGGTTTCGCTGGCTGATGGTCGAGCATGCGCTTCGCCACGCGCGGATTTCGCTGCTGTTACTGGCTCTGGCGGCCATTTACGCCTGCTATGCGCTGCGTGCGCTCCGCTGGGTGCGCATGTGCCGCTGGCTGGGGCGAACGTCGTTTGGCAACGTCTACAGCGCCACGCTGACGGGCTTTTCCTGCGTCTTCCTGCTGGGGCGCGCGGGCGAGCCGATTCGCCCGGTGCTTATCGCCCGCAAGAATTCTTTGTCCATCGCCGGAATGTTTGGGGTGTACGTGCTCGAACGGGTCTGCGATATGGCGGCAGCGGTCCTGCTGGCCGGGTTCGCCCTGCTCTCGTTCGAGCACCGAGGAATGAGGGGGCAGGGAAGCGATCTTCCGATGGCGATTGTCCGCTCGGCGGGGGCGATGTTGCTGGCTGGACTTGTCATTGCCGTCGTGGCGCTGGTCTATTTTCGGTATCATGGCGCGGCGTGGCTGGCGCGGAAGCTGGGAAGCGAATCGTGGCGCAGCGGATGGCGGGAAAAAGCCGCCGTGCTGCTTGAGGGATTCAGCGACGGCTTGCGAGGCGTCCGTTCCTGGAGCGACTTTGGGGCGCTGACGTTCTACACGGCGGCCCACTGGCTTCTCGTTGCCCTCGTGTATGTATGGGTCATTCACGCTTTTCCCGGGCGACTGGCGGCGATGAGCTTCGGCAGCGTGGTCCTCGTAATGGCGTTTGCGCTGGTGGGGTCTG
The DNA here is from genome assembly GCA_021780215.1 of Acidobacteriota bacterium. Lineage (GTDB taxonomy): Bacteria > Acidobacteriota > Terriglobia > Acidiferrales > UBA7541 > Palsa-295. The sequence continues at coordinate 16,298 of JAJXZD010000111.1, forward strand.
CCGTGCAGCTTCCGGCGGTGGGCGGGGGCGCGCAAGCGGCCACATTTCTTGCCCTCACGCTGATTCTGGGAGTAGAAAGAGAGCCTGCGGCCGTGGTCTCGGTGGTCATATGGCTGATTACCTTCGCTGCGTGCAGCCTGGTCGGACTGCCGCTGCTGTTTCACGAGGGATGGTCCATGGGCGAACTGCGACGGCTGGCCCGCGCGGAAGAACAGGTCGGCGAGGCGGCGCTTCTTGCCGAAGCGGAGCAGGGCGCGGGCGTTTCCGCGAAGGGCCCCGCATCCTCGAAGGAGAGCGTGCAGTGAAGTGCCCCTTTTGCGCCCATCTGGACGACAAAGTCGTGGATTCGCGTGAAGCGCGCACCGGAGACCTGATCCGCCGGCGCCGCCAATGCTTGAAATGCGGCCGGCGATTCACCACCTATGAACGCATAGATGAAATTCCCTACATGGTCATCAAGAAAGACGGCCGGCGTGAGAAGTTCGACCGGCAGAAGATTTTGCAAGGATTGCTGAAGGCATGCGAAAAGCGGCCTGTGCCGGTGAGCAAGCTCGAAGCCATCGTGGATGAGGCCGAGGCCTTCGTCAGCGAATCTCCGGATCGTGAACGCACCACGGCGGAGATCGGCGCGCTGCTGATGGCGCATCTGAAGAAGCTCGATAAGGTCGCCTACGTTCGCTTTGCGTCTGTCTATCTCGATTTCAAGGATGTGAAGGAATTCATGGACGAATTGAAGGGGCTGCTCCGGGATCGCTCCAAGAAGTAAGCGAGGCGGAAGGATTAGCACTCGAACGCGGGCTTTGGGGGGAATGCCGCGGCGAAGTTCCCGCGCGGGGCAGAGACGAAACTCCGGGCGGCCAGCCTCACGCTTCCCAAACGCCGGCGGCGAAAGCCTTCACGGCGTGAAACCCCAGACTCTCATAGAGGCTGGCGGCGCGCGTGTTGGAGAAAGTCACCGTCAGGGACAGCCACTTGTATTGACGCCGCCGCAACGCCTCGATGGAATGCTCCATCAGCCTCCGGCCGATCTGGTGGCCCTGGTAGCCGGGCATTACGCAAAGCTGCGTGGTATGCGCGGACGCTTCCGCGACGGTCGAAGTCAGCACCATGCCGACCAGTTGGTCGCCCGTGGCTGGACGCGCAAGAAATGAAGCCTCCGGCAGAAACTGGCCGCATCCCGGCAGCAGCACGACGTTGCGAAGAAACTTGATGCTGCCGGACTCAGTCCGGTACTGGTCGTTGATCTGCGAGTCTACATGATCCGCGTATGCGAGATGGATGAGCCGCGCGGCGGACTCGAAGGCGCGGTCGGTCCAGGGCTCGATACGGAGGCCGGGAGAGACGGGCAGGCCGCTCAGCGTTGCTTCGCTCAGGGGCAGAAGCATGAATTGGCGGGGATAGAGCCGGAAATGCTGCGACAGGAGCGCAGGGTCTAGATCGCTGCCAAAGGGCATCAACTGCGCCTCGATGCGCTGCAAGCGAGGGGTAGCCCGCATGGCTCCGAGGATTTCGGTCAGCAGTCCCTGCAAAATCTCTCTTTGAGGAAATTGCGGGGAGACGAACAACCCGCCGATTAAGCCTTTGTGGTCCTCGATGACGTAGAAACCGTAGCCCGCCAGCCTTCCATCTTTCGATGCGGCGTACCCCGCCAGGGCCCGCGAGTCCATAAATTTGCGAACGAGGTCCAACGAAGGGCGATAGTCCCAGTGCAACTCCTCGAGCCAGTACTTCGCCTCCTCTTGGAAAACGGATTCGAGCGCCCGGGACCGCAACTGCCTGAGATCAACAATTTGCATGTGAGCCGATGGCTGCCGGGTGCCCATTGTATGAGTGCGTATATCCTGTCCCATGCCAGCGAATTCAGCAAGGCCCAGTCAATGAGCTGCGTGAATGGTTTGCGAAGTGTGCTAAGATGCCGCCCGCCGGGCCGCGGAGCGCCGGCGTAGACTGAATGCCTGCATTTTCTGATATGCGTCACGGCTCAGGGGGACTTGTCAAGGTCTTGACCCTCGCCTTGACCCTGCTGGTATTCGTAGCCCTGACGCTCGTCTCTCTCTCTGGATTCCTCGTCTATCAGATTGTGCATCCGCCGCGCAATTCTGCCACGTTCGATCTCAATGTGATGATGGGCCACCCAGAGACCTATTCCTTTCCGGCCGGCAATGGGGCCAACCAGGAGGGATGGTTTTTCCCAGGGCTGCGCGGAGCGCCGACGGTGGTTGTTTGCCACGGCTACCAGTCCCAGCGG
>JAJXZD010000098.1 GCA_021780215.1 Acidobacteriota bacterium
GATCACCGCCGCGCGGAAGCTGACCAGGAAGAAGACCAGCACGATGAGGACGAGCACCATTCCGCGCAGCAGGTTGTTCTCAACCGTGTCCGTCGTCAGCCTCACCAGGTCGCTGCGGTCGTAGAACGGAACTACCTTGATATCCGGCGGGAGCACGTGTTCGTTCAGCTCGCGGGCCTTGGCTTCGACGCCGCGGAGGACATTCTGGGTCTGGTCGCCCCGCAGCATCATGATGACGCCTTCTACAGCGTCATCGTTGTGGTTGAATCCGAACTCGCCGAGGCGCGGCGCGTGGCCGATGACCGTCTCGCCGATGTCCCGCACGCGGACCGGCACGCCGTTCTGCGAGCCGACAATCACGTTGCCGATGTCCTCGGTGTCGCGGAGCAGGCCGATCCCGCGGACGTAGTAGAACTGCCCGCCCTGGGAGTAGAAGCCGCCGCCGGCATTGGCGTTGTTCACGGAAAGCTGCTGGAGAACCTGCGGGACAGTGATGTGGTAGCCGTAGAGGCGGGCGGGATCGAGCAGCACCTGATATTGCATCACTGTGCCGCCGAATCCGGAATCGTCCGCGACGCCGCGGACCTGCTTGAACTCGCGCTCAATCACCCAGTCCTCGTAGGTCTTCAGCTCCTGCGGCGTGCGGTCCGGGCTTTCGACCACGTAGCGGTAGACGAGCCCCGAGGGACTCGAGAGCGGCGCCAGCGTGGGCGTCACGCCGGCGGGATAGTTCACCTCGCTCAGGCGCTGGAACACCACCTGGCGGCCGAAGTAGTCGTCGGTATCCTCGTCAAACGTGAGAATCACGTCCGAGAGGCTGTAGAGAGAGATCGAGCGCTGCACGGCGAGCTTGGGCACGCCGTTCATCTCGATTTCGGTCGGCAGAGTAATCAGCCGCTCGACCTCCTCGGCGGCGTGGCCCGGCCACTGGGTGATGATTTCCACCATGGGCGGGGACAAATCCGGGTACGCGTCCACGGGCATGCGCTGGAAGGACACCGCGCCTGCGACGGCCAGAAACGCCGTCAGGATCAGAATCAGGAACCGCTGCCGCAAGGCGAATTGGACAATCCGATGAATCATGGGAGCTCCGCTGTCTTATTGCTGGAGCGAGTTGGCAAACTGCAGGAACAGGCTGCCATCGCCCGCCACTTTTTCGCCTGCGGATAGCCCGCTCAGGATCCGCGTCAGCCCGTTCTGGCTCTCGCCGATGGAGACCGGCCGCCGTCCAAATTGATTTGCCCCGGTGGCGACATAGACGAACGGCTGGTTTTCTCCGTCGCGCAGCACAGCTGAATCCGGCACGGCCAAAGCATTGCGCTCAACCCCCGCCGTCACCGTGGCCGTGCAATACATGTCCTTCTTCAGTTTTTCGCCGGGATTCTTGACCACGATGCGGGCCTGCAGCGTGCGCGTGTTCGGGTCGAGCGCCGCGGAAACATAGGAGATCTTTCCCTGGAAGTCTCCCGGATACGCATCGGTCCGCACCACGGCAGGATTGCCCGCATGCACGTAGGCCAGATCGTTCTGATAGACGTTGGCGAGCACCCACACCGTGCTCATGTCGGAGATTGTGAAAGCTTGGGTTTGGCCCGCCTGCATCACCTGGCCGGGCGAGACCAGCCGTTCGACCACTTCGCCGCCGATCGGCGCGAGCAGAGGAATCTCCGCCGAAGAGGGCGACTGGGCCAGGGCCTCCGGGCTCTTGATGCCGAGGATTTTCATCGCCTGCTCGGAGGCGTTCAGGTCGGCCTGGGCCTGGTTGCGGTCGGATTCCGCCTGGAGGAGATCGCGTTCCGCGATGGCGTTGTGCTGATAGAGGTCCTGGGCGCGGGCATAGTTTTTATCCGCCACGCGGAAGGTCTCTCGCGCTTTAAGGTAGGTATCGAGCAACTGGGTGTAATCCGGGCTGGCGACTTCGAGCATCGGCTGGCCGGCGCGCACGTGCTCGCCCGGCACCACCAGAATCCTGCTCACCGGCCCGCCCACCTGGGTGATGACCGGTGTGGTCCGGAACGCGTTGTAGGCGACGGCGCCAGTGAGCCGCAGCGTGCGCGGCAGCTTCACCGGCTCGACCGTCACCACATGCACGTGAGACATCTGGTTTTCCGGAATGGTGAAGAGCTGGGGCGTGGAGATCTTTGATTGACGCGCCGAAAAGGAAGTCATTTCACTCGCGGTTCGAGAACGGCTTCCACCGCACCCGGCGAACACGGTGGCGAGCGCCAGCGCCAGCCCGGAGGCGGCGAATTTTCCCGAGCGGCGGGCTGTAGTCACGGAGTTCATGGCAAGCTCCTTGTTCCAACCGCTTCGCGCGTCTGTTCGAGGGCCAGCAGGTAGGACGCGAGCGTCTGGCGATAGGCAAGCTGGATGGCGCGGTAGCTGCGCTCGGCATCGAGAAAATCGAGCAGGCTTGCCGCGCCGCGCTTGTACGCGTACTCACTGATGTCGCGGTCCTCCTGGGCCTGGTCGAGATAGCCGGAGCGGTAGAGTTGCACCACCTGATCGTTGGTTTGCAGGTTCTCGTAGGCGTCCCGCACGTCGGTCATCACCTGGTCGCTGGCCGCCTTCTCCTGTTCCTGCGCCTGCGTGATGGCGTAGCGGGTGCGTGCCATTTCCCCTTGGTTGCGGTCGAAGATTGGAATCTGCACGCTCCCGAAAACGGAGGCCGTGTTGGCGGAGCTGACGTGGGTGTAGTTTATCTGGCCGGTGACGTCGCGCTTGCTGTCCGCCTTGGCCAATGCGTATTGGCTGTTCGCCGCAACCACTCCCTGCTGCGCGGCCCGGAGGTCGGGCCGGGTGGCCAGTGCCTTCACCTGCAGCGCTTCGAGGCTGGCGTGCAAGGGCTCGTAATCGAGCGAGCCGGCCACGTCATAATCGGCGGGCACGGATTCGTAGCCAAGCAGCTGGCGCAGATCGGAGAGCGCCTGGACGCGGGCGAGCTGGGCCTGGGAGACGTCGGTCTGGAATTGGAGGAGCTGGAGCTGGATCTTCAGCAGGTCGTCTTTGCCGATGTCTCCGGTGCGGTACCGCTCGCGGCTGATGTCCACCGTGTTCTGGAAGCTCTTCATGTCCTGTTCCGCGAGCGCCAGAGCCGATTCGGCCAGCTCGACGCCGACGAACTGGCTGGCGACCTGAAAAGTCAGGGTACGCTCGCTGTCCGTCACCAGAGAGCGCGTCACGGCGGTCTGGTCCTTGGCCGCCTGCAGGCGGTGCTGGCGCTTTTTCCCCCGTTCGAAGAGATAGCTGACCCCGAGATCGAATTCAGTGGTGCTGTCGATGAATGCGGAGTTCATGTCGCTCGGCTGAAAGAAAGGCACGAACAGCGCGTCGCCCATCAGCACGGGATTGGGACGCAGATTGGCGGTGATTTCCTCCGCCTGGCTCTGCTGGATTGTGGTCCGCGCCGCCAGCAGCTGGTGGTTGTGCGCCAGCGCAAGCTGAATGGCGTCGTCCAGCGAGATCCGGACGGGACCCTGCACCGGTGCAGCGCTTTGCGCGGAAGCGCGCGGAGCGCCGCCCGCGCCGCAAACACCAATGCAAAAAATAAAAAATAGGGAATGCACACGCAGTACACGCATAGGCCTCAACCCTCAATTCACGATCACAACGTGGGTCGGTGTGCCTTCCGGCACGGGATTGGCGAACTGCTACGCGATGGGAGGAGCGCGGGCGGGGAGACGCGGGGCGGCGGGAGCCGGAACAAAGGCCGGCTTCGGAACCTGCAGCTGAATTCCGGCGGATGCCAGGGCCGGAGCGCGATGGGCCGCAAGCGGGCTTCCGATCGGCTGGTGATTCAGATGGCAGATTGGGCAGCTGGTTTCGGTGGAATGGGAGTGGTGGTGCCAGACCACCCCGGCCGTGGCCGCAAAGACGAGCAGCGCGATCAGCGCCAGCGTCGCGAACCGGATTGGTCGGGAATCACGCATTATGCTGCTTCTCGAAGCATATAGGAGATGTCACTTTATTCCAATGGGTTGTTTCCAGCGGGTAACACCGCGATGCAGCCGGGCCTAGCCGGCGTGTTCGATCGCGCTTTCAACCAGGGCCACGCACTTCTCGACGCGCTTCCGCAGCGGGCCTTCCAGCTCCTGCTGGCGCTTCCGCAACGCGAGCAGGTCGTCGGCCATGTTCAGCGCCGCGAGCACGGCCACCTTCAGGGAGTCGGCCATGCCGGTTGCGGCCGCCACCTCGCGCATCTTGGCGTCCACGCAGGCCGCCAGCTCCTTCAGATGCTCCTCGCCCTGTTCCGAACTGATGTTGTAGCTCTGATCGTAGATTTCGATTTTCACGTCTGCGCTCCCGGGCCGGACGCCTGCCATTCTCGGCCAAGCCGCGCTCCGGCGCAACCCTCCGGCGGGGGTCCCGGGCGCTAGACGGCGCGCAGCGTGGCACCCAGCTGTTTCTCGAGCGCGGCAACGATGCGCGAGGAGACCTCGGCCAGTTGGGCTTCCGTCAGCGTCGCCTCCGCGCTTTGCAGCGTCAGGCGGATCATCAGGGAGTATTTTCCCGCCGGGATCTGCCCGCCGCGGAAAAGATCGGCGGCGGCGATGCTCCGAAGTTCGCGGATCTCGAGCCCGCGGATGGCCGCGGCGACCTGCGCGAACTCAATCCCGTCGGGGAGCACCAGAGAAAAATCCCGCTCGACCGCGGGAAATTTCGGAATGGGGACGAATTTCAGGAGGGCCTGAGCCGCTTCGATGCCGGCGAGCAGCGGGCCAAGATGCAGCTCGGCGGCGAAAATTCTCTGGCGGAGCTTGAGAGATTCGGCCACCGAGCGGGCCAGCTCTCCCGCAGCGCCCAGATTGGCGCCGTCCGGCAGAGAGATGCGCGCGGCGCGTCCCGCCGCCAGCCAGTCCGGCCCGCCGGATTGCCAGGCGAATCCACCTGCCAGCTCTCCGAGGCTGTCGAGATCGCCTTTCAAGTCGGCAAAAGCGAACTCACGGGCCTCTTCATGAACCGTTTTCTCGCGGGCCAGGCCGGTAGCGCCGAGCGTCAGCACGGGCGTTTCCGCCGGCTCGCCTCCGCGCAGCTCGTAGGCCTTCCCGATTTCAAACAGCCGCAGGTTTCGCTGGCCGCGATTCAAATTCCAGCCCAGCGCGCCGGCCATGCTGACCATTCCATTCGAGCGCAGGATGGAAGCGTCCTCCGCCAGCGGGTTGGCGATCACCGCGGATTCCACGCCCGCAGGACGAAACAGGCTGTCCCGGCGCGCGTCCACCAGCGGAATTTCCACAATTTCATGGTAGCCGAGGGCGATGAGCCGCTCGCGCAGCCGGTCCAGTGCCGCGGCGTGCGGCAGCCGATGCGCGGGTTGCCGGGCGGGTGGAAGGCGCGGGGGAAACTTGTCGTACCCGTGATGCCGGGCGATTTCCTCGATGAGGTCAATTTCGCGCGTCACGTCGCGGCGCCATGAAGGCTGCCGGCATTTCCACCGCGCGGTGCGAGAGCCGGGAAGGTGAGGGACGTCCACGCGTTCGGGTGCGAAGCCCAGCGCGGCGAGAATCGCCTCGATATCGCCGTCAGGAATGTCCGCGCCCATCACGCGGAGCAGTTCCTGCCGCGCCAGCCGGATCTCTGCCGGTTCCACGCGGCCCGGATAGGCGTCCACAACGCCGGCAAGAATTTCGCCGCCGCCCAGCTCCGCAATCAGCTCCGCGGCTCGCCGCGAGGCAAGCTCCGCCATTTCGGGGTCCGCGCCCCGCTCGAAGCGGTAGGAGGCTTCGGTGCGGAGGCCGAGGGCCTTTGAGGCGCGGCGGACCGCGACCGGATCGAACCAGGCCGATTCGAGCAGAATATGGCGGCTGGCAAAGCCGATTTCGCTCTCCGCTCCGCCCATCACGCCGGCAATGGCCACGGGGCGCGCCGCGTCGGCAATCACGCACGTATCCTTCGGCAGCGAACGCTCAATTCCGTCGAGGGTGACAATTTTTTCGCCTGCCCCCGCGCGCCGCACCACGATCCGCCGCCCCGCGAGCCGGTCAAGGTCAAAGGCGTGCAAGGGCTGGCCCTGCTCGAACATCACGTAGTTCGTGACGTCCACCACGTTGTTGATCGAGTTCTGCCCGATGGCTTCCAGGCGCTGGCGCAGCCAGCCCGGCGAGGACTGCACCTTCACCCCGCGGAGAATCCGCGCCGTGTAGCGCCCGCACAGGTCCGGTGCTTCGATGTCCACGCGGGTGGCGCCGGATGCCGGCTCGACCGATTCCCGAAGTGTTGGTGCGAGGGGCTTGAGGGGCGTGCGGTAAATGGCGGACACTTCCCGCGCCACGCCGTAATGCCCCAGCCAGTCGGGGCGGTTGGCGGTGATCTCCGCGTCCAGCACTGGCCCGGCCACGCTCTCCTCAATGGAATCCACCGCCAGGCCGGCCAAAGCCAGGCGCGCGCGGAGTTCCGCCGCGGGCGGGGCATCCACGAATTCACGCAGCCATTGATAGACCACTTTCATCGCACGCCCGCCTCCGCACCGCCAGCCGCCAACCGGCCGTAATACACCCGCGTGTCGTATGCAACGCGCACGCGGCCGTTCTCGGCATGCACCAGGAAAATGTTTTCCAGCTCGGCGAGCATGGGTTCGTGCCGCGAATCGCCTCTCGGTGGAGAGTACGAGGAGCTTAGCAGGCGCCCGCGCAGGCCCTCCCAGTCGAGAATCTGCTCGTTGTGAAAAACTCTCTGCTGAAACGCGCCCGGGCCGAAAAACTCCTCCATCTGCCGGGTGCGCGGATAGTTCGCCGCGACTTCGGCGTAGTCCGTTCCGAAATCGCGCAGCAGCGTTTCATACGACCGCAGGAAAGGGGACGCGTTTGTCTGCCGCTCGTTCCAGATAACGGCCACCCATCCGCCCGGCCGCAGCACGCGCGCGAACTCCCCCCGAGCGGCCTGCGCGTCGAACCAGTGAAACGACTGCCCGGCGACAATGAAATCAGCGCTGGCGGCGGGTAGCGTGGTTTCCTCGGCCGATCCCGCTACGCTGCGAAATCTTGCCTGGCCTTGCAGCAGACGTTCCCCCGCCTGCCGCATCGCCGCATTCGGCTCGACGCCCCACACCGTGTTGCCGTTCTCGATAAATAGCCGCGCCAGGAGACCCGTGCCGCAGCCGACATCGGCCACCACGGACTCCGGCGCAAGCCCGCATGCCTGCCGCAGCAGCTCCACAATCGCCTGCGGATATCCGGGCCGGTAGCGGACATACTCCTCCACACGATTGGAGAATCGCTCCTTCGGGCCGACGGGTGTCATAGTCGCCGCAGAATGCATCAGGGAAATTGGCGCAGGAAGCGCACGTCGTTCTGATAGAGCAGCGGCAGTTCGCTCACGCCATATTTCATCATTGCCAGCCGGTCCACGCCCATGCCGAAGGCGAATCCGGAGAGTTTTCCGGGGTCGTACCCGACGAAGCCGTACACTGCCGGGTCAACCATCCCCGCGCCGAAAAGCTCGATCCAGCCGGAAAATTTGCAGGTGCGGCATCCGCTGCCTCCGCAGACGTGGCAGCTCGCGTCCACCTCCGCCGAAGGCTCGGTGAACGGGAAATAGCTAGGACGCAGCCGCGTGCGGGCCTGCGGCCCCAGAAATTCGCGCACAAAATGTTCCACCGTGCCCTTGAAATCGCAAAAGGTGATGTCCGTATCCACGGCCAAGCCCTCGATCTGGTGGAACATATAGCCATGGGTGGCGTCGGGATTGTCGCGGCGATAAACCTTTCCGGGAACGATGATGCGCACGGGGGGCGGCTGCTTTTCCATGGTGCGGACCTGCATGGGGGATGTGTGGGTGCGCAGCAGGCGCAGTTCGCGCGATCCCGCGACGTAGAACGTGTCCATGTTGTCCCGCGCCGGATGGTGCTCGGGAATGTTGAGCGCCTCGAAATTGTAGTAGGGGGTCTCGATCTCCGGGCCTTCGACCACGCTGAATCCGATCGAGAGGAAAATGTGCTGCAGCTCCTCGTAGGTCTGGCGGATCAGGTGGCGCGTGCCCAGCGCGCGCGCGGCGCCGGGGAGTGAGAGATCCAGCTTGCTGCGGGCCGCGGCGGCGGTCTGCTCCGCAGCTTCGATTCCCCTGCTTTTTTCCGCAAGGACCGCTTCGATGTGATCCTTGAGCCGGTTCAGCTCCTGGCCAATCGCGCGCTTCAATGCGGGCGGTGCGGGCTTCAGCCAGTTGTCACCGATGTGGGAAAGGGTGCCGGACTTTCTTCCGGTCCAGGAGACGACAAACGCCCGCCAGGCTTCGGCGCCGGACGTGCGAGCCGCCTGCTCATCGAACCGCTGGCGCAATTCGCTGAATTGCCGCGCCACGGCTTCCGGATCGACGGCGCCGAGCTGCGCCAGGGTTTGTTCGGTAGGATCGTGGGTCGTCATCGAGAGGCGAAACCCCGCCGCAGAACGTCCTGCGAATTCCGGCCCGCTACGCCGCAGGCTGCGGGCGCACGGGGGCGGCGGCGAGATGCTGCTTCGCCGAGGCCGCCAGCGCCGAAAACCCCTCGGCGTCCCGCACGGCCATGTCCGCCAGAATCTTCCGGTCAATCTCGACACCGCCAGCTTTCAGCCCGTGGATCAGCTGGCTGTAGGTGATGCCGTTGTTCCGCGCGGCGGCCCCGATGCGCCGGATCCACAGGGCGCGGAAGTCGCGCTTGCGCGTGCGGCGGTCGCGGTAGCTATAGCGCAGCGAGCGGTTCACCGCCTCCTTTGCCGACCGGTAGAGCTTTCCCTTGGTCAGGAAAAACCCTTTGGCGTGCTTGAGCAGCTTCTTGCGCCGCGCGCGCCGCTTGGTGCCGCGTTTGACTCGAGCCATGGAACGATTCTCCTTCTGCGCGCCTTGCCGGCGCTGGCACGTTGGAGTTCCGGTGGGAGACAGACAAAAGTCCACCGCCCGCGGAACCGCGCGGCAGCGGGGACGGGTTTGTCTCGCGGAACATCCCTGGCAGCCCGGCGTACAAACCCGAGCTACCCGCCGGCAGGCACCCGTTGCGCTCTGCCTGGCGTGAAAAGACGCCTACAAGCCGTAGGGAAGCGCGCGGCGCACGTTGGGCGCGTCCGCGGGATTCACCACGACTTTGTTGAGCAAGTTGCGCATCCGCCGCGGCTTCTTGGTGCCGAGCAGGTGGCGCTTTCCGGAGCGCCAGCGCATCACTTTGCCGGTGGAAGTAATCTTGAAACGCTTGGCCGCGCCACGATGCGTCTTGAGCTTGGCCTTTTTGTTCTTCTTCACGATTTCCTCGGAATCTGGAATTTTCAGGCCGGGCTGCCCGCCGCAGATTGCGGAGGGCGCGCAGGAGCCGGAGCGCTGGTCCCTTTCTTGGGAGCCAGCAAGGCCAGCAGGATATTGGCCTCCATGCGCGGGCCAAATTCGACCTGCGCGTGATCCATGATGTCCTTGAGCAGTCGTTCCATCTTCGCGCGGCCCACATTCTGATGGGCCATTTCGCGGCCGCGATGGAAAATCATCGCCTTGACTTTGAAACCCTCGCCCAAGAAGCGGATGATCTGGTTCTTGCGCACCTGATAATCATGCTCGGCGGTGGACGGCCGGAACTTTACTTCCTTGATGTGCGAGCTCTTTTGGTGCTTCTTGGTCTCGTGGGCTTTCTTGTTCTGCTCGTAGAGAAACTTCCCGTAGTCCACCAGCTTGCAGACCGGGGGAACGGCGCTCGGGGAGATTTCGACCACGTCCACACCGGCATCCCGCGCCGCCTTCATCGCGTCGAACAAGGACATCACACCCAGTTGATTTCCTGCATCGTCAATGAGACGCACCTCGCGTGCGCGTATGCGCTCATTCACCCGCAAGCCGCCGCTTCTCTCTGCGATAAACCCACCTCCCGGGTACACAACCCGCCTCTGCTGCCCCCGCGGACAATACCCCGCGCCCCGGCCTCTAAGACCGGGGAAAAAGTATAACATGGCTTTGCCGCCCGTCCTCAAAAAGCTGGCAAAGCCTCATCCGCCGGCCTTTGGCATACGGGGAGTGGCGCCTCAGCGTGTCGAAAAGGCCAGCAGCACGTTGCCGGAATTGTTTCCCGTGACGCCGTAGCCAGACCCGATGTACAGCATGCCGTTCACGATGACAGGCCCGGCGGCGCTGATGGCTCCGCCATGGCCGGGGACTTGGTTGACTGTCTCGAACTTGCGGGCCGTGTCGTAGCTCCAAAGAACGCGCCCGTCGGCCGTGGATACGCCGCGCAGGATTCCGTCGGCCCCGCCCACGAAGGCCACGCCGGGAATTGCTGAGGCCGCGGCGGAGTTGGCAATGCGCGTATTCGAGAATGGCATGTACCAGTCCTTGCGGCCGCTTGCCAGATCCAAGGCGACCATCCCGCCGGCCGCCAGACCATAGTAAACGCTCGTGTTATCGGCCGCTCCGCCCCATACGACGCCGTTCAGCGCCGCGTAGAAAGCATTCTGGCTGGGGCCGGATGGCGGCGTCACGCTGGTCTTCCAGAGGAGCGCGCCCTTGCGGTCCGGGTCCAGGGCGAACACGCGCCCGTTTTTTGTCCCAAAGACCAAGACTCGCTTGCCGCCCGGCATGGTCCGCAGAATCGGCGAGTTGCCGATGTCCTGATCGGGGCCGTTCACGGACGGGCAGTTGTCGGTGCGCGTTGCGCCGCTGCATCCTCCCAGAAAAGCGTCCCCAGCCTGCGATTGGAAGACCCACAGGACTTTTCCGCCCTTCAGGTCCAGGGCCATGATGGCGTCGGTGGTGCTGGGAGCAGGTTCCGTTTCGCCATCTCCCGTGCCGAAGTATATGGCGTGGCGGCGAACATCAATGGTTGGGGAATTCCAAACCGAGCCGCCTGCGGGGGCATACTGCTGCACGCCGCGAGAGTTCTTCCGCGTCGGCTTCGGCGTGCCGACGACGTAGGTCTTCCAGATTTTCCGGCCGCTGCTTGCGTCGAGCGCGACAACGCTGCCACGCGAGGTGCAGCAGGGATAGTCGAGCGACGAGGCCTGGAATTCCTCCGACGACGACACCGGCACATAGACGCGCCCGCCGTAGACCTTGGGCGCGCCGGTCACGCGGGCCACGAAATGGCTGGCGACTTTGGTCATCCACAGAAGCCGGCCGGTCTGCGCGTCCAGGGCGTAGGCATTTGCGTGCGCGTCGCCGAAATAGGCCGCGTACTTGGCAGAACCGCGCCCGCGGACCGGCGCGACGGTGATGGCGGTGCGAACGGAACCCTTCGTTTCATAGGACCAGTAGACGCAGCCGGTCTGGGCATCGAGCGAATAGATGTAGCCGATGTCCGTCCCCACAAACACGCGCCCCGAGACGATGGCTGGCTGGCCGAAGGCGGAAAGCCCGTCCGGATATCCGAACGCCCACTTGAGCTTCAGCTGCGGAACATCCTCCGGCGCGAGGCCGGCGCTCGCCGACGATTGGAAGCGCGTGTTGGCCAGATCACCGCCCCATCCATTCCACGCCGGCTCCGAGGAAGGATCGGCCAGCGGAGGATTGGTGGCGCAGTGGTTGGGCATGTCCCTGGCATCGCCCTGCTTCGCGCTGCCGAGCGGCCGGCCGCTCAGAAACGTGGCCGTCATCCGCTTCTGCCCGTCGGTGAGGCTTGCGCCCTGGGCTTTCATTACGCCGGTGGTCAGGGCCTCATAAATCCGCTCCGGAGACATTTGCCGGATCACAGCAGGCAGAGGCGCGCGGGGGAAGCTCGGATTTCCATGGCATCCCATGCAGTGCTCCTGAAAGACGGCGATGCCCGATTCCGTTCCCCCGGCTTGGACGCCCGTCTGGGCGGAAGAAGGTGTCTTCGATGCGTTCTGCGCCTGCGCTTCGCCGGCCCATCCGCCGGCGGCGATGACTGCGGTGACGATGATGACGATCCAGAGAGTTCTCACGAGAGCGTTGTCCCTTTCCGCGTGCCTATTTATCGCTGATTCCGCCCCAGGCGGAATTGAGATGGTACTGCAGGCCCGAGCCGACCATTTCGATCCTGCGGATCAGGCCGTTCTCGATCCGAAACGCCTCGGTCACCTCAATGCTCGAAGGGCGATTGAAGATGCTGCTCATGGTCACGGTCTGGCCATTGGTCAAATGGATGGTGTGGACCGTGCCGTTCTGATCGAAAATCACACAGGCCCACACAATTCCCCTCTCCGGATCCACGATCGGGAAGCGCCGGTGATGAATGCGTGTCACCACCGCGTAGTAGCCGCTTTGGAACTGGGCCTTGCAGCCCAGGGCAAAGGCGTTGAAAGGGGCGTTGGGAGAAAGGCTTGGGTTGTTCGTGGTGCGGATGCCGTTCTCCATGCGGTTGCAATCGTCGGCAAATGGATAAACGCCCTTGCCGTTGTTGTTTTCCAGGCCGGCGAAGTACATGTTCGCGATGTTGATCAATTCCTGGCGGGTGGCGCGCTGCGCGGGTGGAATGGCGTCGAACCACAGCGATTCCGTCTTGCTCGCGTCCAGCCCGGCGATATTGTTCGGGCCGCCTCCGCCCTGGCGGTAATAGGTCGTTTCGATCTCGGTGATTCTCCCAAGCTGCACCCGCAGCCGCAGCCCCATGATCACCAGGTGCTCACCTTCGTGCATCGTGCCCATGAAGCCGACCTGCTCGCTTTCCGGATCGGCGAAGTAGTGCTTATAGTTTCCGATGGCCGTCACCGTGCCCCAGAATCCGTCCCCGACCTGCATCACCTGGTCGTCTTCCGTGTATTTCACGTCGGCCGCGAGAGGCAAACGCTTCGGATCGTGGGCCACCAGGGCCGCCAGATACTGGTTGACCAGCCCTTCCAGGCACGCGCGGTCGCAATTGACAGGAATCGGGCCGGTGGCCTGCGCCGGTTGTATCCACGGCCCGCCCACCAGAAGGCCGGCCAGGAGAGCCCCGATGCCGAGAGCCGTTCGTCTTGCCCGCATGGTGTTCCTCCTTGTCCGCGCCTTGCCGGCGCGCTCAGCGGCCGGAACCTTCGGTCCAGCCGTTTCCCAATCCGTACGGAATCGTGACGAACGGGAAGGCCTCTATTTCATGAATCAGTCCGCCGCGGATCCCGAAAGTTTCCATCGTGTCCAGATTGAGCATCATGCCCGGGGGCGAGTTGGGAGGCGCGCCTCGCCGCGTGCCGTCTTCCACGAAAAGCGGAAATGTGGCCACCACGCCCTTTTGTTCGTCTACCACGAGCACTCTGCGGGGCCGAATCTTTTTTATGAAGTTCAGGATCTTGGTGGAGATCTGCTGCGAGCAGGTCATCATGCTGATCTTCAACTGATACTGTCCCTGCGGCATATTTGGATTTGGCAGGATTGGCGAGGGCATCATGCGCCCGCCCGGAGGGGGATTGTTGACGGTCTGATACCCGTTTTCGTGGCGGACGCAATCGCCGGCAAGGGCCGCGATTTTTCCGTCGTCGCCTTCGAGCGCGTCGAAATACGAGTTTGCCGCCCAGATCATCACATTGCGCGGGGTGCGTTGAGACGGCGGAACATCGTCCATGAGTCCAGGACGGGGCGTGGTGAGCAGCGGGATCGCTGTTTTGTCCACGCCGCGCGTCCAAAGATGCTCGATCTGCTGAATCTGTCCGCGATCCACTTTCAGGCGGATGGCGACGAGCGAGTCCTCGCCATTGATTTTCACGCGCGCCTGTTCGGCGACCTGCCCGAAAACCGGATCCGCGACAATGATCTTGAAACCGGTCGGCTCGACCTTCGAGCGCCAAAGCATTCCCTCGCCGATGTCCATTGGCGCGGTGTTTTCCGTCATGCGGACATCGCGGGCAAGCTCCGGGACGGCAGCGGGATCGTGCTGGAAGATCGCGTTCATGTAGCCGTCCATGATCGCGGCCAGACAAGCGCGGTCGCACGGCTTCACCAGGGATGCGCTCCATGTCGGCGCGGGCGTCGGCGCGATCGGCAGCGGTGGCTGCGCCTGCCCGCGGCAGACCCTGGCGCCCGTGAGAATGAGCGCAAAAGCAATAGAAAGGTATCCAGAAAGGCGATGGCTCGTCATTTTGATCTACCCCCGAGGGGCCGAGGCTATAACAATCGTCGAGGCTCCTGCAAGGGTGGTGCGAGAAGGGCGGCTTCGTGGGCCGAGGGACGCACGGATGAAGGTGTATCCCGGAATTCTACGGCGCCGCTTTGCCCGCGGGCGCGGCGGCGATGCAGGCGTCCAGGGCTTGGCGCGTGGCCCGCGCCCAACGAGGGAGAGGCCGTGAGTCCTCATATTCGAGGACTTGGCCGCCTCCGGAGAGCGTCTCGTTGAATTCGTAGAGGACAGGATGCGCGGCCACAGGGTCGTCGTCCCGGGGGCGGACAAAATCAATGCCCTCGAACGCTCGGAGCTGAGCGGCGATGGCCGGACACTGCCCGGCCGAAAGTTTCCACTCCGCGACTTTTAATTCGCCTTTCAGTTGCTCATAGGAGGCCGCGGGTCGGCGGGCGTGCAGAGCCGCGAGCTGCTGAAAGAGCGAGGCGCCCCGTGCCTCGCGAACCACTGCGCGCAGCGCCCGGTGGTCCTGCGCGTCTTCGAGAATCACCGAATATTCGAGCAGGTCATTTGCATCGGCGCGGTGCACTCGGACGGCGATGAAATCGCCCGATGCATTCTGGATGGAGAAAAAATCCTCGAACGCGCGGGGGAACTGCCGGGCGGCCCAGCCGGAATCTGCCTGCGGCCCGGCCAAGACGGCAAGACAGGGCAGAAGAAATGCCAGGGCCGTGGCGGCCGCGCGGGAGCCAGGGCGTCTCATTTTCCGGCGTGACTGGCAGCCGCTACAGCGTGCGTGCGTCCGTTTCGCTGCGCAGGTCGGCGATAAACTGCTCAACGGAACGCGGCCCGAGGTCGCCCTTCGAGCGGTGCCGCACGGAAACGGCGCCGGCTTCCGCTTCCTTTCCTCCGACGATGAGCATATAGGGAATTTTCTGCATCTGCGCGTCGCGGATTTTGGCTTGGAGCTTCTCGTTGCGGTCGTCGAGATGGATGCGAAAGCCGGCGTCGCGCAGTCGCCGGAGCACCTGCCGCCCATAGTCCGCGAACTTCTCGCTCAACGGCAGCACGGAGGCCTGCACGGGCGCAAGCCACGCGGGAAACGCGCCCGCATAGTGTTCGATCAGCACGCCAAAGAACCGCTCGACTGATCCCCACAGCGCGCGATGGACCATGAGCGGCGCGTGGCGCCCGCCGTCTTCGCCCACGTATTCGAGCTGGAAGCGCCGTGGCAGATTGAAATCGAACTGTACGGTGGAAAGCTGCCAGGGCCGGCCGATCGCATCCACCAGCTTCACGTCGATCTTAGGGCCGTAGAAGACCGCCTCTCCGGGCATGTACTTGTAGGGGACCTTCATCCGCTCGAGCGTGTGGATGAGGGCGCCCTCGGCGCGCTCCCATTCCTCGACCGTCCCGGCATAGTCTCCGGGCCGGGAAGCGTCGCGGGCCGAAAGCTCGACTTCGTAGCGGTCGAAGCCGAAAACACGCAAAACTTCCCAGGCGAACTCGACGCAATCCTGAATCTCCTGCTCGATCTGGCCGGGCGTGCAGAAGATGTGGGCGTCGTCCTGCGTAAAGCCGCGCACGCGCAGCAGGCCGTGCAGCACGCCGGAGCGCTCGTAGCGGTAGACCGTGCCGAGTTCGGCGAGGCGGATGGGGAGCTCGCGATAGCTGCGCAGGCGCGATTTGTAAATCAGGATGTGCCCCGGACAGTTCATGGGCTTGAGCTGATAATCGTCCTTTTCCACTTCCATCGCGCCGAACATGTTTTCGCGGTAGAAATTTGCGTGGCCGCTGGTCTTCCACAGGTTCAGGCGCATGATGTGCGGCGTGAACACCAGATCGTAGCCGCGGCGGGTCAGCTCGGCGCGCAGCCAGTCCTCCATCAGCCGCCGGATCGCGCCTCCCTTGGGATGCCAGAAGATCAGTCCGGGCCCGGCCTCGTCCTCGATGCTGAAAAGGTCGAGTTCCTGCCCGAGCCTGCGGTGGTCCCGCCGCTTGGCCTCCTCGAGCTTGTGGAGATAGTCATCGAGTTCCTTTTGCTCGACGAAGCACGCCCCGTATATCCGCTGCATCTGCGGATTGCCTTCCTGCCCTTTCCAGTATGCGCCGGCGACACTCATCAGCTTGAAGGCGCGGATGCGTCCGGTGGAGGGGATGTGCGGGCCGCGGCAAAAGTCCAGAAATTTGCCGGTGGTGTAGAAGGACACCATCGGTTCATCGGCCTTCTCCTCCACCAGTTCGCACTTGAATTCCTGATTCCCCTGGCGATAGAGCGCGAGGGCCTCCGGCTTGGGAATCATCTTGCGCTCGTTGGGAATGTCCTGGGCGGCAAGCTGGCGCATGCGCGCCTCGATTTTTTCGAGGTCCTCGGGAGTGAACGGTTCCTCGCGCAGGAATTCATAGAAGAAGCCGGTTTCAATCGGCGGGCCGACGCCGAGCTTCACGCCGGGAAACAGGTCGAGGACGGCGGCGGCGAGCAGGTGCGCGGCCGAATGGCGAAAGACCTGCACGGCGTCGCCGTCCTTGGCGGTGAGGATGGCCAGCTTGGTGCTGCGGTCGAGCGGGCGCGACAGGTCCACCAATTCGCCGTCCGCGCGCGCCACGAGCGCTTCTTTGGCCAGGCGCGCAGAAATCGCGGCGGCCACTTGCGCCGGCGTGGCGCCCCGGGGAAATTCCCGAACCGCTCCATCCGGCAGCGTGATCTGAATGTTCTCCATTGTTCTCTTCACCGGCGCATCGCTGGATGATCCGCTCCGTCAGGAACTTCCGGCGCGCCGCCGCAAATTACCGTAGCACGATACCCGCGCGATTTCATCCGCATGTTGAGGAACGGGTGGAACGCCCGCGTGCATCCGGCGAATTTTTTTCGGCGGGCGCTAGAAGGAGAGCTGCTCGCGGGTGAGCCGAAAGCTGTCGAGGTTGCCGACCACCGAAGCGGCCAGAAGCTCCGGCTGAAAGAACTGGCGGGCAATTTCCTGGACCTCCTCGGCGGTCACGCCTTCGAGCAGGGAGATCAGTTCGGCGGGGGTGAACTGCCGGCCGAAATAGATATGGTAGCGGGCCAGGCTGTTCATGCGCTGGCCGGATCCCTCGAGAGCGAGGAGCGTGGCGCCCTTGAGATGATCCTTGGCGCGGCGCAACTCCTCCGCGCTGAGGGGCTCCTCCTTCAGGCGGCGAAATTCCTCGAGCACGGAGCGAACGAGCTGCGTGGCGGTTTCAAGGGAGGTGCCGGCATAGATGGAGAGCGTGCCGGCATCGCGATACGCGTTTGTCTCGCTGAAGATCGAGTAGGCCAGCCCCTGGCGCTCGCGAATATTCTGGAAGAGCCTCGAGGACATGCCTCCGCCGAGGACGTTGTTCAGCACGGAAAGCGCGAAGCGGCGGCGATCGGTCATCGGCAGGGCTGGGACACCGAGGCAAATGTGCACCTGCTCGAGTTCGCGCTTGGTGCGAAGCGTGATATGCGGCGCGGGCTGCGGCGCGGCGTCGGCGAGGTCGCGGTCGCCGGGCGCCAGATGCGCGAACCGCTCCGAGATCAGCCGGACGAACGCATCGTGATCGAGATGCCCGGCGGCGGTGATGACCAGCCGCTCCGGCGTGTAGCACCGGCGAAACCAGTCTTGCAGCATCCCCCGCCCGAAGGAAGAGACAGTCTCCGGGGTGCCCAGGATCGGCCTTCCAAGGGGGTGCGGGTTCCAGAAGTTCTGCGAGAAAAGTTCGTGCACCAGGTCCTCGGGATTGTCCTGGGTCATGCGGATTTCTTCGAGCACCACGGACTGCTCCCGGGCGATGTCCTCCTCCGCGAACTTCGGCTCGAGCACCAGATCGGCGAGGATGTCGAACACCTGAGGGAGATGCCCGCCGAGGACGCGGGAGTTGAAGCAGACCAGCTCCTTCGAGGTGAAGGCGTCGAGCATGCCGCCGACGCTGTCCACTTCG
The DNA here is from genome assembly GCA_021780215.1 of Acidobacteriota bacterium. Lineage (GTDB taxonomy): Bacteria > Acidobacteriota > Terriglobia > Acidiferrales > UBA7541 > Palsa-295. Next base: position 17,873 of record JAJXZD010000098.1, read on the forward strand.
CGGGCGATCTCCTCGGCGCTGCGCCGCGCCGTGCCCTTGAACACCATGTGCTCGATGAAATGGGAGATTCCGTTCAGGGCAGGCGGCTCCTGCCGCGATCCCGCGCGCAGCCAGATGCCCAGAGACACGGAATAGACGTGCTCCATCGGCTCGGTGAGAACCACGATGCCGTTGGGCAGGATTTCCTTGCGCACAGATGAAGTTGCTTCGGCCATAGACACACATTTTCGCATGGCGGAAAGGGAATGTCATATCGAGGACCGGATGCCGCGCCGGGGCGCGCGGCGTGCCAGCTAAAATTCCTCGTCGTCCTGCTTCTTGAGCCGGGTGATCTTGAGGGCGATGCGGAAATCGTGCGAGCGCGCGGCGGCCAGAATGGCGCGGCGAGTTTCGCGCGGGAGCCCAGCGGGGGTCAGCACTCCGGCGGAGGCTTTCGGGAAGTAATGGATGAAGATCGCGGCCATGTGCGCGGTGGCGAAGGCGATAGGCGTGGCCATCAAGCCGCGG
>JAJXZD010000173.1 GCA_021780215.1 Acidobacteriota bacterium
TGTTGCTTTGCCGCCGGACCGGAGCCTGGATAGTTTTTTTTCAATGTGCGAGTCCCGCAGAAGATTTCCCAGCCCCCGGCCACGCGTTTGTGCGGCCGGGAGGCGCAGCAACTCTCGGGCCTTTTTGTTGGCCCACTGGATACTGCCTCCCGAATCAAGCACCAGCAATGCCTCGCCGCTTGATTCAAAGAGCGCAAGGAACGTCGGTTCGGCCGGCGGGAGGCTGGATAAGATGGCCCGCGCTTGGGATGCGTGCCCGCGAAGAGATTTCCTTGGCTCTGTGATTGCCACAAGCTTCAGCCCTTTGTGAAACCTCATTGGCGTTGCACTCAGGGTTCCTCGATCAGCGCGCGCGGACAATCCAGAGACCGCATAGCATCGCGATGATCAGAGCAATGGCATATTCGAGGGCGCAACGCAGCAAATGCCCCATGGTCTTGCTTCGGGCGCGATATGGTCTTGCGCGCACACCTGACTCTCTGCATCCATCAGGCCAAGTGGCGTTGGTTGCCTAAGTGGTTCGAAGACATGTAGATGTGCGATGTTTTGCGAGCGGGCAGGGCAGCGGGGTTCCCGATTCGATACCTGTGGCGCGAGTTCATTCCCGGAAGGGAAAATCTCCGCCGCTGGCACACTTCACCTGTGGCGGGGGATCCTCGCTGGCAGGACTAGCTCAAGGAGTTGCGCGAATCGGCTTCGTATTGCTTGAGCTTTCGATAGAGCGTGGTCTTGCCGATGCCGAGCAGACGCGCGGCGGCGAGTTTGTCTCCGCCGGCCTCATGCAAGGCGCGCAGGATGGCTCTCCGCTCGAGCTCCTCGAGGGGAAGTAGTTCGTCAGTCGCCGGCGTTCGGTGGCTTGCGCCGTATTGCAGGTTGGAGGGGAGATCTCCGGCGTGCAGGATGGGTCCCGAGCCGAGCGCCACGGCGCGCTCGATGGCATTCTCAAGCTCACGGACGTTGCCCGGCCAATCGTAGGAGATCAGCCGAGTCATAGCGTCCTCGGAAATCGCGCGGGTGTGGCCGCCGGACTCCGAGAATTTTTCCAGGAAAGAGTTCACCAGGATGGGAATGTCCGTCTTCCGCTCGCGCAGCGGAGGCAGCTTGATCTGCACCACATTTAACCGGAAGAAAAGATCCTGGCGGAAATGAGCCTGGCGCACGGCGGATTCAAGATCGCGGTTGGTGGCAGTGATGATTCGCGTGGAGATGGGAATGCGGTCCGTCGAGCCGACCGGCTTCACCTCTTTTTCCTGCAACGCGCGGAGGAGCTTGGCCTGCAGGTCCACCGGCAGGTCGCCGATCTCGTCGAGGAAGAGCGTGCCGCTGCCCGCGGCCTCCATCAGCCCTGTCTTTGTGTGGAGGGCTCCGGTGAAGGCGCCTTTCACATAGCCGAACAGCTCCGATTCAATCAGCGTGGGAACCAGCGCCGAGCAGTCCACCGGAACAAAGGGCTTGTTCCGGCGGGAGCCGGAGAAATGAATAGAGCGTGCGACCAGTTCCTTACCCGTCCCGCTCTCGCCGAGAATCAGAACCGGATAGTTGTGCTGTCCGACCTTCTCGATCAGGCGGTAGACCTTCTGCATTTTGGGAGAGACACCAATCAATCCCCCAAAGCCGGGGCGCGTGCGCAGCTCCTCCCGCAGAAGCCGGTTCTCCTGGTCCATTTCCTGGGCGCGTGCCACGCGGTCAATCTTGCCGCGCAGTTCGGGCACATGAAACGGCTTGGTGAGGTAATCCGCTGCTCCCAGCCGTGTGGCCTCGATCGCGCTCTCAATCGTTCCGTACTGCGTCAGCACAATTACCGCAATCTCGGGATGCGATTCCCGAATGCGCTTCAGCAGCTCAAGGCCTCCTATCTGTGGCACGCGCAGATCGGTGATGACAATATCCACAGGCGCCTGCTCCAACGCTTCGAGCGCATCCTCCGTGGTCGCAACAGCGCGCGCGCGCAAGCCGGCTTCGGCCACCACGTCGCGGCAGAGCTCGCGCGTGGCTGCCTCGTCGTCCACGATCAGAACCGCCTGCGCCAACGGGCGCTCGGTTGCTCTTGCCGCCCCTGTTCCACTCGAGGTCATCTGCATTCCCCTTTCTGCGCGTAGATCACTGCATTGGGAAAGCCAATCGGGAATGGATTTCTCATAGAAACTAAATGAATTAGCGCATGTCTGCTCCGAGCTTGCGCATGGAGTTTAGTTTCATATTGGGATTCGCCCAGCGATCGAATTACGCATCCTGAGTCTAACGCTAACGTTATGAATTATATGCCAAAATGGGAACGTATCAATTCCCATAACGGGATGATTTTTCTTCCATTCTCGCCGCGAGGAAATATACGCGCCTCGGCCAATTTCCTTAATCCCCCTGACCAGATTGCATAAAATGGCCTCTCCACCGGCATGTGCGGGTCCGATGCCCATTGGCGCGAGGGCCCGCGCCAATGCATTGGCGGAAAGAGCGCCCCTGGGACATACGCTGCCGGTGCCGGGAGGGCAGACAATGAAATCACGAAATGCGGCGGCAGTTGTTCTGGCGATGATCTTCTTGACGGCGCCTCTTCCAAGTGGCGGGCAGGAAGGGAAGCCCGCTAGCTCTTCGGATAACCATCCCGCAAATGCAGATGTGCTCACGACGCAAAAAGACCGCGCTGAAATCTCCCTCGCCGTGTACGACACCAATCTTGCCTTCGTTCGCGACGTCCGCCAACTTCGCCTTCCGGCCGGCGCATTTTCCCTCGCGTTCGAAGATGTGCCCGCGTCGGTGAATCCCGTGACGGTTGAGATCCGCTCGCTCAGCGATCCCGGGAAGCTCCTGGCACTTGAGCAGAATTACGATTTTGACCAGCTCGACCCGCAGACGCTCTTGCGAAAATATATCGGGCGGGAAGTGGTTCTGGTTCGGCGCGAGCGCGAGGCTGGTTCGACGAAGTGGGTGGAAACCAAGGCCCTGTTGCTCTCTTACAATCACGAGCCGGTCTGGAAGATCGGCGATGAGATTGTCACCGGCATGGCGGCCGAATCCTACCGATTCCCGGCCTTGCCGCCGGACTTGCATCCGCACCCGACGCTGGTCTGGCGGCTCGAGAACCGCGGCCCGAGCGCCCAGCGCGTCGAAACGTCATATTTGACCGGAAATATGAACTGGTCGGCGAACTATGTGCTGACTGTGGCCTCTGACGCGAAGACCGCGGACCTGGAAGGATGGGTCACGCTCATGAACAACAGCGGCGCCTCCTTCAACAATGCCTCGGTGCAGCTCGTTGCGGGCGAAGTGCATCGCGCCACCCCGCCCGCGGGAATTCTCCCGCGCCCGATGGCCATGAGCGCTGCAGCCCCTCTGGCGCCGGGGATCCAGCAGGAAGCGTTTGCGGGCTATCACCTTTACACGCTCGGACGCCGAACTTCGATTCAGGACAAGGAAACGAAGCAGATTCGGCTGCTCTCCGGCACGGGCATACCCATCGAAAGATACCTCTCCACGGAAGGTCAGCCGTACTACTACCGCAGCGCGCAGGGCACCGGAAACGCCATGAAGCAGCCCGTCCGGATCTACTATCGCTTCCAGAACAGTGCGCAGAGCGGGCTGGGAATTCCGCTGCCGGCCGGCGTCGTGCGGCTCTACGCGCCAGCTTCGCGCGGCGGACCACAATTCATCGGCGAGGACTCCATTTCCCACACACCCCGCGGAGAAGCGGTGCGCCTGTATGCGGGTGACGCGTTTGATATCGAATGCGAGCGGCGGCAGATTGCGTGGCAGAAGATTTCCGGGAACACCTATGAGATGGAGTATCAGATTGCGCTACGCAATCATCAGGATGTCCCGGTAACGGTGGAAGTGCGCGAACCGGTTGGCGGCGACTGGACGCTGGAGAACGCGAATTTCAAATGGACCAAGCTCGATTCCTCGACCCTGGGCTTCGATGTTCCCGTGGACAAGAATGGCGCCGCTATGCTCGATTATCGCGTCCGCGTGAAGTGGTAGGTCCGCCGCGCCCGTTCAGTACGCAGCGGTTCCATCCAACAGGGCCAGCTCGTGGGCAAAGAGCGGGTTCGAGGGAAACTCGGCGGTGAGCTGGGTCAGAAGCAACCGCGCCTGCCCGGGCTGATGCTCGCGCTCGCAGGCCAGTGCCAGCAGGATTTTGGCGAACGGCTGAAGGTAGTGGCCGTTCTCCGCGGCCTGCTGCAATTCCTGCATTCCTCGCGCGCGGTCACCGTGAATTCCGCCGAACCACAGCATGGCCCGCTTGTAGGAGGGCATGCATCCGATGATGTATTCGCTGGCGCCGAGCGCCACGTAGGCGTCCTGCTCGGAGGGATCCTCCGCCAGCAGGCGGCGAGCCTCGCGTTCGGCCTGGCGCATCAGGTTCAGGCTGGCGAGTTGCTTCCGTTCAATCAGCGCGTCGTAGTCGGACTCCATTCCGTCGGCCAGCGTCAGAGCCAGCAGTCCACGCGTATCGCGCGCGTTCCGGCGCAGCGATGCTTGCGCCATGGCGCGTGTCTTCCGGTTGGCATCGAG
>JAJXZD010000060.1 GCA_021780215.1 Acidobacteriota bacterium
CTGATGCAGTCGCTGGAGATGGGGCAGAAGTCATGCCAGCTCACCATCCGCCACGGCGACGACACCTGCGAGATGTTTTTTTCAAGCGGGCAGTGCGCCGACGCGCGCCTCGGCCCGGCCGAAGGAGAAGAAGCGGTTTTCCAGGTGGTGCGCTGGCCGGCCGGCGAATTCGAAATTGACTTCAACTCCGCCCCGGCGCGCACCACCATTTCCCGCACGACCACCGGCCTGCTGATGGAGGCGCTGCGGCTGATGGACGAAGGGCAGCGGGACAGCTCGGCCGAAGGGGTCGAGACAGCCGGATAGCGGCATCCCTCCATGCGGGTTTCCATTCTCACCATCAGCGATTCGGTGGCCGCCGGGCGGGTGGAAGACCGCTCGGGGCAGGTGGTTGCGGCCCGCTGCAAGGAGCTAGGCTGGGACGTGGTCGCCTCCGCTGTCTGTGCGGACGACCGGCCGGCTATCGAGGAATTCCTCAGGGAGGCGGCCGATGCCGCGGGAGCCGACGTGCTGCTGACGACCGGAGGGACAGGCCTCGGCCCGCGCGACGTCACGCCGGAAGCCACCGCCGCCGTCGTGGAACGGCTGATTCCAGGCCTGCCCGAGCAGATGCGTGCCGCGGGCGTTGCCAAGACGCGCCGCGCGCTGCTTTCACGGGCGGCCGCCGGGATCCGCGGCAAAACGATCATTCTCAACCTGCCGGGGAGCCCGCGCGGGGCGGTCGAATCGCTCGATGCGGTTGCCGACCTGCTTCCACACGCCGTTGCCGTGCTGCACGGGGCACGCCACGACTGACCCGCTTTCCGCCGCTGCCCGCCTGCTGTAGACTCATTCCATTCGCGCGCCGCACAGGGAAGGAGCACCGGTGTCCCCACAAAATTCCGCCCCGCGCAGCCGTCCCGCGTCATTTCTGCAGCAATTGGGCATGGCCATGGAGCTTCCCTTCGTGCTGGTCGGATGGGTATTGGCCGCCGGAGCGTGCGGCTATTTCCTCGACCGATGGCTGCGGCTCTCTCCGCTGCTGACGCTGGCCGGAGGCGCGCTCGGATTGGGGCTGGCCCTGCGCGACATATTGAAGCGGCTGTCGCGCGCGGAAAGAAAGCAGGGCGATGGCCGCAAATGATTCCATCTATGCCGCGGCCGAGCGGCGTATCGAACTGCTGGCGCTTGGTGCCGGAGCTCTGGGTGCGGTGGGCGCGGCGGCGATTTGGGGCCTGCGCGCGGGAGCGGGAGTGGCAGCGGGCGCGGCTCTTTCTTGGCTGAACTTTCGCTGGATGAAGCAGGGAGTCGCCACGCTGGCGCGGCTTTCACGAGCGCAGGAAGGCGCCGAAAAAGTGCGCGTGCCGCGGAGCGTATATTTCAAATTTGCAGGGCGCTACGCGTTGCTGTTCCTGGGAGGCTATGTTATCCTTGCACGAATTCGTCTTCCTGCAGTAAGCCTCCTGGCGGGTTTTGCTTCGGTGCCCGCCGCGGCAATCATCGAAGGTACAGGCCTGCTTTTCCGGGGATCGCGGAATCCCCCTGGAAATCCCTGAAGAGGACGCATGGAGAAGCCAATCTGGGTGGCGGTGATTCTGAACCACCTGCTGGGCAAGCCGGTGGCGGCCCTGCTGGCCGCGCTGCACATTCCCGTCGAGAGCCCGGAATACCCGATTTCCAACGCCGTCTCGATGGAAATTCTTGTGTTCGTGGCGGCGGTGATTTTTTTCCTCTGGCTGAAGGCGCGGATTTCGGTGGAGCGCCCCGGAGCCACGCAACAGGTGATGGAAATGGTGCTGACGAATCCCATGGGAGTGGGGATCCGCGATCTGCTCAACGACAACATCCACCACGGCGGCGAGCGCTATCTCCCCCTGATCGGAACCGTCGGCATTTTCATTCTCTTCTGCAATCTGATCAACGTGATTCCTACGCTGGACGCGCCGACGGCCACGGTCACGGTGCCGCTCGGCTGCGCCATCGTCGTCTTCGTCTACTATCACCTCGCGGGGATTGCCAAGCACGGCCTGGGCGGCCACGGGAAGCACTTTCTCGGCCCCATTGCGCCGATGGCCCCGCTCATGCTGGTCATCGAGGTGTTCAGCCACGCCTTTCGGCTGTTGTCGCTGACCGTTCGTCTCTGGGTCAACATGCTGGTCAGTGAAATGCTTTACGTCATCTTCCTGGGCATGATGCTTTCGATCTACGTCGCTCTGGCGAAACTGAGCGGGGTGGGATATGCGGCGGCGATTTTTCCGCTGACGATTCCGCTTGTCTTCATCTTGTTGCACATCGTCGTGGCCGTTCTGCAGGCGTTTGTATTCACGATTCTTCCGGTCATTTACGTGGCCGGAGCCGTGGAAGAGCACTAATCGGGCTTGATCGCCGCTGCAGTGTGAGCCCCCCGCCTCCCCAGGCGGATGGGAACCACCTCCTGGCGGCCAATTTATAACAAGGAGAACACGATGAGAAGGTACGCGCTGTTTCTGCTTTCCGTGGTCGTCATCAGCCTGTTCGCCCCGGCGGCGTTTGCCCAGGGTGGCGCGCCGGCGGCCGTTTCGACCACCAACTGGGTCGCGCTCGCGGCGGGCTTTTCCATGGCCATCGCCTCGGTGGGCGGCGCCATTGGACAGGGCATGGCCACTGCACACGCCTGCGAAGGGCTGGCGCGCAATCCGGGCGCCGAGGGAGCGATTCGATTCGCGCTGATTTTCGGCCTGGTGCTGATCGAGTCGATGGCGCTCTACACGTTCGCCATCATCTTCCTGAAGGTCAAGTAAGCCTCTACGGAAATTCCAGCCCGGAGGTTCGCGCGGCGAGCCTCCGGGCTTTCTTTTTTTGCAGGCCGGATTAGGCGCTTGCCGCACACGGCAAGAAGCACACGCCCATGGGCGACCACGCGAAGGGCATCGGCATCGCGCGGCAGGTTCGGGTCGCTAATCCGCGCACGGAACAAGGAAGACAAATGTCGAAGCGCCGAGCGATGCGCGAAGTCCCGCGCGATCGCTGCCCCGTTAGCGCAGCGCGAGCGACTGGGCGGCGGCGAGAGCGAGGTCGTGGACGCGGCCCGGGAGCAGGCCCAAATACACGACGCCTGCGGCGGCAGCAGTGAGAGCCAGAGTAAGCGCGGGAGCGACCGGCGAGGGGGTGTAGTCCTGCGAAGGCGGCCAGAAATACATCGCGATGATGACGCGCAAATAATAGTAGGCGCCGATCACGCTGTTGATGGCCGCAATCACCACCAGCCAGATGAAGGCGTGCCCCTGCCTTTCCAGCGCTGCCTGGAAGGCGAAAAATTTCCCTAGAAATCCGCCCGTCGCGGGCAGGCCGAGCAGCGACAGCAAAAACAGCGAGAAGCATGCCGCCAAGGCCGGCTGACGGACGCCGAGGCCGGCGTAATCCTGAATCGAAAGACGCCGCTCACCCTCCTGACTCACATGCGTCACCACCAGAAACGCGCCCGCCTTCATCAGCACGTAGGCGGCAAGATAGAAGAGCACAGCAGCGACGCCGAGTTCCGTGGAGGCGGCGAAAGCGACCAGAATGTAGCCGGCGTGCGCAATCGAGGAATACGCCAGCATGCGCTTTACGTTGTTCTGCACAAGGGCGCCGAGATTGCCGATGAACATCGTCAGCACCGCGGAGACCCAGATGGCCCAGAACCAAATGGGGCCCGCGGATTGAAAGGAAACCGAGAAGACACGCACCATCAGGGCAAATGTCGCGGCCTTGGGCGCGGAAGCGAGCAGCGCCGTGACCGGCGCGGGCGCGCCTTCATAGACATCCGGCGCATAGGCCTGGAACGGAGCGGCCACCACCTTGAATCCCAGTCCCGTGAAGATCAAGCCGAGTCCGAGGAGCGCCAGGACCGGAAGACGCCCCGCGCTCTCGAGTGCCGCGGGCACCATGTCCACGCGAGTTGTGCCCGTGGCGCCATAGACCATGGCGATGCCGTACAGAAAGAACGCGGTGGCAAACGATCCAAGCAAAAAGTATTTCAGGGAGGCCTCGTTCGAAGGCTCCGCGCGCCGGCGGAATCCCGCGAGGACATAGCTCGCAATGGAGCTCATCTCGAGGCCGATGAAGGCGGTGACCAATTCATTGGCGCCCGCAAGCATGCCCATGCCGGCCACGGCGAACAGTACGAGCGCGTAGAACTCTCCGCGCTGGATGCCCTCGCGGTCGAGATAATCGAGCGAGCCGAGAATGGCCAGCGCTGCGGCGCCTATCACAACCACGTGCACGAACAGGCTGAAGGTGTCGTTGCTGAACAGATGGCTATAAGCCGGTCCGGTGTGCTCCGCCGCGATGCGGACGGCGGCGAGGGCCACGAGCGATCCGAAGAAGGCCAGCCAGCCCAGCGCGCGGCGCCCGGCCCGGCTCACGAACGCGTCGGCGATCATGATCACCATGCCAACGAGGCACAGCACGACCTCGGGCGCCAGCCGTTGAAGATTGGCGATCTGCTCGGCGGGAATCGAGATCATTCCGACACCCGCCTTTCAGCGGCGGAAGCCAGCGGCGCGCCCGCGG
>JAJXZD010000104.1 GCA_021780215.1 Acidobacteriota bacterium
GAGCAGGGCGAGCCGGGCTGGCGGGCGCTGCCGGTCGAAATCGTCCCCGGCGTCTCGGCGATGCTGGCGGTGGCGGCGCGGGTGGGCGCGCCGCTCGGGCACGATTTCTGCGTCCTCTCGCTCTCCGACAACCTCAAGCCGTGGGAGACGGTGACGCGGCGGCTGGCGGCGGCGGCGGAGGCGGGATTCGCCATCGCGCTCTACAACCCCGCTTCCCGCGCGCGGCCCCCAGCCAAAGCTCAAGAACGAGCAGGTCATGACGCTGCGGCTGATGGAGGATGTAGCGGTGCCGGCGATAAATCCGTATTCCGCATCCCTCCGGAACCGGAGCGAGGACGCTTACGCGAGCGCGCGGCCTCAATCCCGCGCTCTTCCTTCCGGGTATCACAGGTTTTCGTCTCCCCCTGCGAATTACCCGCGGCTAGGCTACCTTCCGCCAGCCATCCCCGCAATGGAGCGGGTGCGCGCAACGCCCGCCGCATCGGCTTCGGCGGGCCGCCTCACGCTCGTGGTGATGAGGTCCGAGGCAATTTATCCAGTGACCGATTACTGGGTGGATGGTAGCCACCTGTCGTATGTCCTGCCGGACGGCAGCGAGGACTCCGTCGAGATGGATGACGTGGATTGGCAGCGGACCACGGACCTGAACGCCCAGCGCGGCGTGCGCATCATTCTGCACTCGCGGCCCAGCGATTAGCGGAGGGCTGCGTAGCTTCCACTTTGGCGGGCAGTAAACAGGAGGCTGAACTGACGCCAACGCGCTGTGGGCGCGGCAATCATTTTTTTTGCGCCGGCATCCGGGCTTTATCCGGCGGATTCGAAGCGGTAACCGACCCACGGCTCGGTATGGATGTAGCGGGGGTGGCGCGGGTCCGGCTCAATTTTTTTTCGAAGCTGGTTGATGAAGACGCGGAGATATTCCGTCTCATCACCGTAATCAGGTCCCCAAACGGCCTGCAGGAGCCTGCGATGGCTGATGGCTTTTCCCTGGTGAGCCATCAGATGGCGTAGCAGTTCAAATTCCTTCGGGGTCAGCCGGACCGGCTGGCCCTTCACGGAGACCGTCCGCTTTTCGAAATCCACGCTCAGGTGGCTGGAGACGAACGGTGGCAGCGACTCCTGGGGAGCGGCCCGGCGGAGGGCGGCGCGGATGCGGGCCATCAATTCCTCCGCACTGAAGGGCTTCACCACGTAGTCGTCCGCGCCGGCATCGAGTGCCTCGACCTTGTCGCGCTCTGTGTTGCGCACCGTGAGCATGATGATGGGGATATCGCTCGTGGCGCGGATTTCCCGGCAGGCTTCGAGCCCGGAGCGCCCCGGAAGATTGACATCGAGGAGAATCAAGTCCGGGCGGCCTTCGCGAAGCAGTTCGAGCGCTTCCTCGGCGCTGCGGGCCTCGACCGCGGTGTAGCCGTGGGAAATGAGCGTAGTGCGAAGGACCCGCCGGATCTGAGGCTCATCATCCACCACCAGGATCGTCGCCGCGCTCATTGGTCTGCCGCAGAAGGCGGAGGAGCGCTGCCCGGCCTCGGAATGTCTGCCGGAAGAGTGAAGGAAAATACCGAACCGGCGCCTCGCTGGCTGGTGAGGCTGATGGAGCCGCCATGAGCCTCGACAATGGCTTTGGCAATAGGCAGGCCCATTCCTGTGCCGGCTACGCTGTAGCGCTGGTCCTTGCCACGGTAGAACTTCTCGAAAATCAATGCCTGCTCGAGATCGTCAATTCCATCGCCGCGGTCGGCCACGCTGGTGACCACGGAGTTCTCCGCGGACTCCGCCGAAATGGTAATCGGCTGGTCGGCGGGAGAATATTGGCTGGCATTCTCGATCAAGTGAACCAGAACTTCCCTGGCTCGCGCCAGATCCGCCCGAACTTTGGGCAGCCCTTGCGCAATATGGACCTGGACCGGATGGCTGCCGATCACGCTCCGGCAGGATTCGAGAGCGGCGGAGATGATCCCTTCCATAGGCTGAGGCTCGATGCGCAATTCCACTTCGCCGGCGTCCAGCCGCGCCATTTCCGCTGCTTCGCCGACCAGCCGGTTGAGTCGGTCGGTTTCCTCGTTGATGACGTTTAGCAGGTCGTGGCGCTGGGCCTCCGTCAATCCATTGTTCGAGAGCAGATTGGTTACCGCGCCCTTGATGGACGTCAGCGGCGTGCGCAGTGCGTGGGTCACGGCATCCAGCAGCGCCGTGCGCAAGCGCTCGCCCTGGCGGGACGCCTCGGCCTGCCCTAGCTGTTGCACGGCACGCGCATGCTCCATGGCGATGGCCACCAGGGAGCTGATCGCATCGAGCGTCTGCCGGGAAAGTATTGGCCCGGAAATTCCGAGGCTCCCGATGGGGCGCATGCCCAGGCGCACAGGCAGAAAGCAGAGACTCCCGGCGGCATCCATCATCGGCCCGTCGCGCAGCAGGGCCGCCCGAAGACTCGCCGTATCGAGCGCTGGGATTTCCGGGCCGGAGCGGTAGACCCTCTGTTCTTCCGCCAGGAAAAGTGCGGCGGCGCCCACCTCGAAGGAGTCCACGATTTGCGAGGGGATGCGATTCAGCAGCTCCATCACATTGCCGGACTCGAGGAGCCCCCGGCTGAAGGCATATAGCCTCTCGATTTCGCGCTGGCGGGACGAGGCATCCGCGGCTTGTTGGCGTGCCCGGGCAGATAGATGGCTGGCGATCACAGCGACAACCAGAAAGGCCCCCAGCGCCACCCAGTTCTGCGGGTCGGCGATGGTCAGCTGGCCGACGGGCGGCAGGAAGTAATAGTTGAAGGCCACCATGGCCGCGATAGACATCGCTGCGGAAACGGCCATGCCCCAGAGAGCCGAAACGGCTAGAATAGCCAGCAGGAAGGTCAGCGCGGCAGTGGTGGCGTTGACAGGAAGAATCGTGCGGTAGACCACCGTGATGGCGATAACGGCTGCGAACGCGGCCGCGAATCGGAGCGTGTGCTTCAGGACAAGTGACCGCACCCGCGAATTATAACGCTCTTCTCCAGGAGCACGTGAGGAGATCATGTCCCCGTTAAAAACCCCCGAGGAATGGCTGGCAGCCGCTTCTCCCCCTCAGAAGACCAAGGGGGCCCTGAAGCTGTTTCTCGGCTACGCTCCCGGCGTGGGAAAGACCTACGGGATGCTGAGTGAGGCAATCCGGCGCCGCAGCCGCGGAGAGGATGTTGTTGCCGGCCTGATCGAAGCTCACGGCCGCAAGGGAATTGTCGAACTGGTATCGAAGCTGGAGATTATCCCGCGGCGCAAAGTGGATTATAAGGGAACGATCTTCGAGGAAATGGACGTGGAAGCGATTCTGGCGCGCCGCCCAGCCGTCGTCCTCGTGGACGAACTGGCCCACACCAACATCCCCGGCAGCAAGCACCGCAAGCGCTACGAAGACGTTCTCGAAATTCTCGCCGCCAACATTGACGTGCTCTCTACGGTCAACATCCAGCACATCGAAAGCATCGCTCCCACCGTGCACGCCATCACCGGCGTGGTGGTGCGCGAGACTGTGCCGGACTGGGTGCTGCAGATTGCCGAAGAAACCGTGATGGTGGACCTGACGCCGGAGGCCCTGCAGAACCGCATGCGGCGCGGCGACGTCTATCGCGAGGACAAGGTCGAGCAGGCCATGCGGAACTTCTTTCGGCGGGGCAACCTGATTGCCTTGCGCGAGCTGGCCTTGCGGCAGGTAGCCGAGCAGGTGGACCGCAGCCTGCTCTCCTACCTTGACGAACGCGAGATTCGGGAAAATTGGGCGGCGCGCGAGCGCATCGCCGTGTGCATCAGTGCGGCACCGAAGGCGCAGTATCTATTGGCGCGGGCGGCGCGCATGGCGCGGCGCATGGATGCCGAATGGTATGCCTTACACGTGGATGCCGGCGGGAAGCCGGATGAAGTCAGCGAAAAATCCCTCGAGGCCAACCTCCATTTCGCTGAAAGCCTGGGAGCAAAGCCGGTGCGGCTGAAAGGGCCGAGCGTTCCGGATGCTGCGGCGCAGTTCGCGCGTGAGAAGCGCATCACCCAGATGATCTTCGGGCGGACGGCAGTGGAGGGCTGGCAAAAGTTGATGTATATGAATGCGATTAACCGCTTCCTCCGAAATGCCCAGGCCGTGGACGTCATGATTATCACGCAGGAGCCGGACTAAGAACTGGCCGGGGCTTTCCATCTGACAACTACAAGCGGGGAATTTGCGAGACGTTCCAGCTGCCCCCGAGCGCCTTGACCAGCAGGACGCTCGCCACCATGCGGCGAGTCAAAATGTCCACCGTGCTGACCTCATCGGCCAGCGCGGCGCTTTGCGCGGTGGTCACTTCGAGATAGCTGGTCACGCCGCCGCGGTAGCGGGTGGTGGAAAGATCCAGGGAGTGCTGCGCGGCAGCGACGGCGGCATCCGCGGTTTTCGCTTCGTCCCGCAGAATGCGCAGCGCGGCCAGATTGTCCTCCACTTCCTGAATGGCCGTCAGAGTGGTTTGGCGGTATTGATCCACGGACTGTTCATAGGCCGAGCGCGCCTGAGCGGCGAGGGCATGGCGCTGGCCTCCTTCAAAGACAAGTTCGGCAGCAGATCCTGCCAATGACCAAAAGCCGCTGGGGCCTTGGACAAGGGTGGTAATGCTGCCGCTCTCGAACCCTCCAGTGGCCCCGAGCAAAACCGCGGGGAAAAAGGCCGCGCGCGCAACACCGATTCCAGCGTTCGCTTCCTCCACGCGGCGCTCGGCCGCGGCGATGTCCGGGCGGCGCTCGAGCAACGCCGACGGAACGTCCGGCGGAATGTCCGGAGGGCCAGAGGTCAGCGGTTGCGGCGGCAGGCTGAACGAGGAGGCCGGCTTGCCGATGAGAACCGCAAGGGCGTGCTCGAACCCGGAACGCTGCACGCGGACGTCGATCGCTTCCGCCTTGGTAGTTTCGAGCTGCGTCTGCGCCTGGGCCAAATCCACGGCGGAGGCGACACCCCCTTCATAGCGGCTGCGCGTCAAATCGAGAGCCTTCTCATAGGAAAGCACGGTCGAATCGAGCAGCTGGGCCTGGGAATCTAAGCCCCGCAGTTGAAAATAGTCGGCAGCCAGTTCGGCATGTAGGCTCAGACTAATGCTGGCCAGGTCCGCTGCGCTGGCCTGAGCCTCGGAACGGGCCGCTTCGACGGTGCGGCGCACCCGGCCCCAGACATCGGGCTCGTAGGAAACGTCTCCCGGGAGCTGGAAATCGTTATAGGGCGATTTGGCAGTGAAAAGGGGATGGTTTGCCGAGATTCGGCTGCGCGAAGCGGACACTCCGACGGAGCCTTGCGGAAAGTAACTGGATCGCGCAAAACGGATCGCCGCCCGCGCTTGGACGAATTGCTCCTGCGTAGCCTTTAGCGTCTGGTTCGAAACGCTTACCTGGTCCTCCAGCGCGTCGAGCTTGGGGTCGCCGTAAATCTCCCACCAGTCTCCTTTGGGTGCGCCGTCGGAGGGCTGGGCGAGCTTGAAGTCTGGAGATTCTTTGTAAGCAGGAGGAATGTCCGTGGTTGGCCGCACGTACTTCGGGCCGACCGTGCATCCGCCGATGAAAAGTGCCGCGAGGCTGAAAAGAGAAACGTAACGGGACGGAAGATATCCCGGACGCGCCTGCTCGGGCACTATTGCCCCTCGCCGGAGCCAGTTCCGGTTTCCTGCTCGGTGGCCGCGACTGGCCGGACCGCCTCCCCCGTGATGAGCGAGTCCGGAGGATTGATGATGACGGAATCATTCGCGGCGAGACCGGAATTCACCTCGACCTCGTTTCCCAAGTCGCGGTTGACGGTGATAGGGACGAGTTCGGCGCGGTCGCCGTTGCGGACAATCCCGACTTGCAGCCCCGCCGACCGGAAAATCAGCGCGCTGACCGGAACAATCAGGTAGGGCGAGCCGGGGGGAATCTTGAGATGGACTTCCGCGTAAGCACCGGGAAGGAGTTCGCCGGTCGGGTTATCCACGTCCACCTCGATCAGGAGGGTGCGCGAGGCGAGGTCAATCGCCCGCGCGGTGCGGACCAGAACGCCGTGGAAGCGGTGCCCGGGAAATTCCTGCAGCGTCAGGTCCGCGGACATTCCCGGGCGCGCGGATTGCGAGTACTGCTGGGGAACGTTGACGTAGACGCGCAGTTTTTTGATCGCCGCAATATGGAACAGCTCCGTCGCCGGGACTCCCGCGCCGGAATTGATCAGGTGGCCCACGTCTGTGTTGCGCGCGGTGATCACCCCGTCGAAGGGGGCGTAGATTTTCTCGAAGGATTGCAACTCTTCGAGACGCTTGACGTTGTATTGTGCCGAGGCCACCATGGCTTTCTTGGCCTGGAAATCGCCCACCGCGTTGTCCACGTCCTGCTTGGAGACGGAATCGGTCTTGAGCAGGTCCTGATATCGATCGGCGGTGATTTGCGCCAGGCGGTAATTGGCCTCGGCGGTGTTCAGGTCCGCACGGGCCTGATCGAGCTGCTGGTCGAGTTCCGGAGTCTCAATCGTTGCGAGCAACTGCCCGGCCTTGACGTGCGCCCCGATGTCCACATACCACTGCTTCAGATAGCCGTTCGTGCGCGCGTAGATCGGCGAATCAATGAACGCCTGGATATCTCCCGGAAGGACGATTTCCGTTCGCGGTGCGCCGAGCTTCGGATGAACGACGGCAACGGTGGGAATCGCCAGCTCATGCGTTTCCTGCACCAGAGCAGCCCGGGCCTTTCTCCTCGGCTCGATGCCGGCGACGATGATGGCGGCGACGACCAACAGGGCAACTATTGCGATCAGCACGCCGCGATGCGACCGCGCCGCGCCCTGGGAGGACGCTTCGCGGCCATGACTCGGTTCTGTTTTTCCAGTTTCTGCCATGGAGCCGCTTTCCGGCTTGATACTTTTATACTTTAACAGAGACGACCTGCAGCGCCCGCGCGTTTCGCCGCAGCACATATGGCTCCGCGCGAACGAAAAGGATGTCTCCTCATCGCAGGTCCGGAAGACGCCGCCTTCGCATCCTATGTTAGTAGACGCGATGAGAAATGCAAAGGCGGACCTGACGCCTCCTGGGGGCCGCGATGCAACATCCGCTTGCATTGTCTGGGCCATCGAATACCATGGATGGGAGGCAGGACCGTCAGCAGGGGGCACGCAGCGAGGCGCGACGGGCTGATAGGAAAGAAGTCTCTGGCATTCCGTACGTGACCCCTGCAAGCGCCGTACTCGCAATCGAACACCGATTATGTCCTTGCGGCTGTTGCCTCACTGAGCTGTGGACGCGCGGAGAAGAGGTTGAAGATAATTCAATTTTCCCGGCCCTTTCGCAATGCAGCTAACGCCTGAACTTGAAATTGCCCGCCATCTCCCTCCCGAGGGCTGCACCGCCGATGCGGCGCAGCGCTATACGCGATGGCTGGCCACCCACCACTACGAGAATTTCTTGGTCGTGTCCTGGCTTTTGCCGCGGGGCTTGCGACAGCATTTTTACAATGTCTACGCGTATTGCCGCTGGTCGGATGATCTGGGCGACGAAATTCCTGACCGGAACCGGGCGCTGACCCTGCTGGACGCCTGGGAGGACGAGCTGGGCCTGATCTACCAGCCGGGCCGCATGCCGGCGCATCCCGTCCTGATCGCGCTCCGTGAGACGATTCGCGCGAAGGAGATTCCCATCGGCCCGTTCCGGGACTTGCTGCGCGCCTTCCGCCAGGACCAGACGGTGACTCGCTACGCTGACTGGCCCGATCTGCTGGACTACTGCATCTACTCGGCGAACCCCGTGGGCCGGCTGGTGCTCTATCTCTGCGGGTACCGGGACGAGGAGCGCCAGTGGATGTCCGATCAAACCTGCACGGCACTCCAGCTCGCCAACTTCTGGCAGGACGTCTCTCGGGACCTTGAAAAGGGGCGCATCTACATTCCCTTTTCCGCGCTCGCGGCGCATGGCCTGACGGAACAGGACATCATCGAACGGCGCTTCGATGCGCGCTATGTCCGCATGATGCGCGATTTGGTTGCGCGCACACGCGAGCTATTTCGCCAGGGGCTGCCGTTGGCACGGACCGTGGATGCCGCGCTGCGCGTGGACATCGAGCTCTTCAGCCGCGGCGGCATGGCGATTCTCGATGCGATCGAAGCAGCGGGTTACAACACTCTCGGACGCCGGCCCGCGCTCACCAAGCGGAAGCAACTTGGCCTGCTGGGAAGGGCGCTCGTGTCGCGGATCGTTTCCTCCCGGCACACGCCATCCGCGCCGGTGTCCAAGCCCGCGCGCCAGATGGGAAACGCGAGCCTCGCGACCGGCCCGGATGCGAAGCAAATCGTTGCGGAATCCTACCGGGAATGCAAACGCATCGCCCGGTCGTCGCACAGCAGCTTCTATCTCGCGTTCTGGGGTCTGCCGCGGGACAGGCGCAATGCGCTGTGCGCATTGTACGCGTTCATGCGGCAGGTGGATAACGTCTCGGACGAGCCGGGCGATCTCGCCTCGAAGCGCCAGGGGCTGGCGCGCTGGCGCGCGTGGCTCGACGAGGCTGTCGCAGGGCGCACACAGGGCCATGCGGTGCTGCCCGCGCTGGCGGACACCATTTCCCGCTTCGGAATTCCCACGCGCTATTTTCACGACCTGATCCTCGGCGCGGAGATGGACCTGACGGTCGCCCGCTATGCCACGTTTGATCGCTTGTCGGAATATTGCTACCGCGTAGCCGGCACGGTCGGGCTGACTTGCCTGTATGTGTTTGGATTCCGCGATTCGCGCTCGCCGGACCTGGCGGAGCGGCTGGGCCTTGCATTTCAACTCACCAACATTCTGCGCGACGTGCGCGCCGATTTCGAGATGGGCCGAGTGTATCTGCCGCAGGAGGACCTGGCCCGCTTCGGAGTCAGCGAAGAGGAACTGCGAGGCCCTTTGACGTCTCGCTTGCAAGCCCTTCTCTCCTTCGAGGCGGAGCGCGCGTGGAACTTGTACGCCGAAGGCGCGCCGCTGATTTCCCTGGTCGAGGCGGACAGCCGGGCCACACTATGGGCCTTGGTGCGTACCTACAGCGCGCTGCTGGCCCGGATCGAGGAGCGCGGGTTTGATGTGTTCGGGCCGCACGTCTCGGTCTCCGGGACGAAGAAGGTCCGATATCTGCTGGCGGCGGAGATGAACGGGTGGTGGAAGAAGGATGCCCTCGCAAAGCGTTCTGGTGATCGGCGGCGGTTTGGCGGGGCTATCCTCCGCCGTCGCGCTGGCTGAAGCGGGCCTCGAGGTCTGCTTGCTGGAAAAGCGCCCCCGCCTTGGCGGGCGCGCTACTTCCTACACGTTGCCGGACGGCAGCGAAGTAGACAATTGCCAGCATGTGACGCTGGGTTGCTGCACGAACCTGGCCGATTTTTATCGCCGCGCCGAAGCGGACAGCAAAATCCGGTTTTACGACAAGCTCTATTTCGCGGATGGCCGCGGGCGGCGTTCCGTGATCCGAGCCTGGCCCTTGCCGCCTCCCCTGCACTTGGCGCCATCGTTTCTTTTTTTTGGCGCGTTGACGATGGCGGATAAGCGGGCAATCGCCCATGCCATGCTTGCCATCGCCCGCGCCGGGGGTGAACCGCCGGGCGCGCCGGGAATGTCCATGCTCGATTGGCTGCATTCGATGAGGCAAACGCCGGGGGCCATCGAGCGATTCTGGCGCGTTGTCCTGGTGAGCGCGCTTAACGAAGAACTGGCGCGAACTGATGCCATCTATGGCATCGCAGTATTCTGGAAGGCCTTTCTCGCCAGCCGCGGCGGCTATCGACTGGGCATCCCGTCGGTGCCATTGGCCGAGCTCTATCAGGGGTGCCGGGACGCCATCGTGCACCGCAAGGGTGAAATTCGATTGCGCACCGGAGTCCGCGAGATTCGCCTGCGCGACGGCCGCTTCGCCGGCGTTGTCCTCGAAGACGGCACGGAAATGGCCGCCGACGCCTGCATTGCCGCCGTTCCGCACGACGTGCTGCGAGAGATGCTTCCGCCGGAACTGAGTGCGAAGGGGGCCCCGCTCGAGGGACTGAGGCGCTTGCGCGCATCCCCCATCACCGGTGTGCACCTATGGTATGACCGGCCGGTGATGACGGAGCCGTTTCTGGCGCTGCTCGATCACACGACGCAGTGGATTTTCAACCGAACGCTTCTGCACGCCGCCGAACCTTCCGTTGGAAATTCGGAGCATGGTGCGGAGGGAGATGAGGCGAGTCGGCAGTATCTCCAACTGGTCATCAGCGCATCATATGATCTTGCGCCGCGGCCGCGGCAGGAGATCATCGAGCTTTGCCGGAAGGAGCTTGCGGACGTGCTGCCGGCGACGCGCTCCGCCGCGCTTGTGAAGGCGACGGTGATCAAGGAGATTGACGCGACGTTTTCTCCCGAGCCGGGTGCGGATGCCTGGCGGCCCGCGGCGCGGGCTGCCGCCCAGAAGCTATATCTTGCCGGCGATTGGACTCGGACCGGTTGGCCCGCTACCATGGAGGGAGCTGTGCGCAGTGGCTATCTCGCGGCGGAAGCGGCACTCTCCGATTTTGGCTGTCCCCGGGAACTTGTACGACAGGACCCGCCTTTCGAGGGACTTTCACGGAGGTGGGCGAGGCAAACGCGCGGCCGGCCAGGCTGATTCGATGCGGCCGCAAGGGCGCTGCGCGGCCCGGGGTCTAAGAATGGGCGCGCCAGAGCCATTTCGGAGTATGATGGATTATCCCCCAGGAGGTGTTCATGGAGCGGAAGTATAAGCAGAGGGGGTATCGCGACCGCGATGCCGAAGACAGGAAGCGAGAACGCCCCGAGCATCCGAGCGAGCCGCGCCCCAAGCAGGACCTGCTGGGCCCGCGGACGCCGCGCATGGTGGGCACCGTTATGCGGGTGCGCTGTTCGAATTGTGGCGCGGTGCTCGCGCCGGGCTTTGATCCCAACGGCCAGTGTCCGCGCTGCCATGCCGAGCTGCACTGCTGCAAGCAATGCGTCCACTTCGATACAGGCAAGCAGTTTGAGTGCACGCAGCCGATCCCGGAGCGGATCGCCAAGAAGGACGCGAAGAACGGCTGTACGTTTTTCGAGTTTCGCATGACGGTCGAGAAAGACACGTCGCCGGTCAGCTACGCCACAAGCGCTCCAGCCCCGGCTACTGCCGCCAAACCTGTTGACGCCCGCAAGGCCTTTGAAGACCTTTTCAAGAAGTAGTCCACAGGCGAAAATGCGCCAAGGGCGAGAATTTCCGGAGAGCCGATGCGGCTGTGATGGCCGCGCGCCCCGCCAGACAGCCCCCATGTCTCTTAGCCTATTCATTACAGGGTGCCAGAATGAAAATCACCTATAGCCAGGTCGATGCGGACTCCCGGGAAGCAATCGCCAGCGACTTTAACCGGTACGTAGGCAAGCTGGAGCGCCTGCTTTCGCGCTACAACTCCGATGCGGTGCATCTGCACAACTCTGTCGAGAAGGCGCCGCGCAAGGTCGAGTTCAGCTTCGCTATGAATTTGAAGTTGCCGACCGGAACGCTGCACGCGACCGGAAAAGGCCCGGATGTCCGCTCGAGCTCGAAGGCGGCATTCGCGGAACTGGAGGGGCAGATCAAGAAGCACCAGCAGAAAGTTCGCAAGGATTACGTCTGGAAACGAAAACGCGGGCGCGCAGTGGCGAGCCCGAAGACGGCGGTCGAGTAGGCGCGGCGACTACGCAGCAACTCAGCGCGGGGAAGGGAAGCTAGGTCCGCTTGGATTGCAGATGGTGGTAGCCCTGCTCCCGGCGCGCCTGATCCAGGCGCCGGCCTTCGCGAACAGCGCTGCGAATGGCGTCTTCGGATGCGGAGATGCTTTCGGCGGCAGCCAGAACATCCGTTTCGTGCTCCCGGGGAATCACGACCACGCCGTCCGCATCTCCGCGGAGAAGATCACCGGGCGCGACGCGCGCTTCGCCGATGGTCACGGCGATTCCCACAGCTTCCACCTGCACGCGATCCTTGCCGGTCCGCATCGAGTAGCTCCGGCTGTAGACCGGGTATCCGAGTTCGAGGCACAGGGCCACATCGCGGCATGCCCCGTCAATGACCGTGCCGGCAAGGCCGCGCCGGTGCGCGATCTCCGTCAGAATATCCCCCCAGACAGTCGCATTTTCCCTTCCGCCGTTGTCGAGAACGACGACGGATCCCGGCGGCACATCATCAATGTAGTCTCCCACGGTACCGGCGGGGCGCCCGGCGGGACCGTAGAGGACGGTGAAGGCGCGGCCAACAAGACCGAATCGGGGATCGCGCGGATGGATGTTCAGGCATTGCCCGGCAATGCCGAGGCGATCCAGCGCGTCACTGATCGCGGCGGTATCCAGAGCATTGGCGCGGGCGATGGATGGGTCTTGTGTCTGCACGACGGAGTTCCTAGCGGCGGAGCATATGTTCGTAGCTGGCTCCCATCACCTCGGTGATGGGTTTGCCCTCGCGCAGTGAGCGAGCCATGGCCGCTTCGGCGGCCGAGATGGCTTCGGCGGCATCCAAGACCCGCGCGATGTCCGCCGCCGCGATGAACACCACGCCGCTGCCATCCGCGATGGCGTAATCGCCGGTTTGGACCTTCACACCGGCGATCGTCACGGGCTGATTGTTGGCGACCTCGCCCACGCGGCCCCGCGCTGTGACCGGCGTGGCGCCGCGCGCGAACACCGGAAAATCGAGCTGGGTGGCATCGTCAACATCGCGCACCAGCCCATCGGCTATCATCCCGGCAACCCCTCGCAGCTTGGCACCCAGAGAAAGGATGCCGCCCCAGCAGCCGGAGTAGATGCCGGTGGTCTGCTCGACGACAATGATTTCCCCGGGCTGCGCGGCTTCAATTGCCGTGGTTCCCAGGTGGCGCGGCTTTCCCGAAGCCGGCGCGCCGACGCCCAATTGGACTGTGAGGACCCGCCCGGCGATCCGCTGTGAGGAAGCAATCCGCACAATCCCGACGGCCACGCCCGCGAGTCCCAGCTTATCGAGTGCGTCGGAGACCGCGCAGGAATCCAGCTGCTTCAGGCGGGTGGCATAACTGTCCGCTTGCTTTGCATCCAATGAGGTCATCCGCGCATTCCCGCTTTGGCCAAGGGGTTCTTTACTGCCAGTAGACGAAGCCCATGGCATTGCCTGTGCCCGCTTCGGTGCGGTAGCACGGGACATAATCAACCAGGGTCATCCGCTTGTCCAGCCGATTCATGCCCGAGGAGAGTGGCAGCCAGTTGCGAATTTCGCAGGTGTTGCCGAGCAGAAAGCTTTCCGGAATAGCTGCCAGCGCGTTTTCATCGCGCTCCTGCATGGCTTTCAGTACGCGCCGGTCGAGCTCCTCGTCAATCACGAAATGAGTGAGGCCGCCGGAGCAGAACACGGCCACGCGCGCGTCCTGCTTCCAGGTTTGAATCGCCTGCATCAGGGCCGGCCCGAATCTGAGGCAGCGGGCAATCCTGGGCCGGTTATTGGGGACGCCGGCGTTCAGGAAGATAGGCACTGTGGGCGGCGGATTATCGGCCATGATGCGGCGGAAGAGAAATCCGAAGGCATGAGGGATGCCATGGGCGTGGCCGTTTGTCTTAGGCAGGCGCGCGGATTCGGAGACGTCGAATTCCTGTTCCATCAGTGCATTTACCAGATGCACAGCCAGCTCCGAAGATCCTGGATACACGGCCCCTCCCGGAGGGCAGTGCCCGATCTCCGCGATGGCAATGCCGGGAGGCATCTTCGCTTTGGCCTCTTCGCTCTCCGGGATGTTTTCGATGGTGTTTCCGGTGTAGACAAGAAATGCCGGAGTGTTTTCGTCCGTGAACACCTCGCGCTGGTCATTGCCCACGATGACCACGACGTCCGGCCGGACCTCGAGGAACTTGGCCGCGAGTGCGTCGAGGGCGCGCTGGCAAGCGTCGTAGCGTTTTTGGCGTTCGGCGGGGGTGATTGCATCGGCGAACCCGGGCTGGCGCTTGGACAGCAGCGTGGCGAAATCGCAGGCCTCGCCGCGAAAGAAATGCCTGGGATTTTTGCGGTCCGCGCCCGCGCGCAGATGCCACATATCCGGGGGAGTCGAAAGCAGCGGACTATGCGAAGACCCTATGCCCATCACAATTTTGGCCATCGAAGGTTCCTCCGTTCCTCTCCGGGCGGGCGGGGCCGGTTCAGCCCCACACGCGACGGGCCGTATCCACCACCAGCCGCAACTTGGCCCACTGTGCTTCCTCGGAGAGGAGATTGCCATCGGCCGTGGAAGCGAAACCGCATTGAGGGCTGAGGGCCAAGTTTTCCAGCGGGAAATATCGTGCGGCCTCGTGAATGCGGGCGATCAAGGAATCCGCATCCTCGAGCTGAGCGAGCTTTGAGCTGACCAGGCCGAGCACGACCACTTTGTCCTTTGGGATGAAGCGAAGCGGCTCGAAGGTGCCCGAGCGGGGATCATCGTATTCGAGCAGAAAACGGTCGACCGCGAGAGTGCCAAACAGTTTTTCGGCGACGGCATCGTAGCCGCCTTCGGCGTACCAATGACTGCGGCTGTTGCCCCGGCAAAGATGGATGGCCAGCGTGACACCGGGGCGCCGCGCTGCGTTCAGGCAGGCGTTGTCCGCGGCGACGGCCTCGGCCAGCGCTCCTTCGGGGTCCGTGCGCATATTGGCGCGAATCCATTCCCGCCACTTGGGGTCCATATAGTAGCTGTAGCGCGGCGCGTCGATCTGAATGTACTTTACGCCCTCGGCGGCGAGCCTGGCCATCTCGGCTTTGACGATTTCGACGATGTCCCACAGCAGGGCGGAATGGTCTTTGTAAACCTTGTCTGTGACGTCATATTTAAACCCGATCGCCGGAAATTGCGTGGCGCTGGGCAGGGTCATTTTGATGTCGCCAGGGCTGTGCTGCTTCAGGAAGGGCAGCTCGTGTCCGGTCAGCGGGCGGACCGCGCGCAATTTTGCAGTGACGATGCCGCGAACGGGGCCGGAGAGCGTCTCGCCGGGCGTTTGCGTCTTCCAGGCGCGGGCCAGTCCTTCGCGGAAGTCGAATCCTTCCACCGCCTCGGTGAAATCGCCCATGAAGTTGCTGCGCCGGAATTCTCCGTCGGTGAAAATGTGAAAACCAAGCTCCCTCTGTTTGGTGAGGACCCGCAGTATAGCTTCATCTTCCACGGCGCGAAGGCGTTGCGGCGCGGGAGGGTCCGCGCGGCGTGCCGCAAGAAGCTCCGGAGGGCGCAGAAAACTGCCGACGTGATCGGCTCGATAAAGGACAGGCATTCGTGTTTCGCTCATCTCTTTGGGATTTTCGCGCCTCCGAATCAGGCGGCGGATTTGGCGCCGGCGTCCAAACGGAAGAGGCTTCTCGCATTATCCTCGAAGATGGTCTTCTTGTCCCCAGCGGAGAGCCAGTCGAAGGCGTCAATATAACTTCGGACATCGTCCATCCAGCGCCCGGTCTTGGGATCCTTCGCGGTGCCCACGCCGGGCCGTTCCGTCCCGAAAATGCAGCGGTCCGCGCCAACGGTTTTGATGAGCAGTTCGGCGGCCAGCGGGGTGTAAAGCACGGTGTCGAAATAGAGCCGGCGGAGATTCTCCAAAAAGCCGCCTCCCGCGCCACGCCGCAAGGTCGGGGCAATGAACCGTCCGACATGGTAGGGAACGGCGCCTCCGCCATGTGAAACAATCAGCTTCAATTTCGGGAAATCCTGGAACACCCGCGATCCCACAAGCGAGATTACCCCGATGGTCTCCTCGTTGATGAAGTGAATCGAATAGCTGTACCGCGGCGAACGGCATCCCGCCCCGTGGATGTAGCCGGGGAGATCCAGTTTGACGAGGTGCTCATAAAGCGGGTACCAATATTCGTCGCCCAGGCCCGGCATCTCGTGTGTAGCCGTACCTTCGCTCGGGTCCGGATTGATGAGGCAGCCCACAAATCCGAATTCCTTCACGCAGCGGTCGAGTTCCGCAAGGCAGTTCTTGGGGCTCACTCCCGGCGACTGCGGAAGCCCGCAAATGCCCTTGAAGATGCGGGGAAACAATCGGCACTGCTGCGCGATGATGTTGTTGCACTCCTCGATGTACCACTGGACCAGCTTGGCCGGCTTTTCGCTGTGCATCATCTGGTAGGGGCGAGGTGAAAGGAGCTGCAAATCGGTCCCGACCTCGCGCATCAATTCGATGTGCGACTCGCCGGTGTCGAAGGTGGGCTGGTTGAGGAAGGCGACCATTTCATCGTCGCTGACGGCCACCTTCCCGCGGCCATGCCACCCGCGGGAGGCCAGGATGCCCGCCTTGTAAGCATACAGAGCTTCCGGAGCCGTCACATGCCCGTGCACGTCAATCACCATGGATGGTCCTCCCATCTTTGCCCGCGCTGCGGAAACGTTTGCATGGCTGCTAATCTACCCCAGAGGGGGTGCGGCCGCAAAGCACGGGCGCCTTGGTGCAAAGGAGGATGGAGAGGCGACGTGCATTTTTACACGGGAAACAGCGACAAGCGTCTCGTGGCCGCTGGGAAGCGGTCGAGGAATTTGATGGCCCGCGCGTAATCCGCGAAGCGCATTTCGTCCGCGCGAAACTCTGCCGAATGTGATTCGCGGCGGCATCGCATGAATCGCATGGGATGTTTTTGGTGCAGCATTTCATGGTACAGCACGTAGGCCACCACGTATTCAGGGATGCTTTCCTCGTCGAGGCGCTGATTGATGAGAATCTGGCGGAGGGCTGGATCGAAGCAGCCGAGTTGTGCGCGCCAGGGGCGCACGCTCCATCCCAGGTGCGGGCGCATGAGCAACCCCGCGAAATAGCACTGGTTCAAACGTTCGTAGAGCGGGGCGAGATCATGGTGCTTCCCCGCCGGGCGGCATTCCCGGCGTCGGATGCGCTTGCGCCGCAGAACCAGAAGCCGCTGGCGCGTCGGGCGTGCGTAGGAGAACTGGCGGTAGATGTCGAACATTTCCGGGGGAGGCTGGCGCCGGTAGATACGCCCCAGGAGAATCGCTGCGGTTGCCTCAACGACAGCGCTGGGTGCACCGCGGAGCACATCCGAGAGGCGAACATACGCCACATCGCCGCGCAGGCGGATTGTGTGCGTCAGGTCCGCATAGGGGTGGTACACAACGATGAAATGCGGAGGCCGCGCGCGGCATCCCAGACGCGTGTAGATACGCTGAAAAATATGGCTGCCGCCGGGGACAGGCTGGTTGAGGCTTCGCTTCAAGGTTTTCTCCTCACCGGCGCGGGTAGTAAATGTTTCTGGGCATCGGCGGCGTCGGAAAGGGCGTCCTTGGTGCCTTCGATGGCATCCTCGAGCGTGTCCTGGTAATCGGTGAGATCGGGCGCCCCGTGGTTGTACTTCTGGAGCTGCGCCAGAAACTGTTTGGCCTTGTCCTGCATCAGCTTCAGCGCCCTCCGAATGTCCGCCTGCTTTTCGCGGGCGACGTCAATCTGGTCCGCGGCATCATCCATGCAGCCGGAGTATCCGTTGAGCAGGCCATTCAGCACGTCGCCGCGATGCCGCTCGGGAACGCTTCGATTCACTTCATAGTCGAATTTTTTCAGCCGGTCCTCGGCAAAAGAAATGTACAGCGTGATGCGCTCCGAAGGAGTGCCGGCTTCGCGGATTTTATCCGCTTCCGCCGGACTGAGATAGTCCTTCTGCGGAGCTGCGGGTGAGGGGACACGCGCCGCGAACTCCGGGACGGCAAGGCTTGCCAGAATCGTCAGGAGGAAAACGCAATGGCGCACGAAGGCTCCTGTCGGGCGGACTTCTCCGGCGCCGCCAGCGGACGAGCGGGAAAGAGCTGCAGTATCAGGTGGCGGTTCGTCTTGTCGAGATCGTTGCGCACCCTCAGGAACGAGGTCTGCTGGTCCGCCGTGAGGCTGCCCATGAAGCTGTCCATACGCCGCAGCGAATCGCGCAGCGAGATCTCCAATTGTTTGAAACCCGCCGGCTTTTTCTCTGCGTTGATTCCCGTGGCGTCCAGCTCTTTGCTCAGCTCCAAGGCTTGATCGCGGTATTGCTCCAAGCCGCGCAGCGCCTCCGGAATCCGCCCGGCGGCGACGTCGCCTTCAATCTGGAGAAACTCGGCGTCTCCGAGTCGCGGCATGAGCTTGGCCTTCTGCACCGGGCTCTTCTCCCGCGCCAGGCGCGCGCGAAGCGCAGCGGCCC
>JAJXZD010000078.1:0-8299 GCA_021780215.1 Acidobacteriota bacterium
GCCAGAGTCCGCCAGGGCCATGCCAGCCATCGGCACGATTCCGTGCCGAATAGTCCCGGCGCCCATCACGTTCTTGCGCTTCGAGGAAAGAGGCAGGATACTCCAGGGCGCGCACAACCGGAGGAATACCATGAACCTTCGCACGGGTGCTCTTTGGGCGGCCTGCCTCGCGGTCCTTTTCAGCTTGGCTTTCTTTGTCGGAGCGTCGCTGCCTGCCGCACAAGCTCCCCAACCATCTGCTCAATCCCAGCAGGCGCAGCCAGGCCTTCCATCCGCCCAGCCGGTTTCCCCGCAGCCGCCAGCCGCCCAGCCGGTGACCGCCTATACGCTTCCTCCGGAGCTCTATCGAAAGGCGCGCAACCTCGGCCGGATACGCTTCCGGTACGCAATCATCAGCTTTTTCTACGGTCTTCTCATTTTGTGGATTGTGCTGCGCTGCCGCCTCGCCCCGCGATTTCGCGACTGGGCCGAGCGCTGCTCGCCGCGCCGGGTTCTGCAGGTCCTGATCTTTTCCCCTCTGCTGATCCTGACGATTGATATTCTCGAAATCCCCACCGGCATCTACGACAACTGGCTCTCGCGCAAGTACGGCATTTCCGTCCAGGGCTGGGCCTCCTGGACCTGGGATTGGGCCAAAGGGGAAGCCATCTCGGTGATTGTCGGCACGATTCTCATTGCGATTCTCTACGCCGTCATCCGGCGCAGTCCGCGTCGCTGGTGGTTTTATTTCTGGCTGGCCTCGCTCCCGCTGCTGGTGTTTGCCATCTTTCTGCAGCCGCTGATTGTGGACCCCCTGTTCCACAAGTTCGAACCGCTGGCGGAAAAAGATCCATCCCTCGCCGCCGCCCTCGAGCAAATGGCCCGCCGCGCGGGCGAAAATATCCCGCAGGACCGGATGTTCTGGATGCGCGCTTCGGAGAAATCCAACGCCGTGGACGCCTACGTCACCGGCATCGGCTCATCCAAGCGCATTGTCGTGTGGGACACGGCCATCGCCAAGATGACTACCCCGGAGATCGTCTTCGCCGCGGGGCACGAGATGGGCCACTACGTCCTGCACCACATCGTCAAACTGATTCTTTTTTATGCCGCCGCCATTTTTGTGTTTCTCGCTCTCGGATACCTGTGCGTGGGAAGGATGCTCGCCCGGTGGGGCAGCCATTGGGCCATCCGCGGGTTGGACGACTGGGCCTCGCTCCCTGCCCTGCTGCTCCTGCTGAGTATTTTCAGCTTTGCGGCGGATCCGGCCACCAACGCCTTCAGCCGCTATGTCGAGCATCAAGCCGACCAGTATGGCCTCGAGGTCACCCACGGGCTGACTCCCGATTCCGGGCAGGTGGCGGCGCAGGCATTCGAGGTACTTGGTGTGAATAATCTCGCCGATCCGCGCCCGAATCCGGTGGACGTCATCTGGTTCTACGACCACCCGCCCGTCTCCAGCCGGATTCGCTTCTGTCTTTCCTACGATCCGTGGGCCAAGGGCGGCCACGGCGAATTCGTGCCCTGATCGCGGGCTTGTCGCGAGGAAACTCGCAACGCGATCGAGCGGCCCGGCTACTGCCACGCCTCCAGCCTCATGCGGATTCCATGCCGCGGGCGCAGCGTGACCAGCGGCTCGGCCACTACCGGATGCTTCGGCGCCAGCCGGAACCGAAATCGCTGCGCCAGCGCCGCAATGACAATGGCCGCTTCGAGCAGCGCAAACCCCTGTCCGATGCAACGTCGCGGGCCATCCCCAAACGGGAAATAGGCTCCGGCCGGCAAGCGGTCCGCCAATCCATCGAGCCACCGTTCCGGCCGAAAGGATTCCGCATCGTCATAGAAGCGGGGATCGCGGTGCGTCAGCCATTGGGAAAAGATAATGGTCGTGCCCGGGCCGAATTGATACCCGCCGAGTTCGCATGACTCGACCACCTCGCGCGCCATGATGTAGGCAGGGGGAAAGAGCCGCAGCACCTCGTTCATCACCGCGTGCAAATAGGGCAGCCGGGAAAGGTCCGCCGCCTCCAGCGGGCGTCCGCCCAGCAAGCCGTGCAACTCTTCGTGAAGGCGTGCTTCCACCGCCGGATTCTGGCCCAGCGCATACCAGGTCCACGCCAGCATCTGTGCCGTAGTCTCATGCCCGGCGATAAAGAGCGTCATCGTCTCGTCGTGAAGCTGCTGCGGGGTCATCTGCGTGCCGTCTTCATCCAACGCGCTCATCAGCAGCGCGAGCAAGTCATTGCGAGACGATGAATTGCCATCGGCTTGGCGCTCGGAAATGATGCGATACACCAGGGAATCCATGAAGGCCAGCTCGCGATTGGCGCGGCGATTCTTCGGCGTAGGCCAGTTCTCTGGAATCCGCAGGGGCGACCTCTGGCGGCTGAGCGAATAGCGCATCAGGAATGTCATCGCCCGGCCCACTTGACGGGCTTCTCCCGGCAGCGTGGAGCTGAAAAGTGTGCGCACCGCGATATCCAGGGTGAGCGCGGTCATTTCCTCGGCGATGTCGCGCTCCTCGCCTCCGCGCCACCCGCGAATGTGCGCCGCCGCCGTCTCCGCCATGACACCGCCATACCCGTTGACGCGGCTGCGGTGAAATGCCGGCTGTGCGAGCCGCCGCTGCCGCCTCCAGAAATCGCCTTCGCTGATCAACAAGCCCTGCCCCAGCATGCGCGTGGTGATTCGGCGGGTCAGTTCGCTCTTGTGAAATTTTGCGTGCTGGGCGACGAGAACCTGGTTGATCCACTCCGGATGGTTCAGCAGGATGCGCTCCCGCATCATCACGTGGAAGCGGACAATATCCCCGTACTGGCGTGCCATGCCGCGCATGCCGGCCAGCGGATCACTGCGAAGCGCGAGCGCCGCGCCGACGAGCGGCAGGCCCTTCGGCCCCGGCGGAACGCGATCTCCAATCACGGGCATCTTGGCGTCGCCCTTTCCCCCTGCTCGTGCCTGGCCCGCTCCATTCTAGTTCATCCCGCCGGCCTGCGCCGCCTGAGCCGAAGCCATGGCCCTCTGCGCAGGCCCGTGCACGGGAATGCGCGACGGGAAAGATTCAGCGTTATAATTAGAAATTGGTGCGAGGGGGGGCCTTCCCATTGGCAGGAACACAGACGATCCGGCTGACCGCAACAGCCAAATCCGCCGGCTGCGCCGCCAAGCTTTCGCCCGCCATTCTTGATGCCGTACTGAAGCGGATGCCTCCGGCGAACGACCCCAACCTGGTGGTCGGATTTGAGACGAGCGACGATGCCGCCGTGTACCGCTTGACGAGCGACTTGGCCATCGTGCAGACCGTTGACTTTTTCACGCCCATCGTGGACGACCCCTTCCTTTTCGGCCAGGTCGCGGCCACAAATGCCCTCAGCGATGTGTACGCAATGGGCGGGCGCCCTCTCTCGGCGCTCACGATCGTCGCCTTTCCTGTCTCGCAGCCACCGGAAATCCTCGAGCAGATACTCCGCGGCGGCCTGGCCAAGATGACGGAAGCACGCTGTACCGTCGTTGGCGGACATTCCATCCGCGATGAGGAGATGAAGTTCGGCTATGCGGTCACCGGCGTAATTCATCCGCAGAGGGTGTGGCGCAACATCGGAGCGCGGCCCGGCGACGCCGTCCTGCTTACCAAGCCACTCGGAACGGGCGTCATCTCCACCGCGTTGAAGCAGGGCAAAGCCGACCCCATTTGGGTGGCTGCCTCCACGGCTTCGATGACGCAGCTCAATTATGACGCCGCCGAAGCGCTGCACGAAATCGCCGGGGCGGATGGCGGCGAAAATCCCGTCCACGCTGTCACGGACGTGACCGGCTTCGGCCTGCTGGGCCACGCCCGCGAGATGGCCATCGGCAGCGGTGTCTCCATGCGCCTGGACCACACTCGCGCCGCCTATCTGCCGGGAGCGATCGAAGCCGCGCGCGGTGAATTCTTTTCCGGCGGCCTCGCCAACAACCGCGAATTTCTTGATGGCTGTGCCGGCTTCGATCGTGCGGTTCCCGACATCTATCGCTCGTTGCTCCTCGACCCGCAAACTTCCGGCGGCCTTCTCGCCGCTGTAGCTCCCCGCTCCGCGGCGGCGGCAATCTCCGCGTGCGAGCGCCGCGGCATCCCCGCGCGGATCATCGGCGAAGTCATCGAGAAGCGCTCGCCCCTGCTGCTTATCGTCTGAATGAGCCAAATCGTGTACACTCCCTGTCCGTTGAGCCCTGCATGGACCCGGTAACGCACGGAATCACAGGCGCGCTTCTCGGCAAGGGATTTTTCTCGAAGCGGCAGGCGCGTGTGGCCATTTTTGCGGCCACTCTGGGAGCGGTCTTTCCCGACGTGGATATCGTGGCCGAACTTTTCTCGCGTGATCCCCTGGCCATCGTCAAATACCATCGCGCGATCACGCATTCCTTCGTCGCGCTCCCCTTCTTCGCCGTGGCACTCGCCGCGCTGACAGCCTGGTACACGCGGCGCCGCAGCATCGAGGCCCCCTCGTTCGGGATGCTTTCGCTGATCTATGGCGTGGGCATCGCCAGCCACATCCTGCTCGACGGCATGACGTCGTTCGGCACGCGCATGTGGTATCCGCTTTCGAGCACGCGCGTGGCCTGGGACTTGCTCTTCATCGTGGATTTCAGTTTCGCCACCGTCATTCTTTTGCCGCAGGTGCTCGCGTGGATCTACCGCGACCCTGCCAGGAGCCGCGGGCGCGCAGTGCGCATGTGGATCCTATTCACCGCGGGCGGAGCCTTCTTCTGGATGCTGGCGCGGGCGGCGCGGTACCCCTTTCGTTTTTGGGTTGTGGGAGTGGCGAGCGCATTGCTGGCTGTCGTGATTTTCGTCCCTGCCATCGACGGACGTGGCTTCCGCGTGACACGGGCGGCCTGGTGCCAAGGCGGAATCGCCGCGATGGCCCTCTATCTCCTGGCCTGCGGCTTCGCGCATCATTTTGCGTTTCTCCGCGCCACGGCCTTCGCGCAGCGCAGCCAAATCCAGGTGGACCGCATTGGCGCCCTGCCGATCCCTCCGTTTCTGCTCGACTGGGGCGATGCGATCCGCTCGCCGAACGGCCTCTATCTGGCCCAGTTCGATTTGCGGCAGGCCGGTGCCCCGGCGTTTCGCTTCATTCCCGATTCTCCTCCGGACGCCTTCATCGCGCTTGCCTTCGAACGCCCGGAGGTGCGCCTCTACTGGCAATTCGTGCGCTTTCCCTCGATCCTCAGCTTCGCGGCAGGCAGCCACCACATCGTCGAACTCGGCGAAAACCGCTTCATGGATGCTCGCCAGCGCAGCCCGCAGCCGTTCACGTACCAATTGGTCTTCAGCTCGAGCGGACGGTTAATCGAGGAGGGCTGGCTTACCAACGGCGTGCTCCGGCAGCACATGCAAAGAGTTGCGCCGCGCGCGCCCGGGGACGCACCCGAGGAGAAATTGCCATGAAGGTTCTGCTCTTCAGCGACATCCACGGCGACGTGCCCGCGATCGAGCGCATTCTCGCGCAGTCCGCCGACGTCTATATCAACGCGGGCGATCTGGCCACGTTCGGCCGCGGGCTCGATCGCTGTGGCGAAGCCCTTCGGCCCCTTGGCGAGCGCCTGTGGCTGCTTCCCGGCAACCACGAGACGCATGCCGCCACGCGCACCCTCTGCGATCGCTTCGGCTTTGTGGATTTCCACCGCCAGGTAAGGCAGCTTGGCGCGACCCAATGGGCTGGCCTCGGCTACAGCAACATCACGCCCTTCAAGACACCCGGCGAGTATTCCGAGGAAGAGATCACCGAAGCCCTGGCATCATTCAATTGTATCCCCGGCCTGCACCTCGTCGTCCATTTCCCGCCCTACGGAACCGCGCTCGACGAGTTCGCTCCGGGAAAGCATGCCGGCAGCCCTGCCCTTCGCGCCTGGGTCGAGCGCGAGCGCCCGCACTACCTCTTCTGCGGCCACATCCATGAAACCGCCGGCCAGACCGAGCTTCTTGGCGCGACGCAGTGCATCAACGTAGGCAAGCAGGGATGGACGGTGGAGATAGAGGCCGGCGGATCAGGCCGGTGACTTTCGGGGGTCCGCGGTGTAGATCACAAGCTGGCGCCGGTCGCCAAACCCCTCGCTCGCCGTGCGCACGTCGGGCGCCCCAGCCAGCTCGAGATGAATGATGCGGCGTTCACGCGCGGACATCGGGTTGAAGCGGAAGGGCTGCCCGGTCTCGCGCACCCGCTGCGCCGCCACGCGGGCCGATAGCTTCAGCTCGT
Organism: Acidobacteriota bacterium; assembly: GCA_021780215.1. Lineage (GTDB taxonomy): Bacteria > Acidobacteriota > Terriglobia > Acidiferrales > UBA7541 > Palsa-295. The sequence continues at coordinate 6,219 of JAJXZD010000078.1, forward strand.
CGAGGCGTGCGGCGCGATAGCCGTCACAATCAAAGCGCACCCGGTCGTGCAGGCGGGGGTCGAGACGCAGCCAGCGATGAGCGATGTGCTCGAGGGCAAGCAGCAGCTCGGCATCGTGGGCGAGCAATAGCTCCTGGTCGGGGCCGTGAAAGGCAACCTCCAGCTCGTCTTCTCCGGACGCGGCTTTCTCGGCCGGAGGGGCAATCTCATATTGGATTTCCAGTCCCATCTCGCGCAGCGCAAGATCCAGAAACTGCTGCAGCTCTCTCGCGGCCGTCTCCCGGTCGAGAGGCGGCTCAGGCCGCACATTTTCCCTCGGCTGCCGGCGCCGGCCGGAAGGAATGTGTTCTCTGTTCATGCGATTTTCTTCTTGAAGCGGCTCTTGGGGACGGCCAGCGGCTGGGTCCGGTTCAGATAGACCTGCTGCACGGCGCCCACCAAGCTGCTTGTGAAAATGTAGAGATTCAGCCCGCTCGACAAATTGAAAAAGAACATTGCCATTAATAGCGGCATCCACTGCATCATCTTTTGCTGCGCCGGGTCCACACCCGCCACTTGCGGCGTCATCCGCGTCGAGAAATACATCGCGAAGGCCATGGCGATAGGCAGAACGTAGTACGGATCCTTCACCGAAAGGTCGTGAATCCACCAGATCCACGGCGCGTGCCGCAGCGCTATCGAGTAGACCAGCACCCGGTCCAGCGCCCACCAGATGGGAAGCTGAATCAGCATGGGCAGACAGGCCCCGATGGGCAGGGGGTTCACTCCGTGCTTCTGGTAAAGCTCCATGATCTCTTCGTTCATTTTCCGCCGGCGAGGATCGGTCATCGAATATTTACGGTAGCGGTCCTGGATCGCCCGCATTTCCGGTGCGATCTTCTGCATATTGCGCATGGACCGCTGGCTCATCAGGCGCAGCGGGAAGAGCGGCAGGTTGATCGCCAGTGTGAGCAGCACTATGGCCCAACCGTAGTTCCGCGCATATTTCTGCGTCCACTGCAGCGCATACAGCAGCGGCTTGGCGAGGACGCTCATCCATCCGAAATTGACCAGTTCCCCGATAGGCGGCCGCACACGATTGAGGATCGAGAGGTCCTTCGGCCCCACGAAGAGACGCACGTTCAAGGGAGCCGCCGTCGTGACCCCCGCGGCCATCGAGGCCACCGGCCCTGACGATTGGCCAGACGAGCTCAGGCTGTAATACTGGGTCCAGTCCCAGAGCGAAAGGCCAGCCTGGTCGGGAAGAAACGTAGCGGCGAAGAACTGGTCTTCGATGCCCAAAAATTCCATCGGCCCGGCCTGCTCGGTCGACTGGCTCGTATTTCCGGAGACACCGAGCTTCTTGTAGTTCAGCAGGTTCAGCTTGCCGCCCTGCTTGTAGAAGACGGTAACCAGTTGCGCCGCCTTGCTGACCGAACGATCGCCGAACCCGCCTCGCCAGGCCAGCGCGCTCGGAATGGGATTGCCATCCAGTGTCACATTGACCTGGATCGACGCCTCGTAATCCGCGCCGAACGAAAGCTTCTTCCAGACGTCGAGATGCCCGTCACTCCAATGGAAGGTGACCTCGGCGGGAGCTTCCAATTTCCCGCTCGCGGGCGTCATTTCGTAGAGCGCGGCGTTGGCCTGCGCCTCCCGCTGCGCGTCCGGGAGCATCAACGAGAGCGGCCATCCGAGTTGTGGCGCCGCGTCGGGATTCACAAGATCGAGCGGGGCGCCAGCCGCCGAATACTTCTTCAGCTCCCAGCTCTGCACCACGCCGCCCCGGTTCGACAGCTCCACGCGATACAGCCCGTTTTCGACCACAACCGTCTTTTGCGCCGAGGCCTGTACCGTCGGAATCACAACAGGCCGCACGACCGGAGCTACCGCCGGAGCCGCTTGCCCGGCAGCCGCCGCGACGGGAGCCTTCTGCGCCGGAGGCACGGGAGGGGCAAAAAATTTCGCCCAGAGATAGAGGATCAGAATCGTGGACAGGATGAACAAAACCATCCGAACGTGATCGGACGTTTCTTTCACAGGACTTCACCTTGTGCGCGGCTGGCCGCCGGCATGGCTTCCGGCGGGCGCCCGCCGATGCC
>JAJXZD010000078.1:8309-18107 GCA_021780215.1 Acidobacteriota bacterium
GCGTTCACGGAACAATGCGATCTCTCGCCGATTTCCTCCGGCACCAGGTCAATCCCTCCTCGGGTGAACGGGTGGCAACGCAACAGGCGCTTCGCGGCGAGGAGCGCTCCTTTGCCGGGGCCGTGCCGCTCGATGGCTTCCCAGGCGTAGTTCGAGCAAGAAGGATAAAACTTGCACGCGCCCCCCAGAAAAGGCGAGAGAAATACGATATAGAAGCAGAGGATACCCCGCAGAAGCAGAGTCAAAAAGGAGCGCGCTCTTTGGCCAGGCTCCCCGCCAGCCTGCGAAGCTTCGCGCAGCGCGTCCTTCATTCGCATTGAGCAATCGTTCGGCAATGCTACCCTCTGTTTTTTTCCTCCGGCACCTCATGGGGAAGCAACCGGAGCAATTCTGCCGCGAGTGTGGAAAATTCCGCCGTGGCCGCTGTGGCCCGGGGGTGAATCACGATGTCCCATCCCGGCGCGATTTCCAGCCGGTGCAACCGGACAATCTCTCGCATCCGCCGCCGGATCCGGTTGCGTCGAACCGCGCCGCCCAGCGCTCTTTTGATGCTCCAGCCGAAGCGGCTCACTCCCAGACCGTTGCCGCGCAAAAAAACCGTGAACTCGCGGCTGGCGCGCCGCCGCCCTTCCCGGTACACGGCGTCGTACTCCGCCCGGCGGACTAAGCGGCACTCGCGCGGCCATTCCAACGGCGACACTTCAGACGCGCGTGAGGCTCTGGCGCCCCTTTTTTCGGCGTTGTGCAAGGACTTTTCGTCCGCCTGGACTCTTCATGCGCGCGCGGAATCCGTGCTTCTTGTGGCGGGCGCGCACATGCGGCTGATACGTGCGTTTCGGCACCGAATCTTCTCCTCTGGCAGTTTTCTCGGGGTTTCGCCCGGCTTACGCAGCGGCCCTTCTCGCTGGCCACGCCTCTGTCTCCTGGCGGCCAAGGACAGGGAGCACTGGCTGCTCTCCTCGGTCTGCACGTCATATGTCGCAGCCTTGGGAGAATCAACTAGTGTATGCGACCCTCGCGGGAGAATCAAGAAACCGTGAGAGATGAAAATGGCCGGCCCCCGGGGGAATTGCCCTGGTTCACGCGGTGGGCGAGGCCGCGCCCAAGCCAAAAGCCCGCCGAACATCGGGATGGAATAGATACACCAAAATCCCCACGTCAATCGCTACGACCACCACGTGCCGCACCAGAACCCCGAAGAAAAAGATCATCCGCATATGCTCAAGGGCATCAAATAATCCAAGGGCCGAGAGAATCAATCCTATGGCCGTCACCGCCACGGTCAGAAGCCGTGCCCAGTTCTGCAGGAAGAGCAGCCCCGCGCTTGCAATAATCAACACGGCCGCCACGGCCAGCAGCCCCACCCCAGCCCGCATGCCGTTGCCCCCGGCCATTACGCCTGCCGGACCGCGAGACATCCGCCAGGGCATGGACGCGCCCAGGCAAAGCTGCAAGCCAGCCAGGGCCAGCGCCGCGGCTCCCGCAAAGCCAAGGATTGCAATCAATGTCACGCCCGCGGGTCGCTTCATGGGTACCCTCCGCGCCGGGGCCTGAACAGCGCGTGCCATCGTGCGATGCCAGCCTGTTGTTCCGGCGAAACTGCGTGTCTGCGCTATGGTAATCCCAAATGCAGAGAAGAGAGAAGAAGAGCCGCGCGATTTTCCGCGGAAGCCGAGGCGGCTGCAGCCGGCCCGTCACACGATGCGCATCCCATGCGCCCCTGGCGGGGGAAAACGGCGCTCGATGCGGCCGTTTTGCCCGCAAACTCTTATCCGAACCGCCTCTGCCTTTGATAGGATGTCACCGGCGCATTTCTTGCCCAGTGCTGTTTGACGCCCTGGAGCGGCCCAATTTTATTCTGAGGTGACCCCTTGGCGGCGAAGTCGCGTCTCACAAAGGCCCGGACGGCCAAAGCGCCTGCGTTGAGACCTGCGCGAGACGCGGGCAAGAAATTGAAGATTGGCGTGGCCGGTTTCGGCACGGTGGGCCGCTCGGTCGCCAAGCTGCTCTGCCAGGAGCCGGATAGCCCGCTGCTCCTTACCCATATCTACAATCGCAATATCCAGCGGAAAAAGGACCCCTCGCTGCCGGCCTCCATCCGCTGGACGGAAAAGTTTGAGGACCTGCTATCCTCGGACGTGGATGTCGTTGTGGAATTGATCGGCGGGCTCGAACCCGCGGGCGCTTGGGTCCGTCGCGCGCTGGGCGCCGGCAAATCGGTGGTCACCGCGAACAAGCTCCTCATTTCCGAATCCGGCCCTGAACTTGCCGATCTGGCCCGCAAGATGGGGCGCCGCATCGAGTTCGGCGCCTCGGTCGCCGGAGGCATCCCGGCCATCATCGGAATTCAGGAGGGCCTCGCCGGAGATCGCCTCTATCGGATAGACGGCATTCTCAACGGCACCTGCAACTACATCCTGACGCGCATGGAAGCCAGTGGGACAAGTTTTCACTCGGCCTTGAAGGAAGCGCAGGAACTCGGCTTCGCGGAGGCAGATCCGAGCGCCGATATTGACGGACTCGATGCACGAGCCAAGCTGGTGATTCTGGCGCAAGCCGGCCTCGGCCTGCGCGTACACAGCAAGCAGATTCCCTGCCGTTCGATCGCCATGATTGCCTCGGTGGATTTCATGTACGCGCGCGAGCTCGATTGTTCAATCCGGCAGATATCCGTCGCGGAAAAATCCGTCGTGCAGAATTCTCCCCGCCGCGTGCGCCTGGCCGCTGCGGTGCAACCGGCGCTGATTCCCACCGCGTCACTGATGGCCCACGCGCAGGGCAGCCAGAACATCGTCACGGCCACCGGCGAATTTTCCGGCCGCACAGTCTTTTCGGGCTATGGAGCCGGAGGCGATCCGACGGCGGTCGCCGTGGTCTCCGATCTGTATGCCATCGCCCGCAGCGCCGGCGCTCCCCCAGGCGCGCTTCCCAAAACCGCCGAAGTGCCAGCGGAAGTCAGCGGCGGCTTCACCGTGCCGCATTATCTGCGCTTCGTCGTGAAAGACCGCCCGGGCATCGTCGCGGCGCTCGCCACTATTCTTGCCAAGTACCACATCAGCATCGACGCACTGCTGCAGAAGCCCGGTTTTCCTCACTCCGCCTTGTCGTTTGTCATGACGCTCGAATCCTGTGACAGCGCGGTGATCAACCAGGCTCTCGAGGAAATTGCCCACCTCGATTTCCATGTTGAGCCGCCCCTCTGCCTTCCCATTTTTTCCGAGTGAAAGACGACAATGCCCCGCGGCAGCGAAGCCAGCAAGTTTCACGAATTTGAGCTCCTGGGCTGGCAGCGCGCCGCCGATACTTATCACCGTTATTTTGGCTCCCTCACGCGCCAGGCCATCGGCCCGTTGCTTGATGCTCTGACGATGCCCCCGCCCGCCGGAAAAAGCCTTCTCGACATGGCCACCGGCCCGGGCTACGTCGCCGCGGAAGCCGCACGAAGAGGCTGGTCGCCTGTGGGGATGGATTTCTCCGAGAGCATGGTCGCCATCGCCCGCCGCCTTCATCCGGATATTGACTTCCGCATCGGAGACGCCGAGAGTCTGCCCTTCGGCAACGCGAGCTTCGATGCCGCGACCATGAATTTCGTAATCCTGCATCTGGCGCAGCCGGAGGCGGCGATTGGCGAGGCGTTTCGCGTGCTGCGGACGGACGGGCGCTTCGCGTTTTCCGTGTGGCGCATGCCGGAACAGGGCGCCGGCTTTCGCATCGTGCTGGAAGCTATTGAGGAGTTCGGGGACCCCGGCGTCCCGCTTCCGCCGGGACCGCCCTTCTTTCGCTTCGGCGATCCCGCCGAGTCGCGTCATGTCCTGGAGAGCCATGGATTCTCCGACGTGGCGACCGTGGACGCATCCCTTCTCTGGACGCTGGAATCGCCAAGCGATTTCTTTGAGGCCTTCCTCAAGGGGTCGGCCCGCACCGGCGGCTTGCTGCGCGCACAGGCTGAACCGGCCCTGGCAAAAGTTCGAGAGGCCATCCAAAAGCGCATCGCCGCCTGCTGGCGCAATGGCCGCCTGGAAATTCCGATGCCCGCACTTATCGTGAGTGGGCGGAAGGCGTAGGGTCCCTCGCTACCCGTGGGGCCTCATCGAAGAAGCGCAATTTAGCTGCCTTTGCACTGACGTATGAGAGGCCCAAATGGCAGTTCTGCGCAGAATCGGCCGCTGGGCGCTGACAGCACTGGTAGTCAACGGCGTCATCGGCAGCGGCATTTTTGGTGTCCCGTCGGAACTCACTCGACTCCTGGGCCGCGCCAGTCCGCTGGCGATGATCCTCGCAGCTCTGGCTACCGGCGTACTCGTGGCATCGTTTGCGGAGGTGGCCTCGCAATTTCCAGTATCCGGAGGAGTCTACCTCTACGTGCGAACTGCCTTCGGGCGCTTTGCCGGCATCCAGGTAGGATGGTTCTGGCTGCTTTCGGCGCTGGCCGCAGGGGCGGCCGCCGCGAATATCTTCGTCACCTACCTGGCAAGTCTCTGGCCCGCGGCGGCACATGCCGGGATACGCGCAGGCATCCTCACTTTTTTGATCGGTGTCCCCGCAATCTCCAATTGCCTTGGCGTACGGCACGGCGCCAATTTCAGCAGCGCACTGGCCGTTGCGAAACTGCTCCCGCTCGGATTGCTTATCGCGCTGGGATTAGTGCGTTTCGGCCATCACCTGCAAATCATTCAGCCGCGTGAGATTCTCGCGCCGGGGTGGGGCTCGTGGTTCAGCGCCCTGCTGTTGCTCCTGTTCGTCTATGACGGCTATGAGGATTCGCTCGTGCCTTCGGGCGAAGTGCAGGACCCACGTCGCTCGATTCCTTTTGCGCTCTTCGCCGGACTTCTGGTGGCTGCGGGCATCTTCACGCTCCTGCAATTCGTCACCGTGGCAACGCGCGGCACGCAGCTTTCGGAGCACCCGCTCGCGGACTCCGCCGCCGCGCTGATCGGGCATGAGGGAACGGCCGTCGTCGCCCTGGCGGTAATGTGCTCCGCGTACGGCTGGATTTCCCAGTCGCTTCTTACCGCTCCGCGTCTTCCCGGCGCATTCCGAGAGCAGGGAGACGGCCTGGAGTTCCTCGCGTGGCTGCACCCGCGATTGCAAACCCCGCAGCGTGCCATCGCCACATACGCCTTCCTCTTGTGGCTCCTGGCGCTCACAGGAACATTTCTCTGGGCGGTGCTGCTCAGCGCCGGCTCCCAGATGATCTACGACATTCTTGTTTGCGCTTCGCTGATTCGCCTTCGGCGCACACGCCCGCGCGCGGACGCTCTGCGCGTTCCCGGCGGTCCGGTGGTCGCTCTTGGGGGAATTGGAATGGCACTGGCAATGCTGACGCGGCTCGACCGCCGCGAAGTTCTGCTGATGAGCTTTACCGCGCTCCTTGCCGCTTCGCATTGGTGGTTTCTCCAGCGGCGCGCCCTGCGCAACTCCGAGCCAGAGAGCGCATCGCAATAGGCTGCTCTCCCGGCCGGCGCTTCCCGGTAGCCACGCATTCAAGAAAGCACGCGAACGCCGCCGCTTGTGCTAGAATCCCGCCTCCATGGAACTCGCGTCAGACCTTCTCGCCTCCGTGCTCCGGCAAACCCGCCAGCCGCAGGCCGCCCTTGCCTGGCTCGCCAGCGCCTGGCCGGAGATTGCGGGGCGCACTTTGTCAGCTCACGCCCGACCGGTACATTGTGCGGAAGGCCGCCTGGACCTGGCCGTGGACGGGCAACCCTGGCAGGCGGAGATTGAGCGGCTGGCCCCTGCTTTGCGCGAGCGAATCAATGGGGCCTGGGGCGCTCCTCTTGTGCGCGAGGTCAAATGCATTTCTGCACGTCAGGGCTCGGCGGCGGGCGAGCACGACAACAACCGCAACCCCTTTATCCGCCGCCGCAGCTTCTGAACTGCGCGCGTTTCCTTCGGGCCTCCTCTCCTGTGCTTGCATTTCAGTCGGTTTGCACTAACATGTTTGTTGCGAACAAAACATTTCCGGAGAGACGCCACGCGAGTGCGCGGCGTGTCTCGCCAAGGATCCGCCAAGGCATGAAAATTACCCGCGAAGACGTGCTCAGAGTCGCGGAACTGGCTCACCTGGGGCTCACCGGCGAAGAGGTCGAGGCCTGCCAAAGGGAACTCGACGCGATCCTGACCTATGTAGACAGGCTCAACGAACTGGACGTCTCCGGCGTCGAGCCAATGGCGCAGGTTCTCCACGGCGCCAGCGCCGGAGCCGGCACACCCGCTGAAGGCCAACCCGAGCTGCGCGAAGATGTGCGCCGCACCTGCGATGTCGCGGCCGCAGTCCTGGCCCAGGCTCCGGACGCCGACGTCCGCTTCTTCCGCGTTCCGAAGGTCATTGACAAGTGAGCACCGCCCCCTGGACGATCGCCTCGGTGCGTGCCGCCCTTGCGCAGAAGCGGATCTCCGCCCGCGAGTTGACCACGGAGTTCCTCGGCCGCATCAAGCGGCGCAATCCGGAACTCAACGCCTATCTGACGCTCTCGCCCGAGCGCGCCCAGACGCAAGCCGCCCGCGTGGATGCCGCCTTCTCCCGCGGCGAGCCTCTTCCGCCACTCGCGGGCGTACCCGTTGCGATCAAAGACGTCATCAGCACGCGGGGCCTGCGAACCACCTGTGCCTCGAAAATTCTGGAATCCTATGTCCCGCCCTACGACGCGACTGCGGTGGAACGCCTCGAAGCGGCGGGTGCCGTGATTCTCGGCAAGACAAACTGCGACGAATTCGCCATGGGCGGGTCGAACGAAAACTCCGCCTATGGCCCGGTTCGCAACCCCGTGGCGACCGACCGTGTCCCCGGAGGATCGAGCGGCGGCTCGGCCGCGGCTGTGGCCGCGGAGCTTGCAGTGGCGGCTCTGGGCACGGATACGGGCGGCTCGATCCGCCAGCCCGGCGCTTTTTGCGGCGTTCCCGCTCTAATGCCGACCTATGGGCGCGTATCCCGCTATGGCCTGGTGGCGTTTGCCTCCTCGCTCGACAAAATCGGCCCCTTCACCACCTGCGTGAGCGATACTGCGGCTATCCTGGCGACTATTGCCGGCCATGATCACGCAGACTCAACCTCAGCCGCTGTGCCCGTTCCAGACTATGCAGCGGAGTTGGAAAAGCCAGTGCAGGGCCTGCGCATCGGCGTGCCCGAGGAGTATTTCGGACAAGGCCTCGATCCGGAAGTCGGCGCAAAGATTGAGGCCGGTATCGCCCTGCTCGAAGGGCTTGGCTGCCGGAGAGTCCCTCTCAAGATGCCGCACACGAATTACGCCATCGCAACCTATTACGTTCTGGCCACCGCCGAGGCCAGTTCGAACCTGGCCCGCTACGATGGGGTGCGCTATGGCTTGCGCGCGCAGGGCGCAACGCTCGTCGAAATGTACCGTCATACGCGCGACCGCGGATTTGGCCCCGAGGTCAAGCGCCGCATCATGCTGGGAACGTATGCCCTCTCTGCCGGCTACTACGACGCCTATTATCTGCGCGCGCAGAAGGTGCGTGCGCTCATCGCGCGGGATTTCACCAGCGCCTTCGAGACCGTGGATGCCATCGTAACCCCTACAACGCCAACCCCGGCCTTTCGCCTGGGGGAAAAGACCGCCGATCCCCTCGAGATGTACCTCGCCGATATCTTTACCGTCACCGGGTCTCTCGCCGGCGTCCCGGGAATTTCCGTCCCCTGCGGCAAGACGCAGACCGGGCTCCCCGTTGGCATGCAGATTCTCGGCCCGCATTTCAGCGAAGGCCGCGTACTACAAATCGGTCACGCCTTCGAGAAGGCCGGCGGCTCTTCGGTCTGAACAATCCTTGGTTCGCCTCGCTGTTCTTTTCCTCTCAGCGTCCTGAGAGCCGGGTTGTGGCCCCGCTCGCATCGAGCTATCCTTTGTTCAGAGTAATCATTGCGGAAACGTATCGGAGTCTGCTGTGAGACCTTCCTCATCGCGGCCCGGCAGGTGGCGAAAATTCACTGCGTGTCTGGCGAGAACCGCGCGACGTGGGGCATTCCTCCTATTTGTGGCAGGCTTGGCCCGGGGCAATCCGCAAACCCAACAACCGACTCCATCTCTCGGAAACATGCCAAACGCCGCGGCAGGCCAGCCTTCCTCCTCCGCGGAAGCCCCCCGCGGGATGAAGCTCTTTTTGAAAGACGGCAGCTTTCAGCTTGTGCGCGAATACCAGGTGGTTGGTGATCGCGTCCGCTATTACAGTCTCGACAGCTCCCAATGGGAGATGATTCCGGCTGCGCTCGTCGACTGGGACGCCACAAAGAAAGCCGAGACTGAAACCGCGCGCCGCAACGACGCTCTTCTTTCCAAGGTGAACAAGCAGGAGCAGGAACGGCGTGCCGAACCTCTCGATATTGATGCCAGCCTCGAAGTCGCACCGGGAATCTTCCTGCCGCCCGGCGAAAATCTCTTCGTCTTCGACGGCAAGGGCGTCTTCCCCCTCCCGCAGGCGCCAATCAACTCAAAGCTTTCCAAGGGCCGCCTCCTCGAACAGGTATTGGTGCCCGTCCCCATTATTCCCACGCGCCATGAGATTGCCATCCCTGGCTCGCACGCTAAATTTCGCATTGATATGCTTCGACCTGAGTTCTATCTGCGCGTCACGGAACCTCGCGAGCCGGATATCGAGCTGATTCGAACGAAAGTCCAGGGAGGGAAAAGGCATGTCGAGAATCTCGACGAGCTGTTTGGGAAGGAGCGTGCGACGGGAAACACGCTGCCCATGCAGATTTGGACCGTTGCCCGGGGCGTCTTTCGTTTTACTCTCGGCCAGCCACTCCAGCCCGGCGAATACGTCCTCGCGGAAATGGTTCCCGGTGAAGGTATGAGCCTCTATGTCTGGGACTTCGGCGTGGATCCCCCGCCCGCCGGCAAACCGCAATAATTCACCACAGCCTCAGGGGACACCGGCCGGCCGCGTCTCGAGCATTCCGGAGAGCAGTTCGGCCAGCTTCCTCAAGTCGAAGGGCTTTTGCAGAATGACGGCTCCGTGCCGCTGCAATTCCTCCGCACGCGGAGCGTCCAACAGTTCGCCGGTCATCAATACAAAGCGGGGCGCTGAATCGCCGTGTTTCCCACGGATCTGCTCGAAGAATCGCTCTCCGCTCATCCCCGACAGATTGAAATCGCACAGCACAATTTCGTAGCTTCCGGCGGCCAACAGGGAAAGCGCATCTTCGCAGCTCTCCGCCGTGTCCACCTTCATGCCCCGCGCGCGAAGTCCCTCGCAGACGATTTCGCGGATTCCCTCCTCGTCATCCACAACCAAGACGGAATGCCCGCTCAGATCCGAGGCGCCGCGAGCAGCTGGCTTCGGCGCGGCGGGAACCGCTCCTGCCGCAGGCACAGGAAAATATAGATGGAAGACTGCGCCGCCTCCCGGCGCGGATTCGGCCTCGATTGTCCCGCCGTGTTCCCTGACAATTGCCAGCGAAATCGTGAGGCCCATCCCGCTGCCTCCGCCCGGCCGTTTGGTGCTGAAGAAGGGGTCGAAAACCTTGCCCAAGTGGTCGGAGGAGATTCCCGGGCCGTCATCCATGATCGTAGCGCAAACGCGCGGGCCAGCCTGCGAGAGGGAGATGCGAATCGTACCGCTGGCGCGGCCCGCCGATATAGCCTGCTGTGCATTTTTCAATATGTTCAGAAAGACCTGGCGAAGCTGTCTGCGGTCCCCCTCAATCACGGGCAAATCGCGGGGCGGAGAAAATTCCACCTGAATCTTTCCTCCGGCGAATTCATCGCGCAGAGAGTGCAGAATTTCCTGAACAATATCCGCGAGGTTCAGCCGGGACCTTTCGGCTGCCGACGGGAGATC
>JAJXZD010000095.1 GCA_021780215.1 Acidobacteriota bacterium
GCGCGGCGATTGGGAACACTGCTTCACGCTTGAAACGCCGGGCGGGGAATTTCTGCCGCTCTCCCCGGCGGCCTGCGACTGGATCATCCGCGCCATCGAGTGGGCGCGGCATCAGCCGCGGCAGGCGCTGCGCGCCGCTCTCGATGCCCGCGAAGCCCGCCGCGCGCGCGAATTCGACCGCGCCGCCGAGGAAATCCTCGACGGCCCGTCATCTACCGAAAGGAAATCCACGTGAACATGGCATTGGCAAGCCCGGCGGCAGCGCCGGCCATTCCCGGCACGCGAAGGGAAATCCTTCCGAACGCCGGCGCGGCGAACGCGGACGCGGCGCAAACCGCGGCCATCGCCTCGGTGAGCGAGCAGGACTGGTACGTCTCGCGGACGCACGGCGTCTATCACATTCCCGCGTGCGCGAAAGGCGAGGCGTTCGCGCTGCTGCTGCTCACCGCGCGCGGCGACGCGATTGACCTCGGCGACAACCGCCGCTTTCCCTTCACCATCTCGGCGCGCGAAATCGCCGAGGACCTGCTCCAGGATCTTCACGACCACGGCGTCTTCCTCTGCGCCGGAGCGCGGCCCACGCCCGAGGAATTGTCCGCGGCGCGCGCCCGCCGCGACGATTACTATCACCGGCTCGTCGGCGAAGGCGACACGATGTGGGCGCGCGGCCACAGCTTCCGCGAAATCTCCGACCTGCACCGCCGCGCCGCCATCGCCCTCGGCGCAGAACGCGAATGGGCCTGGGTGCCGCTGCGGCTGGCGGAATGCCCGGCGTGCGGCGAGAAGGTGAAGCCCGGCGTGGCCATCTGCAAACATTGCCGCGCGATTCTCGACGCGGAAAAGGCCGCGCGCCACGGCCTCGGCGCGGCCAGCGCCGCAACGCATGCGGCTGCACTCGCACCCGCGACGGCGAATGCGCCGGGCACAACTCCGGCCACGGCTCCCGCCGGCTCCAACGCGAACGCGTCCCGCATCGCGGCACATTCCGGCGCGCCCGACGCACACCCCTCCGCGCCGCCCGAAACCGCCGCGCGCGACAAGCTGAAAAAGTAGCGCCCTTTCTGGCAATATGGCCGCGGAGCAGCACGCGCCCTGCTTGCATTGCGATTCCGGGGAGCGCGGCGGCGAGCAGCCTGCTTTTCGCCTCGCGCCTGCATCTCTTACGTTGTCATTCCCAGCGCGCGGGGCGCCTGAGGAAACTGCTGTTGGCATCGGCATGCGCGCTCACGCGAAAAGCAAAAGTAGGCCCCTCGCTCCGCTCGGGATGGCACATAAAGGGCTACCGGGTCGACGGCGAGTCGAGCCCGGGAGAGCAAACCGCGCGGCGAGAAATCATTCGGCAAAGGAAGGCAATCATGACGAAGGCGGCGAAGTGGGCATTCGAGCGCGGAGCGGGGCGAGCGATGCGAGGGGCGGCGGCGCTGCTGGTGCTGGCGCTTGCGGCGGGGCTGCTGGCGCCGGGGGCGCGCGCGCAAGGCTCGCGCAAGGACGGCATGGTGCTCGGCCCGACCGGCCATCCCGTTGCCGGGCCGACCATCACCGTCTGCGCGGCCACGGCCACCGGCACGCCGTGCGCGCCGCTCGCCACGCTTTACACCGACGCGACGCTGGCCACCGCCGCGCCCAATCCCTTCCAGGGCGACGGCCTCGGCAACTATCATTTTTATGCGCCCGCGGGACGCTACCTGGTGCAGATCACCGGGCCGGGCATCAGCGGCACGCAGAGCTATCCCGACATGATTCTTCCGCCGGACGTCTCCTCCACCGGCATGGGCAACAACATCTCCGCCTTCGGGCTCATGCTCGGCGGCAACCTGAGCGTCGGCGGGAACGCTGCCGTCAGCGGCACGCTCAGCGCGGGGACCTTCAGCCCCAGCGCGGTCTCCACGCCCGGCAACCTGAGCGTCGGAGGCAACGCTGCCGTCAGCGGCACGCTCAGCGCGGGGACCTTCAGCCCCAGCGCGGTCTCCACGCCCGGCAACCTGAGCGTCGGAGGCAACGCCACCATCACCGGCAACACCACGGTCAACGGAACGTTCACCGCGGCGAATTTCAATCCGGGGAACATCACGCCGTCATCGCTGGCCGTTCTCGGCAACACGCAGTTCAAGGGACCGGCACCGTGGATTGACGTGCGGGCATACGGGGCGCGGACGTTTACCGGAACGCCGCACACCACCACGGCGAACACGACAGCGGGAAGCGCAAGTGTCAACGTGTCCTCGGCGATTGATTTCATCGCGGGCGATGGGATTGTCATCTCAAAGGCAGGCGTGGCAACCACGCAGACCACGCCAGCGGCTCCCACGGCTGCGGTGATTGGCGCTACGGGCACCTCAAGCATCAGCTATGAAGTGGTCGGCGAGGACGCGATGGAGGGGCTGACAGCGGCCAGCCCGGCGCTTGCGGTGACAACAGCGCCGACGGTCTTTGGCGCGAAGCCCGTGCTGGTCACGAGCTATTCGATCACAAGCGGCGTGGCGACCATTACCTTTTCGACCGCCATCAATGCGGCGGCGAATGAGCACGTCACTGTCAATACAGCGGGCATCGCGGGAATCTTCCTTGTGGCGAGCGCGCCCAGCTCGACGCAGATTACCGTCGCAACCACGGCGGCGAACGGTTCAGGCAGCGGCACCGCGAACGATACCGGGCGCTTGGTGAACGGCTTCATCCTCACGTCGCTGACGCGCACCGGAACGACGCTCACTGCCACCACGGATGAGGCGCACAACTTCAATGCCGGGACTGCCGGGACGCCGACCGTGGTGCAAATCTGGGGCGCGTATCCGGCGGATTGCGACGGCTGGTACACGATTGCTTCCACTACTTCCACCACGTTCACGATGAACACGGGCTATCAGCCGCCCGGCGGAGGGACGGAAACCTGCACGCTGGCAAGCCCCCCGCAAGCCTACAACTGGAACGCGATGGGCGCGATTGTGTGGGAGTCCGTGCTGGTGACGGGACCGGCGCTTGCGGGAACGACGCAGAAATACTATGTCTACGCGAATTACGGCTCAGGCTATTCGCTCATCGGCGCGACGCTGCCGGGGCAGGTAACGTTCCGCGATTGGGGACCGTTCGTCGAGAATGGCTACGTTCCACCGCCCGCTGCCGCGATTCCCGCGACGCCGCCCGCTGCGGCGCAGAATCAGGAGTTTGTCGGGACGATTGCGTCCATCAGCGGAACCACACTCACGCTCAATCAACCTGTGCCAACGGCGGTGACTTCGCAGAATGCCTACCACGACGATTCGCTGGCGATTCAGGCGGCGGTGTCAGCTTCGTGCCAGAAGGGCGACGTAACGGTCTATCTCTCGCCGGATGGAAACGGGGGAAATTACGTTTGGAACGCGCCGTGGAATCTGGCTGGCACGGGAGTGTATTGCGGCGAGATTCAGCTTGCGGCGGGCGCTCCCATGCTCGCCAATGACATGATGACAGCCAATGTCCCGTCGCTACGCACCTACAAACCAGTGCTCGGCACCGGCGGGTCACTCCCGCAGTTCGGCATCGAGGGATACCAGAGCGTTTCCGGCTACGGCAACCCGATGATAACGAGCGGCGCTTCGATCTCCCCACATCCCATGAACATCGGCGGGCTGAACTTCAGTGGCTCGTCGAACGGGCAGACCGGCCTTTTCATCACCGGCCAATATTCGCAACTCAGTGACGATGCGTTCAATGGCGGGACGTTCGATGCCTCGACGCC
Organism: Acidobacteriota bacterium; assembly: GCA_021780215.1. Lineage (GTDB taxonomy): Bacteria > Acidobacteriota > Terriglobia > Acidiferrales > UBA7541 > Palsa-295. The sequence goes on from JAJXZD010000095.1 coordinate 3,716, forward strand.
GCTGGTGATCGGCCCGACCGGCTTCTGGGTGCATCTGCACAACATCTGGTTCGGCGGCTATCCGCAGCTCGTGAATTATGGAAGCGGCGGAGTCCCCGCGGCGGGCCAGCCGAACTTCATGGCTCCCATCGGCCTTATCAAGATTCAGAGCGGCGGCAACGGCGGCCAGACCAACGTCACCATGGACGGCCAAAACAATAGCTTCGGGCGCGGCATCCTGCTCGATTCCACGGTGGGGGCGTGGAGCTCGATTCTTCTGGACGAGTTCGACAATTTCGAGACGTTTCAGGCTCCGTGGACGCCGCTGGTGATGGCCGTCGGCAATCAGATGATTTCGAAGCTGAAAGTTTCAAATGCCTCGATGGACAGCCATTGGATGCCCGTCGTCGCCAATCTGAGCGGCGGCCAGACCGGCCTGGGGAGCCTCGCTGCCGAGGGACTCATTACCACTGGCGGCGTGCCGATCCTCACGGGCAACCAGTTTGTGTCCGTGACGACGGCGAACGAATCCGTGCCGGGCCTCGGCCAGAATGTGAACGTCACGACCACCGATCTCGCCAGCCTGTTTGCCGACGATGCCTACGATTCGGCACGCTGCTGCGGCGCGCTGCGCCAGACCACGCACACTATGGGGCCAATCAGCGGCACGGAGTTCATTTCCTCGCTGCCCACGCCCATCATGTCGAGCGTCACGGTCACGTCCGGCGGCGCATATCCGGTTGAGAGCGGAACGGTTTGTGCGGTGAGTGTTGGCTGGA
>JAJXZD010000174.1 GCA_021780215.1 Acidobacteriota bacterium
TTTCGAGCCGGGCGCGCAGCGTGTCCGGAGCGTTCCGGGAGAGACCCTGCTCGATTGCGCGCGGCGCAACGGTGTGCGCATTGCCAGCGTTTGCGGCGGCCGCGGCCTGTGCAAATCGTGCGTGGTGCAGATTCTCGAAGGCCCCATAGCTCCTCCCTCAGAGCAAGACATGGAATTTTTTTCGGCGGAGGAACTCGCAAGCCGCTGGCGGCGGGCGTGCCAAACGCCTGTTCCGGGCGATTGCCGGGTGGAGGTCTCGGCACGGGCGCGGGCCACGCCGATGCGCTCGGAAATTGAAAGCGAGGATGTGTGGGTCCGCCCGGACCCCGCCGCGCGCGTGTTCGCAGTGGAGGTGCCCAGGGCCGCCCTGGAGCATCCCGTGGCCGACGACCAGCGATTGCTCAACGCGCTCAACGAGAAGTGGCCGGGAACCGGCTACCGGATTGATATCGGCGCAGCGCGGAATTTGGCCGCTGCCCTCCGCGCATTCGGCGGGCGAGTCGGGGCCGTGGTCCGTTTTGGAGAAGTGGTCGGGGTGATTCCTCCGGGCGATGAGCCCCTGCCGGGTCTGGCCGTGGATGTCGGCACAACGAACATGGGCGTGATGCTGGTGAACCTGCGCAGCGGGCGGACACTCGGGGGAATCGTGACGGAGAATCCGCAGGGCGTGCACGGAAGCGATGTCATCACGCGCATCGGATTTGCCCGCTCCGCGCCCGGCGCGCTAAAGACGCTGCAGCGTCTGGTGGTGGACGGAATCAATGCCGCCGCACGCGAGCTGTGCGCGGCGCATTCGCTGGCTACGGATCGCATCGCGGATGTGGTCGTGGCTGGCAACACGGCCATGCACCATCTGCTTCTGGGTCTTCCCGTGGATTGCCTCGGCGCGGTGCCTTTCGTTCCCACGGTTGCGAGCCCGATTGACATCAAGGCGCGCGACATCGGCATTGAAGCCATGCCCGGAGCCTACGTGCATGCAATGCCGAACATCGCCGGATTCGTCGGCGGCGATCACACTGCGGTCCTGCTGGCGATTGATAATGGCAGGGATGATCGCACCGCCGTGGCACTCGATATCGGCACGAACACGGAAATCTCCCTCATTCGGCACGGGCAGCTCTCGAGCGTTTCCTGCCCTTCGGGACCGGCGCTCGAAGGAGGGCACATCCTCTGTGGGATGCGCTCGGCTCCCGGAGCAATTGAGTCGGTGGAAATACTTGGCGAGGAATTGCGCATCAAGACCATCGGCGACGCGCCGCCGGTGGGCATCTGCGGGTCAGGGGTACTGGACGTTACGGCGCAGCTCTATCTCTCCGGCATTGTCAGCCCAACAGGGAGAATGACCCGCGACCATCCGCGCGTGCGAATGCGCAAGGGGCGGCCGGAATTCGTTCTCGCCGGAGAAAAGGAAGGCGCCGGAAAGGCTGTTGTGTTCGCACAAGATGACGTTCGGGCGGTCCAGTTGGCCAAGGGAGCCATCCGCGCGGGCATCGAAGTGTTGCTGGAGCATCGCGGCGTGCGCGAAGAGGAGATTGACCAGCTGATCGTCGCCGGAGCATTCGGCAACTATATGAACCTGGCTAGCGCCGTGACCATCGGCATGCTGCCGGCGCTTCCGCCGGGCCGTTTTGCCCAGGTGGGGAATGCCGCGGGAATCGGCGCGAAGCTCGCGCTGGTGTCCTATCCGCACCGTGCGAAGGCGCAGGCGATCGCGGCAAGCAGCCACTATCTCGAACTGGCAGGGTCGAAACGATTCAATTCCGCATTCATGAAATCCATGCGCTTCCCCCGTACGGGTGAAGCCCTGAGAGGATAAGGATATGTCAATACAGGGTGTCACAGTGATCGGAGACCGCTTGAATCCCGAGGGGTTCAAGAAGACACGCTCGCTGATCGAAACGGAAGATTTTGCCGGCCTGCAGGCGCTGGCGGTCCGCCAAGTCGAGGCCGGAGCGCAGGCCCTGGACCTCACCATCGGGCCGCGAGGCTACAAGGATCCGCAATTTCTGACGAAGGTGATCGCTTCGATCCAGGAGGTAGTGGATGTGCCGCTCTGCTTCGATTATCCGAACGCGGGCGTGCAGGAGGTATGCCTCAAGGCCTACAACCCGGCGAAGGCCAAAGGCCGCAAATCCATTGTGAACTCCCTGGCGGAAACCCGTCCGGAAATGTTCGATCTCTACAAGATTCAGCCGTTTCGCGTGGTGCTGATGGCCTCCGAACGGATGGAGGACGGCGTCGCAAAGCCCAACAAACTAAGCTCCGAGGTCGTCGATGTGGCCAAGCGGCTAAGCTCCCGGCTCATCCGCGAGCTGAATTTCCGCCCCGAGGACATCCTGATTGACATCACCATTCACAGCCTGGTGTCGGACACCGAAGGGCTCACCAAGATGGCTCTCGAAGCGATTGGCATGATCCATGAGGATCCGGCGCTGAAAGGCATGCACATCATGGGCGGTTTGACCAACATTGGCAACATGCTGCCCCCGATTAAATTTGACAATGTCACGCTGCGGCAGATGATGGAAAACGCCTTCCTTAGCATGGCTGTCCCGCGAGGCTTCGATACCATTATGGGCACGCCTTGGAACGATTTCCGGCTGCTGCCGGAGGGCGATCCCGTGCTGCAAACCTTCAAAGAGGTGATTGAACTGAAGGGGCTTGCTGCGATGCGGCGCCTGCGCCAGTTGTGGGCGCGCAGCAGCAGCGCTCCCACTGGGGCGGCCTGAGGGCTCGGCCGCCGCAGCGGCGGAGGCGCTGCCATCGCCTCCGTTAATGCGGCGCGACGGACATCTGCGCCAGGACCTGAAACACCACTGCGAAATCTTGCCGAGCAAAGCCCATGGCGCGAGCGGCGGTCAGGAATTCGTTGGCTAAAGCCACGGTCGGCAGGGGAACTCCGGATTCGCGGCCCATGTCCAGGGCGAGCAGCAGGTCCTTCTGCATCATCTTCACGTTGAACCAGGCTTCTTTAGGCATTTGCAGGACAAACGGGCCGCGATACTGAAGCATGGGCGAAGCGACGGCGCTGTGCGTCAGCACCTCCACTGCGGTTTCGCGGGCGATGCCGCTCTTCTCCGCCAGCAGAACGCCTTCGGAAAATGCCAGCATCTGCGCCGTCAGGCTCAGGTTGACGGCGATCTTCATTGCCAGCGCCAGGCCGTTGTCTCCCATGTAGGTCACCTTCGGGCCGAGATCCAGCAACAGCGGACGAACGCGCTCGAAGGTTTCGCGGCGCCCCGCAGCCATCACGGAGAGATTTCCCTGCTGCAGTGTGGTAACACTTCCGGAAACGGGTGCGTCCATCATTTCCGCACCCGCTTCCCGTACGCGCTCTGCCAAGGCCCGGCTGGCCGCAGGGCTGATCGTGCTCATATCAAGGAGTACGGATCCCGGGCGCAAGCCGGCAAGCAGGCCATCGGGACCGTCGGCAATGGCAGAGAGCGCCGCTGCGTCCGAAACCATGGTGAAGACAATGCCGGCTGCTGCGGCGAGGGATCGAGGCGTGTCGGCCCAGCGCATGCCTTTCTCAACGAGCCACCGGGCCTTTGCAGCGGTGCGGTTGTAGCCGGTAACCGTATGTCCCTTGTCGAGCAACCGGCTGACCATCTGGCTGCCCATCACCCCCAGGCCGGCAAATGCGAGATCCGTCATGGTAACGCTCCCTTCGCGAATCCCTCGCGATTCGGCGCATGATCCCACGAATGTTCGCGGAGTGTACAGGAGACGATGGCCTGAAAAATGGGAGCCTCGCGCAGGGCGCGCGTCCGGTCAGGTCCGGTTGTGCCGGTAGAAGCCGTAGAAGCTGAGCCCCAGCCCCGCCAGGAACAGGAGCGGGGTCAGGTAAGTCGTAATCAGCGGGGTGACGAACACCGGCATTGCAATGGGCCCGCTGTAGCCGCCCGCGAAATACTGGATTACCGCGGCCAGGAGCATGCATAGCAGCCCCCGGCGGATCTGGCGGCCTCCCGTTGCCGGAAACCGCTTCTTCTCATGGACGGGCATGATGACCGGCGGTGCAGGCCCGGTCGGCAGCGCTTCCCGGCAGAAGGGACATTGCCTAAGAAGGTCCGAAATCGACTTTCCACAAAAAGGGCACTCGCGTGCAGGCATCCCCGGACTCCTTGATTCATGCTAGGCGGCGCCGGCAGGCGGTGTCAAATCGCAGCGGTCAGAAGGTAAACAGCCGTCACCCGTTGCCTGGCCCTGGCACCCATTGTATGAACACCCGGCGAGGGGAATAGTTCTTGGGCTTCGACAAGGCCTGAAGCAGCAGGCCATTGCGCGTGCTTCCGGAGTGGAAATTGTCCTCTAACCGCTCATTTGGCTTGAAGGGACTTGAGATAGTTCGTCAGGCGGCTGATGCGCAGGGAAACCTCGGCCCCGTCCGGTTTCTCCTGTGCTTGAAAAATCGTGCCCCATACGGGCATTTCCGCGGGGCCGTGGTTGGGGAGTCTAATCCCGCTGCGCAGGACCTGCTCCACGTACTCTTGCGGGAATTTTCCGCCGTGGCGGCGGGCCAGGGTGGTCAGGTCGGGCGGCATTTCCGTAAAAGGAGATGACGCGGGAGGGGGGCCGTTTCCTTTGCCGTCGTTTCCGTGGCACACCGCGCAATGTCTCTTGTAGAGTTCCGCACCGGAGAGGGCGGCGGCAGGGGACTTTTTCTTCGGCGTGTTTTTCTGCGCGGCCAGGGAAATGGCTGCCGCCGGGATCACGGTCAAGCAGATAGCCAGGGCGCCAATCGCTCGGATCCGTAGACGGGTTTTCCTGTTCGCTCTCGGCATGGCTCTCTGCGTATGCGAAGTATCTCCCCGAAAAGTCCTGACCCATGTCCGGTAAAGCCATCGGGCTCTTTCCCCCAGGCGACGAAATCGAGCACGAAGGACTACAATAGTGAATCAGATGGACCCGGCAATCAATCCCATGGTAGTCCACGGCGCCCGCCGCGCCGTGGACTTGCGCTTTGTCGAGCTGATGGACAAGGTGCGCCGCAACCGTCCGGGCGACGACCTGGGGCTTCTTCGCCGCGCCTATGATTTTGCCGCCGAGCAGCACAAATCCCAGCTGCGACTTTCCGGCGAGCCTTATCTCTCTCACCCCGTGGAAGTGGCGCACATTCTGGCGGACATGAAGCTGGATGTGACCTCGCTTTGCGCCGCTCTGCTTCACGATGTCGTCGAAGACACCAAGATGCCGATCGAGCGGATTGCCGAGCAGTTCGGCCCGGATGTTGCCCGGCTGGTCGAGGGAGTGACCAAGATCAGCCGGCTCGATCTGCTGGCTCCGGAAGCGCGCCAGGCGGAAAACGTCCGCAAGATGCTGCTGGCCATGGTCAACGACGTGCGCGTGGTGATGGTGAAGCTCGCGGACCGCCTGCACAATATGCGCACGCTCGAATATCTCGACTCCGAACGCCAGCAGCGCATCGCGCGCGAGACCCTCGACATTTATGCCCCGGTCGCCAACCGGCTTGGCATGGGCCTGATTCGCGGCGAACTGGAGGACATGGCCTTTCGCTATCTCGAGCCGGAGGCTTACTTCGAGCTGCAGAAAAAAGTCGCTTCGAAACAGAAGGTCTTCGACAAATTTCTCGAGGAAGTGCAGAGCACCATCCGCGAGCGCATGATCGAAAGCGGCATCCCCGCCGAGGTGCAAGGACGCGTCAAGCGCCTGTATTCGCTCCACCTCAAGATCCAGAAGCAGCAACGGATGCTCGACCAGATCTACGACCTGCTGGCCGTGCGGGTCATCACCGATACGGTGAAGAACTGCTACGCCGCGCTCGGCGTCATTCATCAGATTTGGCGTCCCGTGCCCGGGCGGTTCAAGGACTACATTGCCATGCCGCGGCCCAACCTCTACCAGTCCCTGCACACGGCCGTGATCCATGCCGGCCAGCCTTTCGAGGTGCAGATCCGGACGCAGGAGATGCACCGCATTGCCGAGCAGGGCGTTGCGGCCCATTGGAAGTACAAGGATGGCGGTGGCGCGGCGTCCTCCAGCGACGACCAGCGCATCGTCTGGATGCGCCAGTTGATCGAGTGGGTGCAGGAGATGCAGGAGCCGAGCGAGTTTCTCTCGACGCTGCGCGTGGACCTGTATCCCGAGGAGGTTTATACGTTCACGCCCAAGGGGCGCGTGGTTGTGTTGCCGCGCGGAGCGACCCCCGTGGACTTTGCCTATGCCGTGCACACCGAGGTGGGCCACCAGTGTGCGGGGGCTAAGGTCAACGGTGAAATGGTCCCGTTGCGGCACGTCCTGGCCAACGGTGACGTGGTGGAAATCGTCACGCAAAAGGACCATCGGCCTTCGCGCGACTGGCTCTCGCTGGTACACACGTCGCGCGCGCGCACCAAAATCCGGCAGTGGATCCACCTGCACGAACGCGAGGAGGCCACCGAAGTCGGCCGGCGCCTCCTTGAAAAGGAAGCCCGGCAGGCCGGCCTGAGCCTGAAGAGAATCTCGAACGAAGACTGGCAGCGCGTGGCCTCCGACTACGGCTGCTCGAAGGTGGAGGACCTCTACGCGGAGCTTGGCTACGGCAAATGGTCCGCGCGGCAGGCGCTGGCCAAGGCCACGGGGCAGCCGCTGGGAGAGGCGGCCGAGGAAAAGCACCGTCCCCTGGCTTCGTCCGTCAAGCATCTGCTCGGGATGGACGACGCGGCGATCGTGGTGCGCGGGCATGGTGACCTGATGGTCTACCGATCCAAGTGCTGCAACCCTATACCCGGTGACGATATTATCGGCTATGTCACGCGAGGACGGGGAATCGCGGTGCACAGCAAGAAGTGCCCCAACGTGGAAAACCTTCTCTACGAGCCGGAGCGGCGCATTCCGGTGGAATGGGCGGGTGGCGGCCGGGCCACATTCCCCGTGCGACTGCGTATTTTCACCGAGGACCGCCCTGGCATGCTCGCCGCAATTACCAGCGTCATCAGCGAGGCGGGCGCCAATATCCGCACCTTCGAGAGCGGCGGCGTGGACATCCGCGCGCGAATCGAGGTGGCACTCGACGTCCGCGACCGCAAGCAGCTTGAGCAGATCCTTTCGGGAGTCAGACGCATCCGGGGGGTATTCGATATCGAGCGCGTCTACAACGTCTAGCGCTCCCGCTCGCCCGTGTCATTTGGGCTACATGAACTGTGGCGGCACGGCCCTTGGCGTACAATTTTTGTATGCGGGCTATCCGCGCACGCGCGCTCTCCTCGGCACGCCCTTCAGGTTGGGCTGCCCTTCTTGCATTCCGCGGCGCTTGGATGACTTGCTTGCTGGGCTTGGCCCTCTCCGCTGCTGGATGCCGCCACATTGCGCCGGTGGACACCGCTCCCCTTGACGCCATCGGCATGGGCTACGACGCAATTCAACAATTGCATGCGCTGCAAATCACCCCTGCAGAGGTGGCGCAGATCGCCGAGATTCGCCGCACAGGTTTTTCCGACGACGATTGCATCGCCGTGATGAAAATTTACCGGCGGCACGGCGCTCCTTTTGATGGCGGCGATGCGATGACTGGCCTGGCGCAAGCCGGGATGGGCGACGATGACATCCTCGAGCTGGCCCGGCTGAATCAGCTTGGACTCGACTGGGGCGAGCTTCAGGCCATGCGCTTGGCCGGCCTCTCCGATCCCATCGTGCTCGAGGTGGCGCGCCACCATGCCGAGGGCAAGCCCGTCTTGGCCGGTGCCTCTCTTGCACGGCTGAAGAATGCCGGTATGCACAACGGGGCTCTACTGGATCTCGTGCAACACGGTGTTCCGGACTCGCAGGCCGCCGCAATCCTCTCCTATCGCCGTCATGGGGTGAGCGATGCTCAAATCGTGCGCCACTTCACCGGCTCCTGAACCTTTCCGGAAGAGGCTGCCCGGGCCGGAAGCAGCGGTAAGCGGCTACTATCCCGGATCGCAGCCGGCCCGGGGTGCTTTCTAAAAAATCCTCTTTCCGGCTTTCGTACCTTGCTGGGTATCGGTAAAATCTCGATATCTTGAGCCGCACGATCTCCTGCTCGCTTGTCGCCGCCCTTGCTGCCACCGTAATCCTGTGCGCCTCTGCGTGCGCTGTCCCCTTGGCCCCGGCATATCGCATTGCGCGGGAGTCGCGCGAGGTTCGGTTCGTTTCAGGCGAAGTTCCATCGCTCGAGATCCGCTCTGAATTCAAGCTGGAAAATACAGGAACTACGGAGCTGCCCCTTCTCGATGTGGCTTTGCCGAAGGAGGAAATCTACGGCCGCAAGAATCTTCGCGTTCAGGTCAACGGCCGCACGATTGCGTCGGCGCCTCCATCTGCTGAGAAACCTCCGGAAGACGCTGACGTCGTGCGTATTCCGCTCGATCCACCCTGGAAGCGCAAGCAGGCCTTGACACTGGCGATTGCCTACACGCTGAGTGCGCCGCTTGATTCCGGGGCGCGGATTACCATCGGGCAAAACGAGTTCCATCTCGGCTGGCGCGGCTGGGCAGCGCGCCCGCTGCCCCCGAAGCATTTCATTGCGCCGTACCCCGGGCGGCCGGCCCGGATTCTTTGCGTGTATCGAGTTCCCACGGACTTTGCCGTACTATCCCGCGGCGCGTTCAAGGGCCGAAAAGTGCGGGGTAGCGAAGCGGAATACCTCTACGAGGTGAGGAAGAGCTCGCTCGCGCCTTTCGTCGTTGCCGGCAAGTACATCCAGTGGCCTCCCCGGAAGACGCCGCATATTCCCGTCTTTTGGACGAGAGATCCGCTCCCCACGGATCCCAGGCCGGTGGCGCAGCAGATTGCAGCGGCGTGGACTGCGCTCGAAAATGACTTTGGCTCGCTCGGCGCCGGGACAGCCGTTCCGCACATCGTCGAGGCGCCCGAATTGCGCGGGCATCTGGGGGGGCAGGCAGGTCCGGCTGCGGCGGCCTTTCCGGGGGGCGCGCTGGTCAATTCCCAGGCGCTGGCGCTGGGAATTTCCAGCGACCAATTTCTCGCCTTGGTGACACACGCGTTGGCGCACAACTGGTTTGGGGAAGAAATGTATCCGAGCGCAGATGCCTTCATTGGCATGGGCGAAGGCCTACCAGAATATGCCACGATTGTGGTGGACGAAACGCAGAACGGCTCCGCCGCGCGGCTGAGGCGAATTCACGAATATTTGCGCCGCTATGACGAGGCTGCGAAGCATGCCACGGAGATTCCCCTTGGCGTCATACGGCCCACGGATCCTGCCGGCGCGCGCCGCATTGCTCTGGCCAAGGCTCCTCTCTTTTTCATCGCTATCGAGGATGCTTGCGGCGAGGCTCCGGTTCGTGCCGGGTTGGCGCGCCTCGCGGTGACGCTGCGCGGACAGCAGGTAGACTACTCCGCGCTGCGCGCCGCGCTCGAGCAATCCACCGGCAGGGAACTGGGAAAACTATTTCGTGGGTGGCTCTATGGCACCGGCATTCCCGCCCATTTCCGCGACCGCTATCCTCTCGCCAGCGGCACGGAAGAGACAGGGGAATAGTTGCACGGGAGCACCGGCTCGCAGGGGCGGTTCGTGGTGCAGCTCGGCAATGAGCGGAAATGATTTTTTCGCGCAAGAGATTATCATCTCTTTTCGGGGAGGCGGCATGAGGGAAATTATCGCAACGGAAAAGGGGCCGAAGGCCATTGGGCCGTATTCGCAGGCGGTCAAGGCGGGCGGATTCATCTTCACGGCGGGCCAGGTGGCGTTCGATCCGGCGACGGGAAATCTTGTGGAGGGCGAAGTGGCCGTTCAGACGGCGCGCGTGCTCGACAATCTAAAGGCCATCGTGGAAGCGGCCGGCTCGTCGCTCGACCGGGCCGTGAAGGCGACGGTCTATCTGAAGGACATGAACGATTTTGCCGCGATGAACGAGGTGTATGCGCGCTATTTCCCGGCCAAGCCCCCCGCGCGGTCGACGGTGGAAGCGGCGCGGCTGCCGCGCGACGTCCGTGTCGAAATTGACCTCATTGTCCTGGCATAGAGCGCGGCCGTTTCGAGCGATGCGGATATTTGGAAACTTCCCGCCGGCTGTGAATCCGGTGCGGGAGGGCTAGCTGTCGGCGGGGAAAAGCAAGGTTTGCCGGGGCGCGTCAGCCGGATGGATTCTCATGCACGGCGCGCGAGGCGTGATCCGGGAAAGTTCGCGGGAGCCGCACTCCAGCGACTGAAAAGCTTCCAGCAGCAGATCGCTGTATTTCTGGCGATCGTAGCTATGCCACCCCTCCCATAGCGCGTAAGCCCGCACACGATCATTCGGAACGCTGGCGCCGGCCTGGGTGATGATGTACTCGACCGTCTGTCCCGGGCGGAGCCGGACGCCGCTGCCATAGAGCTGTTGCGCCGCGATGGCGGTGAGGGCGGCTTTCTGATACTCGCGCGGCGGGCGGGTCAGGCGCTTGCGGATGATCAAGTCCTCGATGGCGACGTTTCCTTCGCGGAGGCATTCCAGATAGCGGGCCAGGACTGCGCGGGCCATCTCCAGTTTCCGCGCGTAGCTTTCCCCGTCGTGTGCGCCGGAGAGAATGGCCAGCGCTTCGTTTTGCATCCGGGCCACCAACGGCGGCGTGTCGTGGCGGCGCAATTCCAGCCCGCGGACTTTCATCGCGCCATCCTCGCCGGCGCAAAAAAAACGGTTCGGCACCGGCACATCGTCGAATTGCCGCGAAGGAAGAAACACGACGTAGCGATAGAGCGCTTCGAGTGCGATGGGCAGTTGCGTGGATGCGGTGATCTCCGCGGCGAGCGCTTCATAGTCGGCGCGGGTCGCGCCCGCCTTCCGCACATAGAGGGAGTCCACCAGGGCGTGCAGGATCTCATAGCCCTGGGCTTCGGCCTGTTCCTTGGCGGAAAGCAGCGTTTCGCGGGCGATGGCGTTGATGGCCTCGTGAGCCTCGATCTTTCCAAAGCGCGCGTTTTTGTATCCGGTATAGCCGAAGCAGCAGACCAGGAGCCATTTGAGCGCGTCGCGCTGCAGGGTGTGCCGCTGCGCCAGTTTGGGAGAAGCGCTGCGCTGGCGGCGTTTCAGCTCGATCCGCTTGGCGATCAGCCGCTCCACCACGCGGCTAGTGATGCCGCGCCTCTTCTGGCAGACGCGGTAGCCCAGCTCCGGAACGCGGGGCGCATCGGGACAGCAGGGGCAATTCACGGTTTCCGGTGAGATGTTGAAGCGCGCCATGATGAACGGATACTCGCTGATGAAGTCCAGCTCGGCGACATTGTCGAAAAAGCCGAGCCGGGGCGTGAACACCAGGCCGCCGCGGTCCGCGCAGAGAAGTTCATCCGGTGATTTCAGATCTTCCGGCTCGGCCTTTTGCGCCGGGATGAGCACGCCATCGCGCCAGGCGAGCTCCATCTGCATATAGGAGATGCCGGTTCCCGTGGTGGTCCTGGCCGCGTATTGCACCGGAAGCTTGGTGACGCGGGCAAGCTCCCAAAGCCCTGCCAGCTCGCATTTATCGGCGATGAACGAATTGGCGCTGTCCACGTGCAAGCGGCCAAAAAGCGTGGTGGCGGAGCCTTTGAACAAAATGCGCCCGTAGCTCATGAAACTCCGCGCGCGGCTGCGCTGCACCGCCAAGTCGTCGCGGTTCAGACGGAGCGGGATGCGCCGTCTATCGGCCTGCTGGAGCAGAAGCGGCAGGATGGTGGAGTCGCCCCAGGCGGTGAGGAGCAGGTCGGGATCATAGCGTTTTATCAGTCGGGCAAACGCATCGGCGGCGGGCACGTCGGCGTCGTCCAGGACGTGTACTTCGCCTTCCGCTTCCACCTCCAAGGCGCCGCGCGGGCCGTGTTCGGGATTGACGCGCGTGCGTCCCGCGATGCGCGCCTGCAGGATGCGCAGCGGCGGCAGCTCATAATCGAGCGCCCAGGGATCATCCCTGCAGGCCAGCGCCACAACGCGACGATCTTCCGTGGCCTCCGCCTCGACGCGCGCCAGGGGGAAGACGCCCTTTTCCCAGCAGTAGAGTGTTGCCAGCAGCAGGTCGGAGTTATACAGGCGGGCTTCCGGATTCATACGCTGCGCGGCGCGCACAGCGGCTGGAAAGCAGAGCGGCTCGTGAACGGCCACCTCGAGAACTGGCAGCGGTTTTGCCTGCCAGAGATCCCTGCGCTCCGTCAGGCGGCAATTGGCGCGGAATTGTGAGCCAATCTGATGCGCGAGGCGCCGCATGGCGGCTTCCTCCGCGTGGGCATAGAAAGCGGGACGAAATGAAGCATCCACCAGCTTGTGCGTGCTTTGGTCGGGCGCGAGCAGCCAGAGCGCCATACCCCGCGGACAGGGATAACAATCCAGGATCCATCCGTCAATCCGCACTGGAATTGCCCTCGCCGCGCAGCAGCCTTTCGATCATGGCCAGGCGCTTTTCCTGATCGAGCGCAATCGCGAGCAGGGTCGCCTCCATTGGATTATCGCTGCACTGATAAGTTGCCGCCTGGGTATAGCTGCGAACACGCAGAAAAAGGCGGTCGAAATATTCCTGGTCTTCCCGCCGCAGCGCGCGGCGAAACTTCGCCCAGTGCTGCGCGGTTTCCTCGACGAGCTGGCAAAACGTGGGAAGCGTGCGGCCCATGTCAGCTCCCCGCGGGAAGCGCCGCGCGCAGGGCGCCCCGGGCATCGGTGAGGGACAGTGTGCCGTCCTCGCGCTCGGCGAGCTTCCACACCTGCGCGGCGCGCGCGGCGACTTGCTGAAATAATTTCCGCCGTGGCGTGGCGAACGAGAAGGGATCGGAAAAGACGGCGACGGGCCGGCACGCAGCCCGCGCTGGAAGGATGACAAAGCGTCCGCCTCCCGCACGTCTTCATCGAAGTAGAGCTCCGGCATGGCGGTGAGAATCACCGCGTCCGCGGGGAAGCTCTGCAGCAGGCGCGGCGCGCGTACGAGGAGTTCGGTCAGTTGGAAGCAGGTGAAGGCGCGGGCCACGCGGATGCGACGGTTCCATTCCGCCGGAGAATCACCGCGCCGCCGGGCAAGGCGGGCCAGCAGCAGCGGGTCGAAACGGTTCGCCCCGTCCAGATAGAGCGCCCGCTGGCCTGCCTGGAGGGCGCGGGGCAGGACGTAATGCGACAGGCGCAAGACCTGCGGGCCGCCATAAAAAACGGCCAGGCCGCGCGCGGGAAGCGTCCACAGCTTGGCTTGCCAATGCGACAGGGCTGGCGCGGTGGGGAAGGACATGGTTCCAGGCTCCCTCTGTGGGATTCTTCGGGAGCATTATAGGCGAATAAAAAGCGAAATACAAGGAGCCGCGATCAAGGGCCCTTGCGAACGCATGTAGTCCAAGAGGACCTTACTTGCTGTCGTTCCACCCGAGCAGCGGCTTCTTGTGCTTCGGCGGCTTGCGGCGCTTGTCGAGAATTACCCGCTCGGGTGGAGGAAGCCCGATGCCCAGGCGCGCACGGCGGCGCGCCTCCTTGGGGACTTTCAAAACTGGCTTTTTTCGGCGGGACATATTTCACGCGACAGGGTACACCCAAGAATGCCCCGTCTGAAGGGCAGAACGCAAATGGCCCGGCCCGCGTCCGATGAGAACGCCGGCCAGGCCACTGCACTGCCGTAAAACAGCTCCCGCCTAGAAGATCAGTTTCAGAGCAAACTGAATCTCCCGGGCGGTTGTGGAGGTAGCCCCAATCGAGCCGGATTCACCCGGCAATCCGGAAGGAGACAAAACCGCAGGCACGAACGGGGGGAACCCCGTCGCAACCGCATAGGAGGAGGGCAGACCCAGGTTCGTGTGGTTGAGGATATTGAAGAACTCCGCGCGAAACTGGGTATCCAACCTCTCCGTGATCTTTGTCTCTTTGATGATGGACGCATCCAACTCGAACAGAGCGGGCCCTCCCACCGAGGCTCGGCCCACGTTGCCGAGCGTTCCGTAGGGCTGAATGGCGTAGCAACTGGAGTTGAACCAGTTGTACCACTTGCCGAGAACCTGACCCTTTCCACCCGGGCAAGTGCCGGAGTAGTTCGGACGGTCGCCCTGAATCGCATTGATCCCCGCCTGCTGGACGCCTTCTTGTATCGTGACTGGCAGGCCGCTCATGGCGGTGAGGATGGAACCCACCTGCCAACCAGTGATCAGTCTGTTTCCATGGAAGGGAAGCATATATAGGCCATTGGCCGTCAGATTGTGGCGGATATCAAACGAGCAGAGCCCGTAGTCGTATTTCTTGTTATAGGGATCGGCCTGCTCATAGATCCCTTGCTGAAGCCCCGAGGACACTGAACCATCCGTCAGGCACTTCGAGTAGGTGTAGGAAACCTGCCCTTGGAAGGACTGGCTGAACTGATGGTTGAGGCTCGCCTGCAAGGAATTGTAGTTTGAATTCATATCCGGCATAGCCGTGCTGAGAGAGGAGAAGTAGGGCTGCCCGCTGGCCGGGTTCACCACGGAGGATGTTCTCGGGTTATAGGGGAAGCCCGGACCGGGAACGGCGTTCGCGAAGATCGAAGTCGCCGGGTTTGCGCAATTCGAGGTGAATTGCCCGGCAGCTTCCTGCGCCGCGCTGTTCGCGCACAAGACGGGATTCATGTCCGTTTCCGTGAACAGGTGGTGGCCCTGCGATCCGACGTAGCCAATGGAAAATACTGTGCCAGGGGTAATCTGCCGCTGGATGGTCAGGTTGTATTGCTCCTGATAGGGCGCCGAAGAAGCCTGATAGTCCACCCCGGCGAACTCCGTAATCGCTCCCGTCGGTCCACCGGCAACATAGCCGGGGAACGGGTTCGGGAAGGCTGCCGGGAAGAGCAGGGCGCTGGCGTACGGAGGGGCCAGATAGTATGCCGACGCGTACAGGGCAGGGAATATCTGGTCGTGGAATATTCCGAAGCCTGCGCGCACCGAGGTTTTGTGATCTCCGAAGGGATCCCAGGCTACGCCGATGCGCGGATCAAAGTTTTCAGCATTCGGATTCGATGCGAACACGTGACTGACAGGGGTGAACCCGTTGCCATACGGCTGGCCGAGCGAGTTCACAAAGTAGTTGCGCGTGTCGGGGAAGGGAGGATTCACGATGGATGTTAGAGGCGTCCCGGTCGGGTTGGTGGCGTAGTCGTAGCGGATTCCGAAGTTGAAAGTCAGGCGCGACGTCGCCTTCCAATCGTCCTGGAAATAGGGGGCGTAGTCCATCTCCCGAAAATTGCGATTCGAATCGGCGTGTCCAGGATAGGTTCCCAGAAATCCAGCTGCCTGGCCCAGCAGGAAGCTTTCCTCCGTCCCGAAGATCCACGAGCCTCCGTACACAAACGGAGCGGAGAGATTGCTTTGCACCCGCTTGATATCCACGCCCATCGTGAAGGTATGCGACCCGCGGGTCCAGACCAGGTCGTCTCCGCCGCCAAACCGATTTTGTGCGATGTCGTAGGGGAGCGCCGTGTTTGCACCGAGTCCCCCGCAACCGGGGCAGCCCGCGCTGATTGTTCCGTCCGGGAAGCCGGAAAAGAACTGCAAGATCGGGTTTGCCGCCGTCGGTGTTGTCGCGGCTTGGTACGTCCGAGTGTACTCGGCCCGAATCTGGTTGACCACCGAGGCCGAAACGATGTGCCTTTCTTCCAAGGCGAAGTATTGGTTCCGGGAGTTGTCAACCTCCGGCCAATCCGGAAGGACTACTGAGCCGCCAAAGGGATTGGTGAGTTGCGAGTTGTCGTAGACGTAGCGGCCGAACAGGGAGTCATTGGAGGAGATGTTGTAATCAATTCGTCCAAGAACATAATCTTCGTTCTGAGTCACGGAACCGCTGGTCGTATACGGCCCGTAGCCCCCGAAGTCGGGAGCACCGGCCGTTGGAGATGGATATAGGCCTAGGATTCCTTGAACTCTCGCTGCCGCAGCCGCCTGTTGCGCGCCGGCGCCGCACCCAAAACCCACGAAGGTGTATGGTCCGCCTGTAGCAGGCGGAGGTGCTGACGCCGAGCCGCAGGGAGTAAAGGGAGCAGTCACCTGACTGGTCGGCAAGTATCCATTGGCGACGTATGGTTGGGGAACAAAGGTGTTGTTTGTCTGGCCGAGCGTGGCTCGCAACCCCTCATAGTTGGTGAAGAAGAACAGCTTGTCCTTCTTGATCGGGCCGCCCAGGCTGCCCCCAAACTGATTTTGTTCGAAGGGAGGCTTCTGGACAGGCGTCGGGTTGATCGTGCCGTTGTTCTGAAAATCGAAGAAATTGCGGGCGTCGAGCGCACTGTTGCGCACGTAATCGTATAGGGAGCCATGGTAGTCGTTGGTGCCGGATTTGCTGGCCATGTTGATGGCCGCGCCATTGCCCCCGAATTCGGCGCTGTAAGTATTGGTCAGGACCTGGAACTCCTGGATTGCCTCGGTTCCGAGCGTCGTGCCGGTCGCCGGTGCTCCGGGGCCGTGCTCCCAGAAATCCGTGATGTCCTCATTGTCGAGGAGGAAGGCCTGGCCCTCCGGCCGCGACCCTGCCACGGTATAGACTTGTTGATTCCCGTAGAACCCTCCGGAAGCCCCGCCGCCGCCCACCCCTTGCTTCCCGCCATTCGAGCTGTTATTCAGCAGTTGCACGCCCGGAGACAGACTGATGAGTTGGGTGAAATTGCGGCCATTGAGAGGGAGTTGGCTTACCTGCTGCGAGCTGACTAATGAGGAGACCGCCGCGGTGGTTGTTTCCACCTGGGAGACTTGGCCCTCGACTGTGACGCTCGTGGTTGCTTCGCCGACGGACAAGGTAAAATCAACGACCGGCGTAGCGCCGATTGTCAACCGGACCCCCTTATGCAGGACAGATTTGAATCCCGTGAGAGAAGCCTTCACCTCGTAGGTTCCGACGGGCAGCAATGCGACAAGATAGCGCCCTTGCGCATCGGTGGTCACGGTCTGACTCACTCCGGTTCCTGCGTTGGTCACCGTGACCGAAGCGCCCACCAGCACTGCTCCCGTTGCGTCCGTGATCGTCCCGGTGATGGATCCGGTTTGCGTTTGCGCGATCGAGGGGTTCACTACGCATAGAAGAAGGAAGGTAAGTGCAAATATGGAAACAAGGACAGACCTCCAGAGCCCTGAACGGCTGAGTAACATCACGCTACCCCCATTTAATATGACGTCTCTGCGCCCGCCCTTCTGGCGCGACTCAACACGTCAAGAACCCACCCGTGGCGAAACTTCTACTATTCGGCCGGATACAGTGTCAAGAAGGAATTGGTGAGAGGGCAGGGGCAAAGAACGCGCCCGCGTGTGCGCCGGGGAGTGCATCGAAGGGCGACGGGTTTAGTGGATGTGGCGCGTTTTTCGCCCGAGGTAATCCATCAGCAGGTACTGGCCGAGCGTGTAGGGCGTGGTGAAATAGGCTTTGCCGCGGCAGAGCTCCGTGATTTTCTGCACGAAATGGACCAGGCTGTAGTCGCTGGCCAACATGAAGGTGTTAATCAGGATTCCCGCGCGCTTGCACTTGGCCACTTCTTCCATGGTCTGGCTGACCACCAGCGGATCGAGGCCGAAGGCATTTTTATAGATGCGCCCGTCCTCCAGCGTTAGCGCGGAGGGCTTGCCGTCGGTAATCATGACGATCTGGCGCATGTCCTTCTTCTGTCGCGAGAGGATGCGCTGCGCGAGACGCAAGCCTTCGCGCGTGTTGGTGTAATACGGTCCCACCTGCACGCGGGCAAGCTTTTCGAGCGGAATTTCCTCCGCGCTGTCGTGGAAGAGGACGCAGTGCAGGGAATCGCCGGGGTATTGGGTGCGGATCAGATGGGAGAGCGCCAGGGCCACGCGCTTGGCCGGTGTGAAGCGGTCCTCGCCATAGAGGATCATGCTGTGGCTGCAATCGAGCATCAGCACCGTGGCGCACGAGCTCTGGTATTCGCACTGATGCACCATGAGGTCCGGATAGTCGAGTTCGATCGGCAGGCCCGCGCCGTTGCGCCGCACCGCGTTGAAGAGCGTCTCCGCGACATCCAGGTTGAGCGTATCGCCGAACTCGTAGGGCTTCGAAGCCCCTCCGGATTCGATGCCGGTGGCCAGGTCGCGCGTGTCGTGGCGGCCGAAGCTGCTTTTGCCCAGGGAGGCGAGCAGATCGCGGAGCGTCTTGAAGCCCAGGAAGTCGAGCGCTTTGTCCGTGATTTCAAAGCGCGCCTCGCCGCTTGGCCCTTCTCCGGGGCCAACCTGTCCACCGGGTGTCTCCGATGGCGGGGAAGTCACGCGCGCCGACTGCTGCTGGGTGAGATAGCCTTCCTCTTCCATTCGCTCGATGATCCGGTCAATCAGGTCCCGCAACTCCTGATTCTGGCTGAGGTCGGGATTTTCAAGCAGCTTATCCATCAGCTCCTGCGGAATTAGATCGCCCTCCTGCAGGGCGCGCAGGATGGCCTCGCGCAGCGCGTCCATGTGCTGCTCGCGTGCGCGCTCCGCGTCCATCTCATAAATTCCGTAGGGGGAGTCGAATCCGCTCTGCAGGAAAAAATCGGAAAGGCGTCCCAACAGGTCCTGCAGGTCAAGATCGTCCGCGGCCGCCGGAGAGTAGCGCGAATAGCGAGTATATTTCATCGAGTCACCTGCCTGCGCCAGCCGCGCAACCGCGCCTTTAGTTGAACTGCCGGCGCGGCATCCGCCCGCCCGAAGGCTCGCGCGGATCGCGCGGTTCGGGCGTTTTGCGACCCTCGGCGTAAAAGCCGCGTTCTTCGCTCCGATTGATCCGCTTGTGGGCCCACAACCCCTCGAGGATGAACTCCGCCGCGCTCGCCTGGAGGGCCGCATCGTCCTTCGCGCGGACGCCCAGCGCGTCGAGGTGTTCGAGCAGCCCCTGAATTTTCTTGAGCTGTGCGAGGAGTTCGGAGCTGGAGGCGCCGGCGGCGACCTTGAGTTCTCCGCCCAGCTCGAACCATTGCACCACCGGCTGGAAATTCGCGTTGGCGAAATACTTGGAGAAGGTCTTGCCCACCGCAGCGCGAATCAGCTCGCGGGCGATGTTTTCCGCGCCGCGCATTTCCCCTTCGTATTCGAGCTCGAATTTTCCGGTCATTGCCGGGATGGCCGCGTAGATATCGGCCACACGGCTCACCACCGCCGTATCGTGGGCGCACACGGTCCGCTGTTCCGCGCTGCTCAGCACATTCTCGAGTGTGCTGATGGGCAGGCGCTGGCTCACGCCGGAGCGCCGGTCAATCCGCTTGTCTTCCCGCGCCTGAAAGGCGATCTCTTCGACGATCTCGCGGATGTATTCGGGCACTTCCACGCGCCGCTTGCCGTCGCGACGGGTCCAGGCCTCCTGCACCGTGATGGACATTCCTTCGGCAAGCGTCGCCGGATAGTGGGTGCGGATCTCGGAGCCGATGCGGTCCTTGAGAGGAGTAATGATTTTTCCGCGCGCCGTGTAATCTTCGGGGTTTGCGGTGAACACCAGGAGGACGTCGAGCGCCATGCGCACCGGATAACCCTTAATCTGCACGTCGCCTTCCTGCATGATGTTGAACAAGCCGACCTGAATCTTGCCTGCCAGGTCGGGAAGTTCGTTGATGGCGAAGATTCCGCGATTAGCGCGCGGCAACAGCCCGTAGTGGATGGTCAGCTCATCCGAGAGAGTCCGGCCGCCCCGTGCCGCCTTGATGGGGTCCACGTCGCCAATCATGTCGGCGATGGTGACGTCCGGTGTAGCGAGCTTTTCCACGTAGCGATGCTCGCGTCCCAGCCAGGCGATGGGGGTCGCGTCGCCCTCGGAAGCCACGCGCTCGCGGCAAGCGCGGCAGAGAGGGCGGTAGGGATTGTCGTTGATCTCACAGCCGGCGATGACCGGAACCTGCGGGTCGAGAAACGTGGCCAGCCCGCGCAAAATTCGCGACTTCGCTTGCCCGCGCAGGCCCAGCAGGATGAAGTGATGCCGGGAGAGCAGGGCGTTGACGATCTGCGGGATGACCGTGTCGTCGTAACCGTAAACGCCGGGGAAGAGCGTCTCGCCCTTCTCCATCTTCAGCAGCAGGTTCTCCCGCAGTTCCTGCCGAACTCCTCGCCCGGCAATGCGATCCTCCGCCCACTGGCTGCGGCGAAGCTCGCCCAGGTTCTTTGGTTGTGCGCTCATTCGGCCACCGGTCCCTTGGAAGAGGATTTCCGAGCGCCCTCAAGCGCTTCGAGTCCATTATAAAAGAACAGCGCGCGCCCGCCTAATTTGGATTGGAGCGACGGGGGGAGCGTTGCCCGGGGCGATTGCCACGTCGTCTCATCGCCTGTAGCGGCACGCGAAATCCACCACCTGGCGCCCGACCGTCACGAGTGTGTCGAGCGTCTTTGGATTCGTGCAGGCGCCCGCCGGGTCGAAATTCGGCTCCGTGGTATTGATCGCCGCGCCGAGCGGCGTCGGCCATCCCCGCAGAGCGTGGACGATCGCGCGGAGAGATTCGAGCGTGGTCACGGAGGCCTGCCAGCCCGCGGCTGCCGCGATGCATCCTACGGCGCGGCCATCGAGATAGCTGCGCGCATCTCCCCGCAGATCTTCGAGAAGGTCCAGCGCGTTTTTGACCAGGCCGGAGATGCCCCCGTGATAGCCGGGGCTGGCGAGAATCACGCCGTCGGCCTGGCGCACTGTTTCGACGAATTCGCGCTGCTCCTCGCTGCGGGCGGGGTGATCCGGAGCGAAGTGCGGGAGCCGCGCGAGGAACGGCCCGGTGAAGATGTGAGTGCGCGCACCGGCTTCCTCCGCGGCGCGCAGAGAAACGCGCAGCGCACGGTCGGTCGAAGAGCCTTCCCGCGTCGTCCCGCCGATTCCCACGACGAACAGCGCCCCGATCGCGGCGGGATCATTTGTCCGATTCATTCTTGTTTGCCCTCACGGCGCGACGCGCGCCTGGCCAGCGCCTTCAGCCCAGGCACACGCGCAGCGCATCTGTGACGCAATCATGGACAGAATGCAGCTCCTCGGAGGTAATCACATACGGAGGCAGAATGTAAATAATATTTCCGAGCGGGCGCAGCAGGACCCCTGCGTCGAGGAAAAATCTGTAGAGGATCGGACGCAGCCGCGAGGAATATCCCGGGTCGCTGGCGCGCAATTCGACGGCGGCCATGGTGCCGATCGAGCGCACGTCGCCCACGGCCGGGTGGTTGCGAATGGCGTCCAGCCGCTGGCGGTGAATTTCTGCGATTGTGCCGATGCGTTCAAACACCGGCTCGCTCTCGAAGATTCCCAGGCTTGCCGCTCCCGCGGCCGCCGCGATGGGGTTTCCCGTGTAGGAATGGCCGTGGTAGAAGGTGCGGCCCGGACCTGCGAAAGCCTCTTGGATCTCCGTCGTGCAAATCGTGGCGCCCATCGGCAGTACCCCGCCGGTGAGGCCCTTCGACAGGCACAGCAGATCGGGGACCACCCCCGCAATCTCGCACGCGAACATCTTGCCGCAGCGCCCGAATCCGGTGAGCACCTCGTCGGCAATCAGCAGAACGCCGTACTCGCTGCATAGCCGCCGCACTCGCTGCAAAAATTCCACCGGATGGACGATCATTCCACCTGCGCCTTGCAGCAGCGGTTCGACGATCACCGCAGCGATTTGCCCGTGCTTTTCCTCGAGCAGATGGCGCAGTTTTCCGGTGCAATCAATGTCGCATTCCGCGCGCGTATTTCCCACCGGGCACCGGAAGCAATAGGCGGAATGGACGCGGTGCACGGGGAAGAGCATGCTCCGGAATCCCTCCGTGAAGTCGGACTCCGCCCCGACGGACATCGCCCCGGCCGTGTCGCCATGATAGGCATGGTCGAGAGCGACGATCTCCTTCTTTTCCGGCCGGCCCGTGTTCTTCCAGTACTGCACCGCCATCTTGAGGGCTACCTCCACGGCGGTCGAACCGTCGTCAGAGAAGAAGATGTGGGTGAGGGGGGCCGGCAGGAAAGCCCGAAGGCGCGCCGCCAGCTCCTCAGCGGCCGGATGCGTGAAGCCGGCGAGGAGAACATGGTCAACCTTCGCGGCCTGCGCGGCAATTGCCTCCACGATGGCCGGATGGCCGTGCCCGTGCAGGTTTACCCACCACGAGGAGATCGCGTCAATCAGCCGCCGGCCGTCATCCGTGTAGAGATAGACGCCTTCCGCTTTTCGAACCCGAAGCGGAGCCGGATCGAGCGCGCGGTTCGTGAATGGATGCCAGATTTGCAGCGGCGCGTTCATGCGAGGAAGGCCTTGTAGTCGAAGTGCCTGCGGAACGCATCGAGAAGCGTCGTGCGATGAAGCGATCGCAGGCGGGGCACGCGGCCGAGGATGGGTGCGCAGCCGTATTTCTCGATGGCCGCGGCATTTTCCGGGTTCGCTGGGCCGGAAAAAATCACCCCGCGAACCGGAATCTTTGCGGCGCGCAGAATGGCGAGAGAGAGCAGCGTGTGGTTGATCGTGCCGAGCGAGGTCCGCGACACCAGCAGCGCGGGCAGGCGCAGATGGCGCATCAGGTCGGTCATGAACTGCGTTTCATTGATGGGCACCAGGACGCCGCCTGCCCCTTCGGCAATCAGATTGTCGCCTTGGGCGAGAGGTGGCATTTTGACCTCGCTCAAGCGGATGCGTACCCCCGCGCGGCGCGCGGCCAGGTGCGGCGAGACAGGTGGTGCGAAGCGGTAGCGCTCCGGAAGGGCGCGTTCGATTGGCAGGCCTGCCAGGCGAACTACGGTTTCCCGGTCCGTACCTTCTATCGTGCCCGTCTGGATCGGCTTCCAATACACGGCATCGAGTGCGGCGCAGAGCAGCGCGCAGACAGTGGTCTTGCCGACTCCCGTGTCGGTTCCCGTTACGAAAAAGCGGCTAGACATGGGCAACGCCGGCGAACGTCCTCCTCCCTGATTGCCACGCCGCTTCCGCCCCGGCGATGAGGCGCCGGATATCCTCCTGCAAAATTCGGCTGGTCAGGGAAACGCGAATGCGCGCCGTGCCCGCGGGCACAGTGGGTGGACGGATTGCCTTCACTCCGAATCCAAGGCGCTGCAATTCGGCGGCCATGTGCAGGGCCATTTCGTTGCTACCGAGAAGGATGGGCACAATATGCGTGGAGCTGGTTCCGCAGGGAATTCCTGCGGCGGTCAGGCCCTTGCGCAAGGCCATCGAGATGGCGCGCAAATGAGCGCGTTCAGCGTCCGCCGCGCGCGCCAGGCCGAGGGCCGCCTCGATCTGCCGCGCCAAATAGGGCGGCATGGCCGTGCCGAAAATGAACGTCCGCGCGTGGTTGATGAGATAGTTTCGGAGCATCTTCCCGCCGCAGACGAATCCGCCAGCGCTCGCCAGAGCCTTCCCGCATGTGTGGACGATGGCGAGAACATTCCTTTCTGCGCCCAACTCCGCCGCGATTCCCCGGCCCCGTGGGCCGCGTGTGCCGGTGGCGTGCGCTTCGTCAAGGACGATCTCCGCCCCATGATCGCGGGCGAGCCGGAGCAGGTCCTCCAGTGGGGCAACATCGCCCTCCATGCTGAACACGGTTTCGCTGACAATCACGCGGGCGCCCGTCCCGCCGGAATGCTGGCGCAGGGCATGGGCGAGATACTCGGTATCGCGGTGGGGATAGATCACCTTGGTAGCGCCGGAAATTCGCATCCCGTCAATCAAGCTCGCGTGGTTCAGCGCATCGGAGAAGACCACGTCGCCCGGCTTCAGAAGGGACCCGAGCAGTCCGAGGTTCGCGGCGTAGCCGGAAGTGAAGTAGAGAGCTGCCTCCGTGCCGGAATACTCCGCGAAAGCGGATTCCAGTGCGGCCCACTCCGGCGCATTGCCGGAAAGAAGCCGGGAACCCGTCCCTCCGATGGCGGCGCTCTCCGCCAGCGCGCTGGCCACTGCTTGCTTGAGCCGTGGATCGTAAGCAAGGCCGAGATAATCATTCGAGCAGAGATTGATGCCCGGGGCCGTCTCAAGAGTGCGAAATTGCGACTTCTCGCGCAGCGAGTCGAGATCCGCTTCGATGCGGCGGCGCAGGACGGGGCCGCGATCTGCCGGTTCGGTCATTTCAATCTCCGGTTGACCCCTTCATTTCGCGGCTCTCATGCCGAGGCTCGCCAGCAGCCGTTCGTCGTCGTCCGGTTCGGGATTGGGAGTAGTGAGAAGCCTTTCGCCGGTAAAGATGGAATTGGCTCCGGCCAGAAGACAGAGTGCTACCGCTTCGCTTGACATCTCGCCGCGCCCGGCGGCAAGCCGCACGCGGGATGCCGGCATCAGAATCCGGGCGGTGGCAATGGTGCGGACCATCACCAGCGGGTCAAGCGCCGGAGCTGCGGCGAGCGGTGTGCCCGCGTTGGGCACCAGCATGTTGATGGGGACGCTTTCCGGATGAGGATCGAGCCGCGCGAGCTGGTGGAGCAGGCCAATGCGGTCTTCGTCGGATTCGCCCATTCCCAGGATGCCGCCGCAGCAGACCGTGATGCCCGCCTTGCGGACGTGGGCAATGGTTTGCAGACGGTCATCGTAGGTGCGCGTGGTGACGATCTGCCCATAGAATTCCGGGGAAGTGTCGAGATTATGGTTGTAGGCCGTCAGCCCGGCCTCCTTCAGCCGCCCAGCTTGCGATTCCGTAAGCAGGCCCAGCGTGCAGCAGACCTCCATGTTCAGGGCCGCCACGCCGCGGACCATTTCGAGCAGGGTGTCGAATTCCCGGCCCTCGGGGGCTTGCCGCCATGCCGCTCCCATGCAGAAGCGGGTGGCGCCTTCGTCTTTGGCCCGCCGCGCAGCCTCGACCACTCCGGAAGGATCCATGAGCGGCTCGCGGGCCACGCCGGTCTTGTAATGGGCGCTCTGCGAACAATAGGCGCAATCTTCCGGACACCCGCCGGTTTTGATGGAGAGAAGGCGGCACATCTGCACTTCCTCGGGCTGGTGAAACTGCCGATGAGCCCGTTGGGCCTGATAGACCAGCTCGGGAAAGGGCAGGTGGTAAATCTTCCGTATTTCGTCCCGGGTCCAGTCATGGCGAATCTGCATGGGCAAGAGTCCTCGTTTCCGCATTCCAAGATAGCAGAATGCGCCCTGCGGAGACGCGCGAAATGGCTGGCTGCGGCATGTCGCGGTCCGGCCTTTCGATTTCTGCATATCATACGCACATCTGGTTTAGGATGTTCGGCGCCACGCCATGGAGTGGCCGTGCACGGACTATCCGTACCCATGGGGCGGGAGGGTTTACATGAACATCCAAGATTTGGTTCGTCTGCCCAGCACCGATCCCGCCGACCTCTTCCGAGCGCGGGACGCGCTGTTCGGCCCGGAATTGCTGGGCGCTGCGGTGATTGGCCTGGATTTCTTTACTTGGATCGCCGGGTCCCCGGTCACTGCGAAGTCCGTGTGCGAATCGCTTGGGCTTGCCGAACGCCCCGCGGATGTGATGCTCACGC
Organism: Acidobacteriota bacterium; assembly: GCA_021780215.1. Lineage (GTDB taxonomy): Bacteria > Acidobacteriota > Terriglobia > Acidiferrales > UBA7541 > Palsa-295. The sequence continues at coordinate 25,248 of JAJXZD010000174.1, forward strand.
TGTTTTGTGCCATGGGCTTGCTCGAGAAGCGGGCTGGGGTCTTTCATGCGACGCAGAAGGCCCGCGAATTCCTGGTGCGCGATTCCCCGTGGTATCTGGGGCCGTTCTATGCCTCGTTTGCCGAGCGGCCGGTGTGCCAGAGCCTGCTGCGGCTGCTACGCACCGGGAAACCTTCGCTGCCCTCGGGAAACATGGCGCGAAAGCCCTGGGCTGAGGCGATGAAAGACCAAACTTATGCTCAGGAATTCACCGGGATCATGGATGCGCGGGGCCTGTATCTGGGGCCCATCCTGGCGCGGAGGCTGGACCTGCGCGTGCACCGCCGCCTGCTTGATATTGCCGGAGGCTCCGGAATCTACGCGTGCTGCATTGTCGCGGGGCATCCGCACATGAAAGCCACTGTCTTCGAAAGGCCGCCCGTAGACCAGGTGACGCGGGAGTGCATTGCCCGGCGCGGCTGCGATGCCCGCGTAGATGTTGCCTCGGGAGACATGTTCGCCGGGCCGCTGGCCCCGGGATGCGATGTCCACCTGTGGTCCAACGCGCTGCACGACTGGGACGCGCCGACGGTGAAAATGCTGCTCGGAAAATCGTTCGCGGCCCTGCCGCCCAATGGCATGGTGGTGATTCATGACGGGCATATCAACCGCGAAAAGACGGGCCCGCTGGAAGTGGCGGCATACTCCGCGTTCTTGATGTCTTCGACGGAGGGGAAGTGCTATTCGGTCGGAGAAATCGAGGCCATCCTCGGTGAAATCGGCTATGTGGGGCCGTGCTTCCAAGAGATCGCCGTGGATCACAGCATCATCACGGCCCGGAGGCCCTCCGCCTAGGCGCGCCGGGAAGCTGAGACGTTTGCCAGGAAGATCGGCGGGCCAGACTTGTTTTAGCGCGATGAGGCCGTCACGGTCTTTCGTGCGGCGCGAGCGCGTTCCAGTTCCGCCAGGCCTTCGAGAAGGTCTTCCACCAGATCTTCCGTTCCCTCGCATCCGGGAGACAGGCGGATCAGCGTGTCGGAAAGGCCGAGCTCGGCCCGGGCCTCCGCAGGGATCGAGGCGTGCGTCATCGTGGCCGGATGGCAGATCAGCGCCTTCACTCCGCCAAGGCTTTCGCCCAGCGTGAAATAACGCCGTGAGGAGATGAAGGAAACGACTTCCTCCTTGCTGCCCTCCAGCTCAAAGGAGACCATGCCGCCAAAGCCAGTCATCTGGCGACGGGCAACGTCGTGTCCCGGATGGCTGGGCAATCCGGGGAAGTACACGCGGCGGACCAGCGGATGGGCCTTCAGCGCATTGGCAATCGCCGTTGCGTTCTGCTCGTGCCTCGCCATTCTCAATTCCAGCGTCTTGAGGCCCCGCAGGGTCAGCCAGCAGTCAAAAGGCGACGGCACCGCTCCCGTGGCATTCTGCAGGAACTTGATCGGCTCGAAGACCGCCGGATCCTTGGCGAGCGCGGCCCCTTGGATGGTGTCCGAATGGCCGGCCAGATACTTTGTCACGCTGTGCACGACGATATCGGCACCCAGCGCGAAGGGCTGCTGGAAACAGGGAGTGGCAAAGGTGTTGTCTACCACTACCAGGGCGCCCCGCGCGTGAGCCAAGCGGGCAACGGCGGCGATGTCGTTGATAAGCAGGCGCGGATTGGTTGGGCTCTCGAGCCAGACCAGGCGCGTGCGTGCCGAAAGGGCTTCCTCAACCGCCGACGTGTTGCTGGTATCAATTTGCCGTGGGACGACGCCAATCGGCTGAAACACCCTGTTCAGGATGCGATAGGTGCCGCCATAGACGTCCAGCGGCATGATGACCTCATCGCCCGGGCGAAGATAGGCTTGCAGGACGGCGTTCTCCGCTGCGAGGCCCGACGAAAATACCGCCGCATGCTTGACCCCCTCGAGTTCGGCGAGCACCGCTTCGAGCCGCTCCCGCGTGGGATTGTTCGTGCGGGAATACGAGTAGCCTTTATCCTGGCCGGGTGCTTCCTGTTCGTAAGTCGAGGTCTGGAAAATCGGAGCGACCAGCGCTCCTGTTTCCGGTTCGGAAGGCTGGCCGGCGTGAATCGTCTTCGTAGCAAATTTCATGGCATCACTCCCTGAAGCGCTGAATGCGGCGCGCGGGCCATCAGGTACGGGTTAGGCTGCGCTTCCGCCTCGAATGCGCTCCCCGCTGGTGTTGCGGGGTCCGCGTCCTGCGAAAACTCGTATCTTTATCAAATGCAGTTTGGGAGTTGAATCTTCAATCGGCCGGAGAAGCCGGCCAGTTGAGGATCTTATCTCTCCCCACTGGGCAGGAATTAGCACCTTGGCTCTTGCACCAGGTTGCTGTGGCGTCCCCGGGCCTGTCCCCTCGGCCACTCTGGATAAGCGCTGCCGGTCTGGCAGCGGGAAAATCGTAGCAAAAGCCGGAAACACGGTCAAGGCTCAGACTCACCGGCTTGGATTGGCCGTCGTCCTCTTAACGGGCTCTTGGGATATTGGGGTAGCTGGACGGTAATTCCCTCGCGTCCTAGGCTCTCAAATCATTGGACATCGGAGGAAGGCCCGGCTCTAATTGAATCAGGAAGGGATGGGCGTAAAGAGGGCTGGGGGAGCAGGCATGAGACATGCAATATTCGTGTTCGGACTCGTAATGGCCCTATCCATGGGCGCCAAGGCTCAAACGGGCCAACTGGCCCCACAAGGAAACGAAGCCGCGAAGTCGTTCGCCCTGACTGACGATTGGGAAGCCGGCCAACTCTTTGCCGTGGTCTCGTACCCTGCGCCAGAAGCCATGCCCGCCGCCTTCGCGGAGCCCTCGAGCGCTCCCGCCGAACCTCAAGGGGTTTACGGAGTCTTCCAGGAATATGATTGGCAGGCCTATGGCGGCTATACATTCATCCGGTTTCTTGAAGTTCCCGGGACCACGATCAACATGAACGGGTTTGACTTCTCCGTTGCCTATTCCCCGAACGGAAAATGGTTTGGACTGGAAGGAGCGCTTACGACGGGATTCGGGTCCTCTGCCGGGGTCAACTCACAATTGGTCGTCGGGATGGGCGGTCCGCGGCTTCGCTGGGCCACGGGGCGGGGAATTGATTTTTGGGTGCATGGGCTGGCAGGTGGAGCGCGTCTGACGCCCCAGACGCCCTACGGGAGCGGGGAGTCCTTCAGCTACGAGCTCGGCGGAGGAGTGGACCTCACCCGGCGCCATCAGCGCATCTCCTACCGAATCGAAGGAGATATGGTCGGGACCCTCCTTTTCGGCACCTATCAGGATAGCCCGAAGATTTCGGCGGGAATCGTTTATAGGTTCTAGGCGCCTGCTCGTCCTTACAGCTTATAGCCCATCTTTCGGACGAACTCATGACGCCGGTTTGTGTCCTCGGCGTTCTCCACGCCCTTCGGTGAATTGCCGTCCACCACGCCAAGAATGGCGCATCCCTGCTCCGTCCGGGCGAGGATGACCTCGACCGGATTGGCCGTGGCGCAAAAAATCGTGCAGACCTCGAAGCAGTCCCGGACGCGGCTGAGCAGATTGATGGGATACGCGTTGCGCACCAGCAGGACGAAGGCATGGCCCGCCGCGGTGGCCAGCGCATTCGCAACGGCGGCCTGACGCAGTTCCTCGTCATTCGCTTCCACGCGGACCAGGCAGGGGCCGGAGGCCTCATTGAACGCAACGGCGAATTTCGCTCCCGGAACCGTGTTCACCACAACCTCGAAGAGGTCCTCGGCGGTCTTGATAAAGTGCGAATGGCCGAGAATCAGATTGGCGCCCTCAGGAGTCTTCATCGGCACGCTCAATAGTTCCATTTTTCATTCCTCGCTGGATGAAATGTTCCACAATTGGGACGAATAGGTGCGGGCCGGACGACCGCCAGGACAAAAGCCCAGCGTTGGCAACGCGAAGGCATCGGATTGGAGCATGGCTCAATGGCAAGATGCGTGCAAGGACACTATTTGAAGCGTTTGCAGCGTGCCCGCATCAAAAGTAACAGAGGCGGCGCGGCACATAACTGGCAGCAGCCCGCAAGCAAGGGACTGGACCGGGACAATGCTTGTGAAAACTCTCCAGCAAGCGAAGCGATATCTTCGCATCGTCTTCGGCTTTACGCTTCTGACCATCGGTGTCGTCATGATCGTAACTCCGGGTCCAGGCTGGCTGATAATTTTTCTCGGGCTGGGGATACTGGCTGCCGAATTTGTCTGGGCGCGCCGCCTCCTTGACCGGTTTAAGAAGCAGGGCGAGCGCCTCCGTGCTTCCGTGTTTCCTCCGGCCAACCCCGCCGATTGATTTCCGCCTTATCTCCTTTGCCGATTTCCGGCCTTTACCGGGTATAGTTTCATGACATCGGGTGGGCGTGCCTGCTGTGTTTCATGCCCGGCGGCGTTTCCGCGGGCCGAATAGGCCGAACCACCAGGACGGAGGATTTCGTGGCAGGCGATTCCACAAGACAACCGATCAAGCGTTGGGCAGGCAAATGGGCACTGGTGACCGGAGCAAGCGCTGGCATCGGTGTGGCGCTGGCGGAGCAATTGGCCGAGGGGGGAGCGCACCTAGTGCTGACGGCCCGGCGGACAGACCGGCTGCAAAGGCTGGCGTCTGACCTGGCGGCCACCTATGGCGTCCGGACCGAGGTGTTTCCCGCCGACCTGGTCCGCCCGGAAGCGCCAGCGCAAATCCGGGTGTTCACCGCCGAAAAGGGAATCGCCGTCGAACTGCTGGTGAACAACGCGGGCTTCGGAGCCTTCGGCTACCACCATGAAATCTCCGAATCCCGACTGCAGGACATGATTTACGTGAATTGTGCAGCGGTGGCTCAGCTCACGCACATCTACCTCCCAGAAATGATCCAGCGGCGCAGCGGGGACATCCTCATCGTGGCCTCGACGGCGGCGTTTCAGGCCGTGCCTTTCATTTCGGCGTATGCGGCGACCAAGGCCTTCGATCTGATCTTCGCGGAAGGAATCGCGGAGGAGGTCCGGCCGTTCGGCATTCGCGTCTGCGCACTGTGTCCGGGCTCAACCAACACGGAATTTCAGCGAGTCGCGGAGCAGCCGGACCGGGTGTTCCGTTACGCCGAGACGGCGGAGAAAGTGGCGCGAACGGGCCTGCAGGGATTGGCGCATGGCAGGACGTGTGTGGTCTCCGGGGGAGGGAACCGGGCGATGGTCATGGCGGAGCGGCTGGCGCCGCGCAGCTTCGTCGCCAAGATGGCCGCCAGGGTGATGCGGCCCGAGGGCGGGCCAGGAAAACCTGCCTGAGACCATCCGGGACCGGTTTGTCCGTCAGAGGCGACTACTCTCTCACCCTTCCGCACGGGGTTTAACCGCGCGGATGAACGCACTCAAGAACTTTCCGTCCGCCTGCAAGCCAAGCGTGTCCGGATCGATCCCAGCGGTCGAGAAAAGCTCTCGCGCCTCCTCGACGCGGTAGATCCTCGTTGGTTCGACCGTGATCTGCTCGAAGCCGGCTGAGGCGAGTTTCCTCCGGTAGTCGTCCTCGTCCAAGGCGCCAGCCACGCACCCAATCCACAGCAGGATGCTTTCGCGGGCCTCGGGAGCCATTTCTCCGCGTGTGACCACATCGGAAACTGCGAACCGCCCGCCGGGCTTCAGCACTCGCCACGCCTCTCGCAGCGCACGGTCCTTGTCCGTGGAAAGATTGATGACGCAATTCGAAATCACGGCATCCACGCTGTTATCCGGCAGGGGGATGTGTTCCAACTCGCCCTTGAGGAATTCCACGTTTCCCACGCCGGCCTTCTTTTTATTTTCGTTCGCCAGAGCCAGCATCTCGTCGGTCATATCCAAACCGTAGGCTTTACCGGTTGGCCCAATGCGCCGGGCCGAGAGGAGCACGTCAATGCCTCCGCCCGATCCAAGATCGAGCACGATATCCCCAGGGTTCAGTGCGGCGAGGGCCGTGGGATTGCCGCAGCCAAGCGACGCGCGGACGGCCGCTTCCGGGATTCCAGCCGTCTCGACATGATCGTAGAGTCCCGAGCTGATCGGATCGCTGCAGCTCGAATCGGACGCGGAGCCGCAACAGGGCTTCCTTCCGACGCTCGCCTGGAGCGCCATCTCGGCATATTTTTTCCTGACCTGTTCTTTGAGTTCCGCATTTGCCATCGCGGTTCTCCCCTGCAGTTAAGACTAGCGCCCAACGATAAAAATGGCAAAGGAGGGCTTGTGGAGGTTCGCTTGCGAGCGATTCCTCAGCCTCGCACGGTCAGGACGGGGCAGGTAGCCTGGGTCACAATCCTGTACAGTGCGGACCGGTGGGATTTCTGCGCGAGCCGCGCCTTGGTGCTCGGCACTCCCAGGACGAGCATGTCCGCCCCATGCCCTTCGGCGACTTCGAGGACCTTTTCTCCGTGGGAACCGCGTTCAGCAACGCAAATAGGTTCAGAGCGAAGGTCGGCCCCAAAGGGAATCAGTTCCTGGAGGGTCTGCAGCATCGCGGATACCTCGGCGCCGTCTTCAATGCAATGGAAAAGGATCAGATTGGAGCGGTGTTCCCGGGCGAGTGAAATGGCATACGGCGCACCTGCCAGCGATTCAGGGCTGAAATCCGTGGCATAGAGAATCCGGGTGAGCCCGACGTGGCGAGCCGTCCTCGGAGAGACGTCGGGTCCGACCGTGAGCACGGGGCAGGGAGAATTCCGAAAGATTTCCTCGGCGGCGGAGCCCAGGATGGCCTTTTGAAGCCCTTTGCGGCCGTGCGTGCTCAGAATGAGGAGGTCAATCTGCTTTTCAGCGATAATTTCGGAAACGACCGGCCAGACTTCTCCAGCCCGGAAAATCAGCTCATGTGAAACTCCGGCTAGTTGCCTTTCGAGGACCTGCTGAGCCCGCTCCCGGTATTCCCGCTCCTGCTCGGCCATCGTGGCCCAGGCGGCGGGGGGCATAAGCGGAAGAAGTTCCGGCTGGATCACGTGCGCGGCGAAGAGCATGGCTCCGTAGCGCCGGGCAATGCCCATGGCGTAGGGAAGGGCGCGCTCTGCTGTGGAGGAGAGATCGGTCGCGTAGAGCAGATTCGCCAGCCGCAAGCGGCTCGTCGTGTCCAAAATCCTCATAGGATGCCTCGTGGAGGGGGCGCCCCCGGGGGTTGTGGGGGCGTTTGGTAAAGTCGTTCTCGGAGTTGCCATATGGTCCTCCGCATCATTCCGCCAGGGCAACCTCGCGGCCCTGTGCCTGGTCCGATTTGGGCTCGGGGATTTCAGTCAGAGTCGCCTCAGTTAGCAGCAGCACGCCGGCTACGGACACGGCATTCTCTAGCGCCATGCGGACGACCTTGGTCGGGTCAATGATGCCGGTTTTCACAAGGTCCACGTATTCGTTCCGGGAGGCGTCAAATCCAAAATTGCCCGTGCCGCTCTTCATCCGGTCTACGACCACACCCCCGTCGGCGCTCGAGTTTTCCGCGATCTGGCGCGTCGGCGCTTCGAGCGCCCGTCTGAGAATGCGGAGTCCCGTCTGCTCGTCGCCGGAGCATTCCGGCTCTGCGGCCTGCACCGCATCTATGGCGCGGAGCAGAGCTAGCCCTCCGCCGGGGACGATTCCCTCGGCCATGGCGGCCTTTGTGGAGCTGACGGCGTCCTCGAACGCTTCCTTCCGGTTTTTCAGCTCGGTTTCCGAGGGCGCTCCCACATGGATGACGGCGACGCCGCCGGCAAGCTTGGCCAAGCGTTCCTGGAGCTTTTCCTTGTCGTAATCGGAAGCAGTTTCCTCGATCTGCTTGCGAATTTCGTTGCAGCGGCCCTCGATGGACTGGCGGCTTCCCGCGCCCTGGATGATGGTCGTCTTTTCCCGGTCAATGAGCACGCGCTTGGCCTTGCCGAGCTCCCCGAGTTGGAGGCTCTCGATCTTCATGCCCAGCTCTTCGGCGAGCACTTTTCCGCCGGTAAGAATGGCGATGTCCTGCAAGATTTCCTTTCGGCGGTCGCCGAACCCCGGCGCTTTCACGGCCGCGGACAGCAGGACGCCGCGAATTTTGTTGACCACGAGAGTCGCCAGCGCTTCGCCCTCGACATCCTCGGCGATGATCAGAAGTGGCTGCGCGGCCTTGGCCACCTGTTCCAGGAAAGGAAGCAGGTCCTTGAGGCTGGTGATTCTCTTTTCATGGATCAGAATCAGCGGGTCCTCGAGGTTTACGGTCATTTTCTCGGGGTCGGTGATGAAGTAAGGAGAGAGATAGCCCCGGTCAAATTGCATTCCCTCGACCACTTCCAGAGAGGTCTCCGTCCCCTTCGCCTCGTCCAGAGTTACCACCCCGTCCTTGCCGACCTTTTCCATGGCGTCAGCCACCATTTCCCCAATGGCCGGGTCGTTGTGGGCCGAGACAGTGGCAATCTGCACTTTTTCCCAGCGGCTAAACACAGGACGCGAGAGCTTGTGCAGCGACTCGACCGACGCCCGCATTCCGCGTTCGAGGCCGCGCTTGAGTTCGATAGCGCTGGCGCCGGCAGCCACGTTGTGCAATCCCTCGGCGAAAATGGCATGTGCGAGGACGATGGAGGTCGTGGTGCCGTCGCCGACGGCATCGCCCGTGCGCTCCGCCGCTTCCCGCATCATTCTCGCGCCCAGATTCTCCTCGTGGTCGGTCAGCTCCACTTCCTTGGCAATCGTCACCCCGTCGTTGCTGACAATCGGCCGGCCCCACTTCTTCTCGATCAGCACGCATTTGGACTTCGGCCCCAGGGTGACGCGCACGGCGTCGGCAAGGGCCGAGGCGCCCTTGAGAACCTTTTCCCGGGCAGCCGACTTGAACAACAACTGCTTGCTGGTCATGAACGTTCTCCGAATGCCGGTGCAAGTCAAAAGTAGCGAATGGAACCACGGGAAGGAATGATAGGTGTCACCGGCGTGTGTGATGCGCCTCACTGCCGCGCGCGGAGATGCCATTAACATGGATGTATATTCCCCACTGAAAAGCGGGTCTCCCCATGCTTGCAAGGCAGGCCGGCAGTGGCGGGCAGGCAGGGGGAGCGAAGGAGAAGTTGAAATGAGCGAGAAATCCACTGCAGTACAAACGGCCCCAGCGGGCACTTCCCTTAGGGTTGTCGAACCCCAAACTCTTTTCGACCGAATCAATCGGTTGCACGACCGCATCGCGCGGCGCGCATTCGAAATTTTCGAGGGCGACGGCGGGTTTTTCGGCCGTGAACTCGACCACTGGTTCAAAGCAGAGAGAGAGCTGCTTCATCCGGTTCATTTGAACATTCGCGAGACGGACGACGAGCTGCGCGTGGAGGCCGAGGTCCCCGGATTCGAAGCGAAGGACCTCGAGGTCAGCATCGAGCCCCGGCGGCTCACCATCAGCGGAAAGAAGGAAACCACCAAGGAGCGTGGGGAAAAGGGAAAGGTTGTCTACGAGGAACAGCGCTCCAGCGAACTTCTTCGCATGGTGGATCTGCCGGCGGAAGTGGATGCGGCCCGGGCGACTGCCACGCTGAAGAATGGCGTCCTGGAACTCGCCCTGCCAAAGAGCTCGGCAGCGAAAAGCACGCGCGTGGGGGTAAAGGCGGCGTGATGGCTAGCGGATTCCGCCGATTGGCAGTCGAGGATGGGCTCCATGGCAGGTAGCGCCGGGAGGTTCAAAGCGCGGGTGCCCGCGCACGTCCCGCAGGCGGCGCTGCGGGTTGCCGGAGTGGCGAGAGTCGCAGGACACTCGCGGAGCAGCGGCCGGCCCGCCCCGTCGGGCGAGCCTCGGCTTCCATGATGCGGGTCGCGGTCATCACAAGCGGAGGAGACGCTCCGGGAATGAACGCGGGAATCCGGGCAGTAGTCCGGACTGCGGTCTCCCGGGGATGGGAAGTCCTGGGTGTGCGCCATGGCTACGCCGGGCTGGCCTGCGGCGATTTTATTCCGCTGGGACGGCGCGACGTCAGCGGGGTGATCGGGCGGGGCGGCACGATGCTGGGCAGCACGCGGAGTCCAGCATTTTTGCTCGCGGAGACGCAGGAGCGGGCAATTCGTATCCTGCGCGAGCGCGCGGTTGACGCGGCGGTCGTCATTGGCGGAGACGGTTCACAGGCCGGGGCGTTGGCCCTCTGGCAAAGGGGCTTTCCCGTGGTGGGCGTCGCCTCCACCATTGACAACGATCTGCACGGCTCCGACATCACCATCGGCGTGGATACAGCGCTTAACATCGCGTTGGAAGCGATTGACCGGATCAAAGTCACTGCCTCTTCGCATGAACGCGCGTTCCTCGTCGAAGTGATGGGCAGGAACTGCGGGTATCTGGCCTTGATGTCTGGAATCGCCGGCGGGGCAGAGTGCATCGTGCTGCCGGAGGTGAAGACCGATCCCGAAACCGTCGCGCGCGATTTGCGGGCGGCTTACGAGAGGGGCAAGGCCCATGCCATTGTGGTCGTGGCCGAAGGAGCGCAGTACAACGCCGAGGGCTTGTCCAACTTTTTTCGCGAGCACAGCGAAAGGCTCGGTTTTGACTTAAGAGTGGTCAAGCTTGGGCACGTCCAGAGAGGCGGCGCGCCGGGAGTCTTCGATCGCGTGCTGGCCACCCGAATGGGCGCCGCGGCCACCGAAAGCATCCAGCAGGGCCGTTTCGGTGTGCTCATGGGGCTGATCGGAGGAGAAATCGCGGCCACCCCGCTTGCTGAAGTGGTTGGCAAAGAGCACCCTTTGGACATGAAGTTGGTGGACTTGGCTGCTGTCCTGGCGCAGTGAATAAATGGATCGTTGCTTCTCCGGCCGGGCCACGGGTGTTGCGGGGATAGAGAGAAGGCTATTGGTGGTGTGATAGGTGTCACTGGTTAGGGTGCGCGCAGGCACCGAGAAGCAGGTCAAACAGGACTAAACGTTAAGCAGCAGTAGCGGGAGACGAACATGGCAACGCCAAGCGCAAAGACAAGAGTTTCCCTGAGCAACATTCTCTACGCAACGGATTTCTCGTCCATTGCCGGCGCCGCTGTTCCCTACGCCGCTGAGATTGCCCGGCGCTACGGAGGCAGGGTTCATGCCGTACACGTCCGGTCGATACAGGCGTATGGTATCGCCCCGCCCGAGTCCTGGCCCGCGCTCAAGGAGGCGGCTGAGGTGCAGGCGAAAGAGGAGGCGGAGCGCCTCGACCGATTGTTCCAGGGGGTCGAGCACGATTCGACGGTCACCGAAGGCGATGTGTGGGAAGTGCTGTCGAGATTGATTGACGAGAAGCACGCGGATCTCATCGTCATGGGAACGCATGGCCGCGAAGGCCTTGGCAAAATCCTGCTCGGGTCGGTTGCGGAGAATGTGCTTCGGCGAGCAGCGTGCCCGGTGCTGACGGTGGGGCCGCGCGTGCTCGTTAGCCCGGAGCGTGCTGTGGAGATGAAGCGGATTCTCTTCCCGACTGATTTTTCTGCCGCCTCCCAAGCCGCTGCGGCCTACGCCATATCGCTGGCGCAGGAAAACCAGGCCTATCTGGACCTCTTGCATGTAATTGAAAAGCGCAAGACGGGCGAACTTGTGCTTGCGCAGGAACTGGTGCCAGGAACTAAGGGGCGGATGCGCGCCCTTCTGCCGCCGGAGGCGGACCTGTGGTGCGAGCCGACCTATCTGGTTGAGGAGGGGGATCCCGCCGAGTCAATCCTGAAGACCGCCAAGGAGCATGGCGCGGACATGATTGTTCTGGGAGTGAAGCGCCTGCAAGGTGGGTTCAGCCCAGCGGCCCGTGCCCCATGGGCCACGGCGCACAAGATTATCGTTGGCGCTCCGTGCCCGGTGCTGACGGTTCACGGCTAACAAACTCGGACACTGGCTGCGGACGCGGCAGCAAGAGGACAACGCCTTGCCAAGCCTTGAACTCCGCAGAGGCCCCGCCCGCAGCCAGATTCGGCCAGGTCACGTCAGCTCCGTCTCGTGTAGGCTCCCGAAGGTGGACCCGTTTCTTGCTTCGATAATATCTTTCCTCTCCGCGGTTCACGGCCATAGAATTCCTTTTTGCCGGCCGCTTCCTGAAGCGGGCGACATGGAAATAATCCAATTCGCGAGTCCTCAAGAGTGATCCACCGCGCCTCATTGGAATGCATGTTCAGCCCGAAATCTGTAGCCGTCATTGGGGCCACCGAGGCCGAGGGAAGCGTTGGCCGGACGCTCGTTCTGAATCTTCGTCAGGGAGGTTTTACCGGGCGCATTTATGCGGTGAATCCAAAACACAAGGAGGTATTGGGGCTACCCTGCCATGCTCGGATAGGCGACTTGCGGGGAGAGGTGGACCTAGCGGTGATTGCCACGCCTGCCGCGACAGTTCCGGGCGTCGTAGGCGAGTGCCTCGAAGCGGAAGTTCGCGGAGCGGTAGTGATCTCCGCGGGATTTCGGGAGCGAGGGCCGGAAGGGGCCGATTTGGAGAGGCAAATTCAGGAGCGCCTGCGCGGCGGGGCAATGCGTCTGGTCGGCCCGAATTGCCTGGGAATCATGATTCCGGGGATAGGCCTGAACGCGACCTTTGCGCACGACATGGGGCGGCCGGGGCGCATTGCCTTCCTGAGCCAGAGCGGGGCGCTGGAGACGGCGATTCTCGATTGGAGTATCGGGGAGCGCGTGGGCTTCAGCGCAATCGTTTCCACCGGCTCAATGGTCGATGTGGGCTGGGGCGACTTGATTGACTACTTCGCAGGCGATCCGGACACCCAGGCCATCTTGTTGTACATGGAGTCCGTGGGCGACGCGCGCTTGTTTCTTTCCGCCGCGCGAGAAGCGGCGCTCCGAAAGCCCATTCTGGTGATCAAGGCGGGCCGCTCCGAAGTTGCTGCCCGCGCGGCCGCCTCCCATACCGGGGCAATGACGGGAAGCGACGAGGTGTTCGATGCCGCGCTCCGCCGCTGCGGCGTTCTGCGCGTGCAAAGTATCAGCGATCTCTTCCATCTGGCGGAAACGCTGGCTCGCCAGCCACGGCCAGCCGGGCCGAAGCTGACCATCGTGACGAATGCGGGCGGCCCGGCCGTGCTGGCCACGGATGCCCTGATTGCGGGTGGCGGGGAACTGGCCCCGCTGCCGGAAGCCTCGGTAAATGCACTCAGCGAGTTCCTGTCCCCGCACTGGAGCCATGCAAACCCGATTGACGTGCTGGGAGACGCTGGCTCGGAGGAATATGCCCGGACACTCGACGTTGCGATCCGCGACCCGCAGAGCGACGGTCTGCTGGCCATTTTGGCGCCGCAAGGGATGACTGACCCCGCGGAGGTGGCCAATAAGCTGAAGCCCTATGCGCGCGGATTCGGAAAACCGATTCTTGCCAGTTGGATGGGCGGCAAGCTGATGGCGCGCGGAGTAGAAATTCTGAACGAGGCCGGGATTCCAACTTTCGCCTACGCCGACACGGCGGCGCGAGCCTTCTGCTACATGTGGCGCTACAGCGACAATCTCCGCGCCTTATACGAAACGCCCAGTTTTGGAGAGGATGTGGAGGGAGGCAACGCCCCGGGGCTGGAAGCGCGGGAGATTCTGGAAGAAGTCCGCGCCGGCCGCCGTACGATCCTCAGCGAAATTGAATCGAAGCGTGTGCTGGCCCTGTATGGAATTCCGGTCGTCGAAACGCACCGTGCGCAATCCCCGGACGAGGCGGTGGCAAAGGCGCGAGCCTGCGGTTTCCCGGTTGTTCTGAAGGTGTTTTCCGAGTTCATCACCCATAAGACGGAGGCTGGCGGCGTCAAGCTGAGTTTGGCGGACGAGGATGCCGTGCGCCGAGCCTATGCCGGGATCGAGCAGTCGGTTCGGGAAAGAGCCGGGGCGGACAAGTTCCAGGGAGTTTCAGTGCAGCGCATGGTGCGTATGGAGGGCTATGAGCTGATCATCGGCAGCAGCGTGGATTCGCAGTTTGGGCCGGTGATTCTGTTTGGTTCTGGCGGCCAACTCGTGGAGGTTTACCGGGACCGCGCCCTGGCGCTTCCTCCTCTCAATGCCACTTTGGCACAGCGGCTGATTGAACGGACCCGTGTCTATCGGGCGCTGCAGGGCGTGCGAGGACGTGCCGCCGTGAATCTCGACGAGTTGAAGCTGATCTTGGTCCGGTTCAGCCGTCTGCTTGCGGAGCAGCCGTGGATCAAGGAAGTGGACGTGAATCCGCTGCTCGCCTCACCCGGGGGAATTGTCGCCCTCGACGCGCGCATCGTCCTTCATTCTCCGGAGACCCTCCCGGAGACGCTGCCGCGACTGGCGATCCGGCCGTATCCGATGCGCTACGTTGGCCAGTGGACGATGAAAAACGGAGATACGGTGGTGATCCGTCCGATTCGTCCAGAGGACGAGCCGCTCATGGTGAAATTTCACCAGGCGCTCTCCGACCGCAGCGTCTATCTTCGCTATTTCCATATGATGCGGCTCAGCGCGCGCGTCTCCCACGAGCGAATGATCCAACGATGCTTCGTTGACTACGACCGGGAGATCGCCCTGGTTGCCGACTTTGAGGACCCACGGACTTCCGCCCACGAGATTCTGGCGGTCGGCCGCCTGACCAAGCTGCCCGGCGAGCAGGAGGCGGAGGTGGGAGTGATCGTTCGCGACGACCGTCAGAAACAGGGCCTCGGCGTGGAAATGCTCCGCCGGCTGATCGAGGTGGCCCGGCATGAGAAAGTGGGACGCATTGTGGCGCATACTCTTCCCGAAAACCTGGAGATGCGGTCTCTGGCAGAACGGTTCGGATTTCAGGTTCGCAAGACGGAGGAGATGGACACGGTCGTGGCGGTCCTCGACTTATAGGACGGGCAGGGCGACGTGTCCCGCGAAGGACAATCCGTGGCAGGCGGAGTCAGGCCGCGGCAATCACGCGGGGTTTCGTGCGTGGGGGAGCCTGCTGCGTCCAATCCATCAGCACGATTCCGGCATTGTTCCGGTATTCGAGCCAATAGCGGCGCGAGCAGGGGCCGCACAGCCAGAAGTGCTGGACAGAATGGAGGTTGGCTTCCGGATCGCCTTCGCTTTGCTGTTTATGGAACCGGAAGAATGTCCCCTGGTGATAATCGAAGTTCGCTCCGCAGATTGGGTTGGCACATTTTGAAAACATGATCTCCCCCGTCGCGGTCCGCACCATTCGACAGAAAAACCGAATAGTGAGATGCATAATCCAGGGGAAAGGTTGAAATCAAGAGGCGATGTCACATAATACTGTGATCAGGATCATACGGTCGCGACCAGTGTGAGAGTACGGTGCCGATAGATTCCTCGAGGGCACGGCTGCACCAGCGGACCGGCTCTCGTGTCGCGACCGAAAGGGGACGGCCCGTGGAGATTGCCTTACTGCAAGAGAAGCTTTCCCAAACCTCGGAACCAATGCTCACCCTGTATATGGACACCAACCCGCCCGACCGCAGCAGCCATGGGCGAACTCCCGCATATCTTGCCTGGCTGAAGAAGGAAATGAAGCATGTGGCGAGCGGCGTGCCTCCGTCGGAGCTGCAATCCTTTCAGGAGCAGATGCGCCGGACGGAGCGGTCGCTGCGCGACATGACGCCCCGTGAGCGCGGGATTGTCGTCTTCGCCGGCCCGACGACCTGGATCCGCATGTCTCTCCCGCAGGCCTTCGCCAATCAGCTTCAATGGGGCCGGCCGGCACTTGAGCAGTTGCTCGGAATCGCCACGGGGCGGAAGAACTCCTGCGTAGTAGCGATAGACCGAGCTGGAGCACGTTTCTTCCGGGGAGAAGACGGGGACATGGCTGAACTTCCCGAGGAGAGATTCGAAATTGACGCTTCGCAGTGGAAGCAGAAGGATCTGGGGCACATGGCGCCGCGAGATACGCACATGCCGCACGGGCCTCAGCGCGATCTCTACAAGCGCCGGGTGGATGAGCAATACCGCCGCCTGTGCAAGCACGTGGCGGACCGTACGCGTGCGCTTTGTAGCAAGGAGCTGCCGGCAGCGATTTTTCTGGTTGGCTCTAGAAAACTCACAGAACTGATCGAGGGGGGACTGCCGACGGATTTGCGCGAGCGCGTCGAGACGATCGTCGAAAACCTGGCGCGGGTGCCGCCCGAGGATCTGGAACGCCATCTGGGTCCTAGAATGGCCGAGTGGACTTGGGATTTTGCAAAGAGACGCGCGGGCCAGTTGATTGAAGCGGAGCGCGGAGCGGTGACCGGTCTCGATGAAACTTTGGCCGAGTTGCAAAAGGGAAACATCCGAAGCGTGCTGGTCGTCCGGGGCTTCGACGCCACGCTGCGGCAATGCACCAACTGCGGAGCGGTGGGGCGCTCAGCGGATCCGGCCTGCCCCGTGTGCGGTGGAGAGAGGCGGGAAGTAAAGCTCGGCGAAATCCTGCCGGTGCTGGCGCGGGACCGGAATACCATTCTTGAGGTTCTCGATCGGGAGCCAGCGAAGAAGCTCGTCGAGGCTGGCGGAATCGGCGGCTGGCTCCGTCCCGCACAGCCAAAGAGGGCGAGATAAAGGCGACCGCATGGATTTCGGGGTAGGATGCAAGCGCAGTGGGCCTCACACCAGGAGGTGACCTAGGTCACTGAAAGGCTGCCGGAGCGGCGTGATCCTCTTTTTGGGGAGAGTCGAGCGCATCGCGTCCGGCTAGCATCCCGGTTCAGGCGGCGGTCGAACGACGCGCGAAGTCTCCAGTGCCCTTGAAAGAAGGGGCGTCCAACATGATGAGAAAGCTGGCAACACCAAGGAGAAAGCGCAAGGCCGGCGTGAGCGTGAAAAGGCGGCATGCAAGGCCGCGAGTGCGAGGGAAGCAACTTTCGAAACTCGAGTTGACCAACTACCTACTCGAGAATCATCCGGAAATCGGTTCTTAGGGCGCTTCCGAAAGGGCGAACTGCGAATGGAAGGCAGAGCAGCCAATGCGGGCACAGGTGGAGTCGGCTTCGCAAAGGTGACGGTTGGCGATGCCGCTCAATGCGAACAGCGCCTCTCCGCCGCTATCGCCCGGCGCGCCGAGGAAATTGCCCGGCATCGCGGGGCGTCCGCTGGCGACGCTGCGGAAGACCGGCGGCTTGCGGAGAAGGACATTGTGCGTCCCTTTTGCGGCGGCATCTTGGAATCCAAGGAAGGATTCACCGTTTCGCTGTGCAGGTCGAGTTTTGCCCCGGAGGAAATCGAGGTGTGCGCCGAGCCCCGGCGTTTGATCGTAATCGAGATGAAGAAGACCCCTGCGGAAGCGAGCGAGCGACCCACGGTTTTTCGGGTTCTGCCTTTGCACCGCGAGTGCGATCCTTCCTCGCTGGCCATCCATAGGCGGGGCTCCATCTTCGAACTCGAGTTGCACAATCCACCGGTCTCGAAGGAACAGAGGTACGCCGCGCGCGGCAAGCCATGATACTTTTCTGCGGCAGGATGCCGCGCGTCCGGCAAATCCGTTTGCGGCTCTTCGGGGAGTGAGGCACAATAAACGCATGCGGAGCAGCAAGCTGGGTTTCGGGCCAGCCGCGGCCGCAAATTGAGGCGCGCCTGGCCAGGGATTCTACAGGCAAAAGGAGGCTGGATGCTGATCAGCAAGCAGTCCATATCCTCGGGCGTTTCGCATTTGAGCAGGAAAGCCTGGCTTCGGGGCATTGGGGGGTTAGGAATCATAGCGTTGGCGATTGCCATGCCGGTTTCGCTGGCGAAGGGCGCAACCGACGAGGCCGGGAAGTCGTTGTTCAAGGCGAACTGTGCCGTCTGCCATGGGGATGACGGAACCGGCACGGCAACGGGCAGGGCATTGAACGCTCCTGATTTGCATTCGGAGGCCGTCCAGAAGTTGACGGACGCCCAGATTGCAGATCAGATCAACAGCGGAAAGAACAACATGCCCCCGTTCCGGAACTCGCTGAGCCAGGCGCAAGTGAAAGAGCTTGTCTCTTTTGTCCGCACTTTCGGCAAGAAGAAGTAGGGGTTTTCCCC
Organism: Acidobacteriota bacterium; assembly: GCA_021780215.1. Classification (GTDB taxonomy): domain Bacteria; phylum Acidobacteriota; class Terriglobia; order Acidiferrales; family UBA7541; genus Palsa-295. The sequence goes on from JAJXZD010000174.1 coordinate 43,051, forward strand.
ATCGGCCTTTTTGTCCCACGGTCTGTGTTGCCGGGAAGTGCAGATTTCCAGAGAGGGGTCACGCCACGAGGCTGGCCCCCTGAACCTTCCGCGTTGAGTGTTCTTGAGGGCGCGGTCAGCTTATAGACTGGCAAGGCAATCCAGCAGCCGGCGGCTTCCTTCCTCGAACACTTCGGCCGGCGTAAGCAGGCTGAGGACTAGAAACCCGTCGCCCGGGAAATTGTAGAAATGTCCCGGGTGGACCGAAACAAGGTGCTGCTCCAGCAGTCGGATGGCGAGCGCCTCGTCCGATTCCACAGCAGGAACGCGCAAGACGGCGTACCATCCCCCCTCCAATTCCAGGCGCGTGGCGCAATTTCGGGCTGCAAGGCGTGTGTCGAGATAATCGAGGTTGGTCTGAATACGGCGCCGGATCTGCGCCTGCATCGAGGCACGCTGGCCGAGGAGCGTAGGCAGAGCACGCTGCACCGGGGAATTGAGTGAAAGAAATGTGTCGGCAATGATTTCGAGCCGAGCCAGTGCGTCCTGCACCAGTGAATCAGGGCCCTCCGCAGCGATCCACGCCACCTTGCATTGCGGCAGCGCGGATATTTTGCTCAGCCCGCTCAAGACAAATGTCAGCGCGGAGGCATTGGAGGCGAAAGTTCCGCAGCGCATCTGGCTAGCTGCGGGGGGCGGCACCGCGTAGTCAAAGAACACTTCGTCCACTACGAGCGCGAGTCCGCGCTCGCGGCAGATGTCGTTCAATTGTGCGGCCTCATCCGTCTTTACAAAGTGCCCCGTGGGATTATTCGGATGGACGAGCAGGATTGCACGGGTCCGCGCGCTGATGGCCTCGCGCAGCGCGTGAAAATCCATCTGCCAGCCGTGGTCATACAGCAGGTGAAATGGGCGAAGTTGCACATCCTGAATGTCCGCCAGGAAATCGAACAGGGGATAGCTCGGGTGGGCGATAACGACCTCATCCCCCGGCTCGCACAGCAGGCGAAAGAGGAAGGAGTATGCCTCACTCGTCCCCGTGGTCAGGATGAGATGGGCCGGATCGAAATGTGCGCCCGGCACCTTGTCCTGGTAATAGCCGGCGACGGCCTCCCGGGCTGAGAGCAGGCCCTTCGGATCCGGCGAATAAACCAGCGCGGCCGGATCTCGCAGAGACTCCAAAATCATTTCAGCATCATAATGGAATCCGCAGGTGGTAGGGTTCGAGACGGTCAGGTCGAGGATGGGCTCTCCGCTCTGCCGGAGGCGATGCAGAGCGCGCGTGTAAGCGTTTTCGTCGAGCTTCCAGTTCGTGCGTCTGGCAAACATGGCGGCTCTCTTGGGCCCGGCTTGCTCTTCCCTCTGCGCCCATCCGGGAGAACTCCCGCACTTGCTCTTCCGGTTGATGAGCCGGGAGCTAAGAAGATTTTCTGCCGGGGCTGTCCAGCAACATATAAGTGACGAGCGCGGTACCCGCCATCCGTTTATGCCCGTCCATGATGTCCACACGCCCGACACACAGCGTGGAGCCCACGCGGAGAAGCCGGCAGCGTGCGAAGACGCGCCCGCCGGAAACAGGGCGCAGATAATTGATTTTCAGCTCGACGGTGGTGAAAGGACGCTGGCTGCCCAGGTGCCAATGGAGCCCGGCCCCGACGGCTACGTCCGCCAGAGAGGCGCCCACTCCGCCATGGAGAACTCCCACGCTGTTCTGCAGGCCCTTGCGAATTCTGCATTCGATGGTGATGCCGTCGCGATGAATTTGGGTGAGCCGGATCCCCAGCAGACCGGCGAAATGAATTTTGTGGAGGACGCGGCGGAGCTGGGCTGCGGTGAGCTTGCGATGGCTCATGAGACTGGCTAGCGCCGCCCGCCCAAAATGCGAACGCCACGATGAGAAAGGGACGCTTTCCACGAGGCTCGTCGCAGTACTTTACAGCACGCGTTCATGGGGGTAGCCTGCCGCATCGAGAGCGGTCGTAAGTTCGTCCACCTGGTCGGGGCCGCGGGTTTCCATCGTGATGTCAATCACGGTATCTCCGAGGACCACTCCGTAGTAGGCCCGGTCGTAGTTGGTTTCGACGATGTTGGCCTTGTGATCTGCGATCACCGTCGCCAGCCTGGCCAGGGCGCCGGGGTGGTCCGGCAGATGGATTCGCAGCCGCACCAGGCGGCCATCCTGGACCAAGCCGCGCTCGATGATGCGTGACAGTAGCGAGACATCAATGTTTCCACCGCCCACGAAGACTCCGATGCGCTTGCCCCGATGCGGAATCTTGTGCCGAACAACGGCGGCCGTGGCCACTGCGCCGGCGCCTTCCGTGAGCGTCTTTTCCTTTTCGAGGAGCAGGAGGATGGCGTTGGCGATCTCTTCGTCTTCCACGGTGACGATGTCGTCCACGTACTTCTGCACCATCGGCAAGGTGAGGTCTCCGGCGCGCCGGACCGCGATGCCGTCCGCGATCGTCATTTTGGCGGGCAGCGTGACGGGGGCCTTGCTCTCAAGCGCCGCCTTCATGGAAGGGAGTTTCGAGGTCTGCACGCCGATCACCTGCACCTTTGGATTGATCTCCTTGACGGCGCAGGCTACCCCGGCAATCAACCCTCCTCCACCCACCGGGACAACGAAAACCTCGATATCCGGCTGCTGTTGCAGCATCTCGATGCCTGCGGTGCCCTGGCCGGCAATGACCGCTTCGTCGTCAAACGGATGGATGAATGTGAGATGTTGCTCGGAGCAGCGGCGCAGCGCCTCTTCGCACGCCTCATCGTAATTTGCGCCGCAGAGAATCACTTCGGCGCCGTAGTCCCGCGTGGCGGACACTTTGACGAGGGGAGTCGTCAGCGGCATGCAGATCTGCGCCGCGATGCCGCGCTTGGACGAGTGGTACGCGACGGCCTGCGCGTGATTGCCGGCCGACGCGGCGATCACGCCGCGCCGTCGCTCCTCTTCAGAGAGCAGGAGAATCTTGTTGAGCGCTCCGCGCTCCTTGAAGGCGCCGGTCATTTGCAGGTTATCCAGCTTGAAATAGACCGAATTCCCGGTGAGCTTCGAGAAGGTCTCGGAGCGCATGAAGGGGGAGAGAAAGACGGAATCGCGGATTCGTTCCGTGGCCTTCCGAATTGATTCGAGAGTCACCATAACGCAAGGGCCCGTGCGCCGGGCACAAGCACTCGATTTTACACGGGATGAGCGGCGGTGGGGTTCTGAAAATGAAACCGGCCACCAAGCGGGGCCGCCGGCTTTTCGCACCCGGCCGAGTCGTCGGGAATCAGGAGGCTCTGGCAAAGGGCTGGCGCAGCCCCGCCTGCTCCAGCAGAGGCAGCACCTCCCGGCAAAAACGCTCCAGACCGTCCACGTAATCCACCCAGGTCATAATGATGCCGTCAATGCCGACGCGAGAGATGGCCGCCAGTTCTTCGGCGATGCTTTGCGCCGTTCCAATCAGCGGGTGCCCCGCGCCGACGGCCATTCTGCGGCGCATGGCGGCGAGCAGCTCCGACCCGGCGGGAATGTTGTTCTCCATGCTGATGGTTCGCATGATGCTGTCGAGGCATTCCACGTCGAGGTACTCGACGGAATAGCGGTGCAGGTAGGCTTGGGCGGCCTCCAGCGTCTCGCGTTGGACCACCGCAACGTTCGTCCACAGCTGGATTTCACGCCCAAACTCCTCACGGGCCATCCGCTTATAATTTTCAACCTGAGGACGCCAGTCCTCCGGGCGCTCTCCCTGCGGGCTGATCAGCCCGATGTCGGAATTTTTTGCCGAGAAGCGCATCCCGGTGGGGGAGAGCGCCGCGTTCATGATCGGAACCCCTCCCTGCTGGAGCGGCTGAGGGCGGGAAAGAGCTTTTTTCATCCGGAAAAACCGCGACTCGATGTCGAACTCGCCCGGATCGGTCCAGAGCCTGCGCACCAGCTGAAGCCATTCCTCGAGATAGACGTAGCGCTGGTCGTGCTCCATCAGGTTGATGCCGAACATGTCGAATTCGCGCCGGTTCCAGCCGCCCACAATATTGAGCGAACAACGTCCTCCGGAGATGGCATCAATCGTGGCGCACTGCTTGGCCACGACGAGCGGATGGATCGTGGGAGCGTGCGAAGTGGCGAAAATGGAGGAATAGCGGGTGGCTTGGGCCAAACCGGCCGCCCAGGTGAAAACGTCGAACACGTCATTCGAAAAGTGCTCGGGGCGGCCATCGAGATAGCCCTTCCAGCGGGCGATGGGAACAATGGCTTCCAAACCGGCATTGTCCGCCAGACGCGCCGCGGCCAGAGAATTTGCCCAGGAAGCGTCGCGCCTTTCGGGTACAAAGGTCATGTTGGAGACCGTATTGGTGCAAAATGTGCCCAGTTTTAGCTTATTGTTGTTGAAGATGGGGTTGGTGTCTGCACGTGTCATGCCGGACATTCTGCCAAAGTTCATTCGCTTTACCAACGTGAACATGCGGCAGTTCAATCTCCGGGTGTGTTTGAGCTATTCTAGCGGCGGCGGAGCATACAGGAGGCGCCGATCATGATGAGGTTGCAGCAGCGGACGGGCGGGCAATGGCTGGCGGCGGTGTTAATCATTACCCTGGCTGCGGCGACCTTGTCGGCCGGCACCGTAGTCCCCCAATTTCCCGATCCCGGGAATCCGAGCATGACCCGGGAACAGCAGGAGCAGCTCGGGCTGAAAGCCGCGGCCCAGGTCTATCAGCAGATGCCCATTCTTCCCGATACAAGTCCGGAGACGAAATATATTCAGGCGCTGGGCAAGCGTCTCGTCGCCACCATCCCGCCGGAGCATTCCTGGCCCTTTCAATTTCACACCGTCGCGGAGAAAGATATCAACGCCTTCGCGCTTCCCGGCGGCCCGATGTTTGTGAACGTGGGGACGATCCGGGCGGCGGACAACGAAGCGGAGCTGGCCGGCGTGATGGCCCATGAGATGGGCCACGTCTACATGCAGCACACCGCCAAGCAGCAGGGAAAACAGTCGGTGCTTGGCGGCATCGCGGACATCGTTGGGGCGATCGCGGGCGGGCTGGGCGGCGCCTGGGGAGGGCTGGCGCAGACGGGAATCCAGTTTGGAGCGGGCACGCTGCTGCTGAAATATTCGCGCGAGGATGAAGCGCAGGCGGACGCCGTGGGCGCCATCATCCTTTGGAAGGCAGGATATGACCCCGTTGCTCTGGCGGATTTTTTTGAAAAGATCGCGGCGCAGGGAGGCACGGGGCCTCAGTTTCTCAGCGACCACCCCAACCCGGGCAATCGCCGGGCAGCCATCGAGAAGGAGGCCAAGAATTGGCCTCCGAAAACATATATGGGCAATACCGCCCAATTTGCGGCCGTGCGGAAGGACGCCGAGAGCGTGCGCGTCTATACCGCGCAGGAAATCGCCGACGGGGCCAAGGCGGGTAAATGGGCGGCGATGAATCAGAAGAATGGCGCCGTGTTTCCCGGCGCGGCGGCAGCAGCGACTGCCGGGGCATCTGGCGGGGCGAGCGTTCCGTCCGCCGCTATCACGGACGTCCAGCCCAACTCGGTCTTCGTCAACGCGAACCTGGGAACGCTGACCATCAATCGCCCTGATAACTGGCCCGTAATGCAGGGGCGGCAATCCGATTCCGCCACGATCGCTCCGGCGGCGGGAGTGTCCGGCAGCGCGGTGGCCTATGGCGTGGTGATTCAGACCGTCGCGGAGCCGAGCCCGAACGCGAGTCTGGACGAGCTCATTGCCTCGGTGGTCAAGACTCTGGAAAGTGGCGATAAGAACATGAAGCAGGACGGCGGCGTGCAATCAGTGACCGTGAACGGAATCTCTGCAGCCTCCATGTATCTGAAAACGGTCTCTCCGATGCCCGGCTCGGATGGCAAGCCGCAGCCCGAGCGCGATCGGCTCGTCACGGTTCCGCGCGGAGGAGGAAAAGCCATCGCTCTTATCTTCGTTGCGCCGCTCGCCCATTTCGAGCAGATGAGGCCGACGTTCGAGAAAATGCTCTACAGCGTTCAGTTTTAAGGGAAGCGGGAGCTCGGCCATTCAGGATCGAAGGAATGCGGCTGTCTCCCGAAGAAAAATCTCCAGCTGATCGTGATGCAGCCAGTGTCCCGCGCCGGGCACTCTCACAATCCGGCTGTTGCGGATGGCCTTTCTCCGCGGGTCCTCGTCGGGGACGGGTAGAAAGCTCTCCAGTCCCCAGAAAAACAGCACCGGGCATTCGATGCGCTGGTAGAGCCCAATCGCATCTTCCCGGCGAAGCCCGTAGGGGGGAATGACGCGCACGTAGTTGTCGAACTTCCAGACCAGCGAGCCGTCGGGGTCCCAGTTGGTTCCGTGCAGCGTCAGATGTTGTGCAACCTCGTCGGAGAGGTGCGGGTTGGCTTCCTTCATGCGCGCAACGGCGGCATCGAGGTTTGGATAGCTCTTCGAATGGCGCTTTTCCGCATCGCGAACCGCTTCGATCCAATTCAGGATGCGCTGCCAGGGAGGCGCGTGGAGGGAGTGTTCGGGAGTGAAGGCCAGCCCTTCGATGGACACCGCCTTGCCCACGCGGGCCGGATAGACGCCGGCGTATTCCAGCACGACGCATCCGCCCAGCGAATGTCCGATCAGGCGGGTGGGAAAATCGTTAATGATGTCGAGCAGGGCAGAGAGGTCGAGGACGTGCTCCGCGAGACTGTACATGGCTCCGGGCGCCCAGGCGCTGTTGCCATGGCCGCGCAGATCGAGCGCGTAGACGTGATAGTCCTTGCGCAGCGAGCGCGCCACCCAGTCCCAGTTCCTGGCATGGTCAAGCCCGCCATGAACCAGCACAAGGGACGGCTTATCGTTCTGTCCGTAATCCCAGAATTGCAGTTTGAGGCGGTCGGAGTAGAAAAAGTGGGAGATAGGTTCCATGGGGCGATCGAGATGTCGTGTCCGCCGCTGCGGCCGCCTGCCAATCTATCACAACTCGCCGGGAAGCGTGATGGAGCTCCGCGGTCGGCGTGACGCATGGGAGAAAGGAAAATGCCGGGGCAGCCTCTCTCCTGTTGTAACCTTCTAAGTACGAGAGATAGCCGCGGTGCCATCGGTCAACCGAAAAGAGGTATTCTAAACAAAGTGCCGCGGACGACGCGGTGAGGGTTTGCTAGGACAAGACAATGGCCGAGTTTGTCTGCAAAGTGGGGGACGCTTCCGGGCGGATTCTCCAGCAGATTGAGTCAGCGCAATCGGAGAGCGAAGTACGCCAGAAGCTGTCCGAGCGGGGCCTGTATGTCTATTCCGTACGCACCCATCTCAATCTGCTGACGAATTTCAGCCGGTCGCGCTCGGCGCGCACCATTCGGCCGAATGACTTCCTGATCTTCAACCAGCAGTTCAATACGCTCATCAAAGCCGGACTGCCGATTATGAAAGCTCTCGATCTATTGGCGGAGCGGGCCGGAGCGCCCTGCCTTCGTCCGATCCTGGCCGACGTGCGGCAGCGCGTGCGCGAGGGAGCCTTGCTCTCGGACGCGCTGGCGGCGCAGGGGTCGTTTCCTCCAGTGTACGTGGCAACCATTACGGCAGGGGAGCGCAGCGGCAGCCTGCCTGGCGTGCTCGACCAATATATTGCGTATCTGCGGGTCAGCACGGGGTTTCGGAGCCGCCTGATTACCACCCTGATCTATCCGGCGGTGCTGATCCTGACGGCGCTGCTGGTGGTCAGCTATGTGGTGACCTATGCGATGCCGCGTTTTGCGGAGCTCTACCACGGCTTGGATGTTCCCCTGCCGGCTCCCACGCGCATCCTTTTGTCGCTGGCCATGCCCCTTCGCGACTATTTTGTCGTTTTCCTGATAGCCATCGTTTTGAGCGGCTTTTTCCTATACCTCTGGACACGATCGGAACGCGGCGCCCTGACGGTTGACCGCTTCAAGCCGCGCTTGCCGGTCTTTGGCGACGTCTGGGTGAAGACGCAGGTCTCTCAGCTTGTGCGCACGCTCTCGACGCTGCTGGGCGGCGGCACTCCTTTGGTGCCCGCGCTGCAGACGTCGGCGGCGGCCATCGGCAGCCGGCTGATGGCGAGGTCCATCGAGCAGGCGGCCGAGCAGGTGAAGCAAGGCCAGCCGCTCCATTCCAGCCTGGCGAATACCCGCCTGATTCCGGACATGGCCCTGGAGATGATCGAAGTCGGCGAAGCATCGGGCGCCCTCGGCCCCATGCTGACCAGCGTCGCCGAATTTTATGAGGAAGAAGTGGGAACCAGCCTGCAGCGGATCCTTACCTGGATTCCGATCGTGGTTTTAGCCGTCATGGCCGTTGTGGTAGGCTTCATTTTGATCTCCCTTTATCTGCCCATGTTCTCGCTGCAGGTCGGAGCCGGCGGAGGATAAGCGTCATGTCCGTGACATCGAGGAACCCGGCCGAGGTCGGCCCCGGCGACAGCGCCTCCGAACGCGAAGAGGCGCAGCGGCTGGCCGAGCGGTACCGTTGCCCCTTTGTGGACCTCAACGAGCAGCGGATTGATCCCGAGCTGTTCCGCAGCATTCCCGCGGAAATGATGTTCCGCTATAACTTCGTGCCGCTCGAGGCGCACGATTCCACGCTGGTGGTGGCCCTGGTTGATCCCAGCCAGCTGCCGCTGATCGACGAGCTCTCGTCGTTACTGGGAAAGCGCCTCCAGATCAAGGTGGCCACGGCCTCGCAGGTCGGGGATCTGCTGAAGCGCACCGAGCAATCCCAGCGGGTGCTCGACCAGGCGACGGAAGGCTTCACGCTGCAGGTGGTGCGCGACGAGGAGGATAACGACGAGAGCATCACCATGGAGAAGCTCACGAGCGAGAGCGGCGTGAGCCCCGTGGTTCGCCTCGTGGATACGGTCCTCTTCACCGCCCTCGAGCGGCGTGCCAGCGACATTCACATCGAGACCCGCAGTTCCGAAGTAGTGGTGAAATACCGCATTGATGGCGTGCTGCAATATGCGATGAAACCGTTGGACAAGGACTGGCACGCCACTATCCTCTCGCGCATCAAGGTGATGAGCGAGCTCGATATCGCCGAACGGCGCGTGCCGCAGGATGGACGCTTCCGTGTGGGTTACAAGGGGCGCGACGTGGACTTTCGCGTCTCCATCATGCCCTCCGTACACGGCGAGGACGCGGTTCTGCGAATTCTGGACAAGGAAACTCTCAGCGAGAAGTTTCGCAACCTTACCCTCGACGTCGTTGGATTCGAGCCCGAAGAAGTGACCCGATTCCGGCGCTACATCCACGAGCCGTACGGCATGGTGCTGGTCACCGGCCCGACCGGCTCCGGAAAAACCACCACGCTCTACGCCGCGATCAATGAAATCAAAAACGACGAGGACAAGATCATCACCATCGAGGATCCCGTCGAATACCAGGTGCGGGGCATTACGCAAATTCCTGTGAACGAGAAGAAGGGCCTGACGTTCGCCCGGGGCCTTCGTTCGATTCTGCGCCACGATCCGGACAAGATCATGGTCGGGGAAATCCGCGATCAGGAAACGGCCCAGATCGCCATCAACTCCGCCCTCACCGGCCATCTGGTCTTCACCACTGTCCACGCCAACAACGTGACCGACGTGATCGGCCGTTTCATCAACATGGGCGTCGAGCCGTACAACTTCGTCTCCGCGCTCAATTGTATTATGGCGCAGCGCCTGGTGCGCACCATTTGCGAGAACTGCAAGAAAAGAGTGACGCTATCGCCGGAAATCCTCCGGCAATCTGGCCTCGATCCCGCGGAATGGGAACAGGTGCCGTTGTACGATGGCGCGGGGTGCCTCGAATGCTCGGGAAGCGGATATCGCGGCCGCACGGCCATCACGGAACTGCTCGATCTTTCCGACCGCATTCGCGATATGGTCATCAGCCGCCGTCCGACCTCCGAGATCAAGAACGCGGCGCGGGAGGAAGGAATGACCTTTCTGCGAGAATCGGGCCTGCGCAAGATCCGCGCCGGCTTGACGACGCTGCGTGAAATCAACAAGGTGACTTTTCTTGACTAGCGCTATCACTCTGGCAAACCTGGAAAGCCGCCTCTATCAGATGCCGTTGGTTCGCGCCGCGGACCGCTGGCTGCACGCAATGCCGCATCCGAGTTTGGTGGTGGAAATCGCCGCAGCGCATGTTGCGGCAGCGCGATGGGGCGGCGTACGAGGCGCGCTGGAGGGGACTTCCGTCGAACCGCTGCCTGCCGGCTCGCTGATGCCCTCGCCGGTAGAGACGAACTTAGCTCAGCCCGAGGCGGTGCGTTCGGCGGTCCGCCGTGTTTTGAGTCGCGTTCCTCACCATGGCGCGCCGGTGGCTCTGCTGGTACCTGACCCCGTGGTCCGCGTTTTCGTCCTCCCCTATGAAACGCTACCGCGAAAAGCGGCGGATGCCTTGCCCCTGCTGCGCTGGCGGCTCAAGAAGAGCGTGCCCTTTGACGTCGAGGAGGCTGCGGTTTCCTGGATGAGGCAGAGCGGCCGGAGCGGGGGCCTGGAGGTCGTGACGGCCGTTGCGCGACAGAAGATCCTTCGTGAGTATGAGGAAATTGTCGAAGCAGAGGGGGCACGCGTCGGCGTCGTGCTGAGTTCGACTCTGGCCGTTCTGCCGCTTCTCGATGAGCGCGGGTCCACCCTGCTGGTCCGGCTCAGCGGAAGAACGCTCACCACCGCGATCGTATCCGGTGGATCGCTGTGCGTCTACCGTTCCACGGAAATGCCCGGCGAAGCGGAGAGTCTTAACCCGCAGGCCATGCTCGAAGAAGTCTTTCCGGCGGTTGCTTATTACCAGGACAGTTGGGGAGGGGAACTGGACCGGGCCATTCTGACAGGATTCGGGGAGAGGGAAGGCCTACTTCGGGAAACGCTGGCCCGCGAGCTGAAGACCCGCACCATCTCACTCGCCGAAACTGAGGAGACGCGTGGCTTGGCCTCACCTGCCCAGGAGATTCTTCAGCGGGGCCTCGATAGTATGGCCGGTTGGGCCTTGAACAGGGGACGTTAAACCTTCAGGCGATCCGATGAAGCTGCGCCTTAATCTCGCTACCTCACCGCAGGCGAACAATCGTCCGTTCCTCCTGGCTGCAACGCTGGCAGGCGCCGTGGGTCTCGTGGCGCTCTTCCTTCTTTCGCGTGCGGCCTACGTCTCCTGGCAAGCGCAGAGCGAGCTTCGCCTGCAAACCGCGCGCTGGGAGACTCAAATTCGAGGAGATCAGCTGCAATATCAGCAGCTCGAAGCCTACTTTCGCGGCCCCGCGGCTAAGCAGGTCCTGGACCGGTCGGCCTTCCTGAACTCCCTGATTGATGCGCGAAGCTTTCCCTGGACCCGGATTTTCATGGACCTCGAGCAGACTCTTCCCCCCGGCGTCCGGGTGGTAAGCATCTCTCCGCGCCTGAAAAACGGCCGGGCGGAAGTGGAGCTGGAAGTGGGGGCCAGCAGCGACGAAAGCAAGATCGAGTTTCTGAAGGCCATGGAGACTTCCCGGATGTTTTCAGGTTTGATCGTGAAGGGCGAGCGGCAGCCGCAGCAGCCCGGCGCAGGGGACAAGATTGTGCTTGACCTGACAGTCTGGTATTCGACGACATGATACCTCGCTGGAAAAAATGGATTGGCGCGTGTCTGGCCGCCTTGGCGATTGCCGATATCGGCTTGGGCCTGTTTCTCTGGAAAATGGCCAGTGAGGGGCCGGCCACCATGCGCGCCCGGCGGGATCGCTTGGCGGCACAGGCGAAGCTGCTTCGTGCGGACGTCCAGCGCGGCCAAAAGATACGCGTCTCGCTTCCTCAGGTAGGGAAGGATTGCGACACGTTCTATCACGTGTCCTTTCTCGACTCCTCGACGGGCTATTCCCAGATCGAGGGGGATTTGGACAACATCGCCCAGAGCGCGGGAGTTCGAATCTCGGATTTGACGTACACGCAAAAAGAAGTGAAGGACCGCGGGGTCGCTCTTGTTTCGATCACTTCCAAGGTCGAGGCCGATTACCCGGCCATCATCCGGTTTATCAATGGCCTGGAGCGCTCCAAGAATTTTTACCTCCTCGACAGCCTGCAGCTCGCCTCCGCGAACGCCGGCGGAATTCGGCTGGAGATGAAGCTGCACACATTTTTCAGGACCTGACGCATGTCGCGACGCATTCAGAGCTACGTCCTTGCCGGACTGCTGGTGATCCTGGCGATTGTGCTGCTCCGCAGCAGGCACTCAGAGGTTGCGAGCATTCCGGGCGTTTTTGCCGCCGACGCGCAATACCAGCCGCTGGACGTGCAGGAGCCTCAGCTTCGGGTTGATCTGCTGCAAAAAATTCGGAAGCTCGAGTACGCGGGCGTTCATCGCAATATTTTTCTGGCGGCTCCGCCTCCGCTGCCCGTTCCCGCAGGACAGAAAGCGGCCAAGGCCGCCGAGGTGTTTGTCGGCCCGCGACTGCCGCCCCCGCCGCCCCCGCTGCAGGTCCCGGCGGAATTTTTCGGTTATGCTTCCGAGCGGGAAAGCGGAAGGCGCCTGGCCTTTTTCACGAGCGGCGATGATGTTCTGGTCGTCGCCGAGGGCGACACGTTCCTGAACCGATTCCGCTTGATCCACATTGGCAACGATTCGGCCGACGTGGAAGAGATATCGAGCGGCCGCCACGCCATGATTCCGATGGTGCAGCCTCCCGGACAATCGACGCCATGAGCAGCGTTTCAGCAACCTCCAGCATGCCTGCTGCCGCGCGGAGCAGCCCCCGCCGCTCCCGCGAGTCGGGCTACGCCTATCTCATGGCGCTGTTCATGATCATGGTCATGATTATCGGGTCGGAGGTGGTGATACAGAATCTGGCCACGAAAGGGCGCCGCACCCGCGAAGAAGAGATGATTTGGCGCGGCAACCAGTGCAAGCGCGCCATCCGGCTCTACTACCATAAGGCCGGCAAATACCCGCAGACCCTGGATGATTTGAAATCCGGCCTCCCGGACCTTCACTTTCTTCGGATCGAAGCTTATAAGGACCCGATGAATTCGGATGACGGCAAGTGGCGGTTCATCTACACCAACGCGACGGGGCAGATCATCGGCAGCGTCAAGTACGCCACCTTGCAGCAGATGGCCATGATGGATATGAATGGCGGGCAGTTGCCGACCACCGGAACAATTCCCGGCGCCGTACCTGTCTCTAGCATGAGTTCCTCCCCGGGACAAACCGGTCAAGGGGGGCAGGCAGGCCAAACAGGGCAGGCTGGCCAGACAGGGCAGGCAGACCAGACCAGCTCTCAGGGCGGTACCAGCACGCAGCAATCGGGTTCTTCTAGCTCGACCTCGTCGTCTCAGCCGGGCCAGACACCTCCCAATCCTTTTGCGGGACTGAAGCCGACAGGGCCGGTGGACGGCCCGGTCTTGGGAGGGTTCCTGACGGGCGTGGCGAGCAAGATTGACCGTCCCTCGGTCAAATTTTACAACGGTGGAAAGAAGTATTTGGATTGGGAGTTTATCTGGAACCCGATAGAGGACCAGGCGCGAGCTGCCCTCCAGCAAGGGCAAGGGGGGCAGGGGGTGGTCCCTGGCCAGCCCGGCCAGCCAATCATGCCCGGAGGAATCGGAGGGAGTCCATCGGTCGGACTCTCGGGGCCGGGAGGCCCTGGTGTATCAGCAAGCCCCGGTTCTCCCCAGCAGTCTCCCACTCCAGGGCCGTAGCTGTCGGCTCAAGCTTGTGGGGTGCGAGAACAAGCCTCAAGCGGTGGAGGTGACAAAGGCATCGCGGGCCTTGAGCCGATGCCGGAGACCCGCAGAACGGACTTTGCAAATTTTTCCGCGAAGATGCAAAATGGGTTTTGACAGATGCGGAATGGGACGACCGGATCCGCGAAGGAGTTGAATTCGGCCATGGCTAGGGAAATAGCGCGGGGGGTTACCCTGGAAAAGCCCGGTGAGGATGGGGACTTTCTCAAGGACGGGGGAATTCTGTTTACCTCGCTCGACAAGCTGGTGAACTGGGCGCGGCGAAGTTCAATCTGGCCGATGTCCTTCGGCCTGGCCTGCTGTGCGATCGAGATGATGTCCATGGCTGCCTCGCGCTACGATATTTCCCGGTTTGGCGCCGAAGTTTTCCGGGGTTCTCCACGCCAGTCGGACATGATGATCATTGCCGGCCGCGTTTCCCAGAAGATGGCCCCGGTAATCAAGCAGCTCTATGCGCAGATGCCGGAGCCGAAATGGGCGATTTCCATGGGTGCCTGCGCCACGTCGGGCGGCGTATTCAACAACTACGCGGTGGTCCAGGGGGTCAATCAGGTGATTCCCATTGATGTGTACGTCCCTGGCTGCCCGCCTCGTCCCGAGGCGCTTCTTTACGCAGTGTTCCAGATCCAGAAGAAGATTGATTCGGAGCGGGGCAGCTTCCTTCGCTCTCTGAATCTCTCAAAGAGCTAAACCGTCCTAGAGGGCGCAGGTTTTCTCCTACCCGCGTACTTCTGCCTTTCCGCCGTCGAATTCCAGCGTGGTTCCTGCTTCCCAATGTTCCCTGCGGACGTAGCCCATTCCAATTGACGCGCCGGCCGAGGGAGAGTAGGCCGCACTCGTCACGAAACCTGCTTCGGTGGCTCCCGCGAGCAGCTTTGTTCCGGGCGCGGGCGGCGCGGCGGCCGAAAATTGCAGCTGGACACGCTTGCGGTTCACGTGTCCGCGTGAACGTACCCGTTCGACGATTTCCTGTCCGGTATAGCAGCCCTTGTTGAAGCTGACGTGGGTATTCTCAAGTCCGGCTTCGTGCGGGATCATTTGGTCATAGAAGTCTGCGGGGAACCAGGGGACACCCGCTTCGAGCCGCAAGGCATGGAACGCATCGTGGCCGATGGGCGTGCCGCCGACCGCTTGTACTCGTAGAAGCGCTGTGCGCCAGACGGATGCCAGCGCATCGCGCGGGACGATCAGTTGTGCTCCGGGCTGTCCGAAAAGCGAACGCCGCAGCAGGAAGCCTGCGGCACCTTCCCACTGGATTTCCTGCACCGCCATTTCCGGCAGGGTGCCTATCGCCACGCCGCACAGCTGTTCAATCGCCTCCGGGGCCCGGGGCCCTTCGATGGCCAGGCTGCCCATGGCGGGCGTCACGTCTTCAATCACGACCTTCGAGGCGATCACGTATTTTCGTAGCGTGGTGACGGTTCGCTCTTGCAGCGAGGCGTGCGAGAGCAGAAGCAGATTGTCGGGCAGCGAGTATACCTCAAGTTCGGCCAGGATATGCCCCTGCGGATTCAGGAGAAGCGCAAGCAAACCGCGGCCGGTGGCGAGTGCCTTGATGTTATTGGACGTGATCGCGTGCAGATATTGCACCCGGTCGCTTCCGGCGAGGCGCAGGATGGCGTGCCAGTTGGTGTCCAGCAACGCGGCGGCCTCGCGCCCTGCGCGATACTCCTCTTCGAAGCCGGCGAAGCGCTGCGGCAAGAGGCAGCCGTCGAATGCAGCGAGCTGCGCGCCCGCGGCGCGGTGGATTTCCAGTAAGGGCGTCTCCATGATCAGCGGCACACAATTCTCCCTTTTGTGATGGTATCAGATGCGCGGGAGAAAGTGCTGCTGCGGGCTGCGCGGCGCGTCGCCAGAGCTGTGGTAAATTCAAATGGACCCATGACACTCGGCGTATACATCCAGATTCCGTTCTGCCAGACGAAGTGCACCTATTGCAATTTTCATACCGGCGTGGTCCCGCGCGACCGCTACCAGCCCTATGCCGACGCGCTGTGCCGGGAGATTCGCGAATCCGCCGCGCACGGAGCGCAGCCGGTGGATACGGTCTATTTCGGAGGCGGGACGCCGAGCCTGCTGGACCCGGCCGCCCTGGCGCGCATCCTCGATGCCCTGCGGGCCGCGCACGCCGTCGAGTCTCCCGAAATCACCCTCGAGGCCGATCCGGAGACTGTGACGGCGGAAAAAGCGTCGGCATGGGAGCGGATGGGAATCAACCGCATCAGCCTGGGTGTGCAGTCCTTTCATGATGCGGAGCTTCGCTCCACCGGGCGGCTGCACCGCCGCGAGGATATCTTTCGCGCCACCGACCTTCTGCGTACGGCCGGCCTGCGCAATATCAGCATGGACCTGATCGCCGGGCTCCCGCATCAGACCGCGAAAACCTGGGAAGAGTCCCTGAATCAGCTCCTGCGCCTCTATCCCGAGCACGTCTCCATTTACATGCTCGAGCTCGACGAGGGCAGCCGCCTGGGAAGGGAATCGCTGGCCGGAGGAACGCGCTACAGCGTGGGGGCGATTCCCGATGATGACGCGATCGCCGGGTTCTACGAATCCGCACGGGTCGCGCTGGCGAAGGCGGGCTATGATCACTACGAAATTTCCAACTGGGGACTGCCGGGCTTTCCTTCGCGGCACAATTTGAAATACTGGCACCGCGAGCCTTATTACGGCGCAGGGGCGGGTGCCCATTCCTTCGACGGGATCGTGCGCTGGGCCAACGTACACGAAGCGTCGCGCTACGTCACTTTGATCCAGCAAGGCGGAAGCGTTCACGAACTGACTGAGACCGTCACGCCACTCAATGCCTTGAGCGAAATGTTTTTCCTGGGTTTGCGCCTGCTGGCCGGAGTGGACCTGGCATGGATTGAGCGGCAATGTCAGGCCGATGAGATTCTGAGAGGGCGCTGGGAAGTGCTTCGGCAGCGGGTCGATACGCTGCAGCGCCATGGGATGATCGAGCTTGCGGGCGACCGCCTGCGCATTCCTCCCGACCGGCTCACCATCTCCAACGAGATCTTTCTCGAATTGCTGGGCTGATTATCCCGCCAGGCGCTTAGTTTTCGAGGCCCAGGGCGCGAATCTTATGCAGGAGAGTTTTGTAGGAGACCCCCAATTTTTCCGCGGCGCGCGTCTTATTCCACTTGGCCTCGCGCAGCGCACCCTGGATTTTGAAGCGCTCGACGTGCGCTAGCGCCCGCTGGGAGACCTCCTCGAGCGGGCCGTCCCACAGGAAATGACCGGCGAGCATGTCTTCGGGCACATCGGCCGGCTCGGGCTTCGCCGTCGCGAGTTGCAGTGATTCGGCATCAATCTCCGTCCCGTTCGCCAGGATGGCCGCGCGCTCCATCGTGTTCTGCAACTCTCGGACGTTGCCGGGCCAGGCATATCCGCGCAAACGAGCGCGCGCTTCCGGAGTCAGGGCCAGCGATGCCTTGCGGAACTCGCGCTTGAAACGCTCGAGGAAATGATCCGCCAATAGAAGGACATCCTCCCCGCGCTCGCGCAGAGGAGGGATGAGGATGGGCACAGCCGCGATGCGGAAGTAGAGATCGTCGCGGAACGTCTTGGCGGCGACCGCGGCGTGCAGGTCCTTGTTTGTGGCGGCCACGATGCGGACGTTGACCTCGATCTCCGCCGTTCCTCCCACCCGCTCGAACCGCTTCTCTTCGAGGACGCGCAATAGCTTGCTCTGCGCCGCCGGCGGCATTTCGCCGATTTCGTCAAGAAAGAGCGTGCCGCGATGCGCAAGCTCGATTTTCCCGATCTTCCGGGAGCCGGCCCCTGTGTAGGCGCCGCGTTCGTGGCCGAAAAGCTCGTTTTCGATCAATCCTTCGGGGATGGCCGCACAATTCAGGGCGACAAAGGGGCGGTCCGCCCGCGGGCTCAAATGATGGATAGCCCGTGCGAAAAGCTCCTTGCCGGTGCCGCTTTCCCCCAGCAGCAGGACAGTCGAATCCGCCGCAGCCACGCGTTGGGCCATCTGGCTGGCTTCCTTCATCGCCGGACTTTCGCCGACAATTCGGGGGAAACCGTACCGGGACGCGTATTCCTCGCGGAGGAGCAGATTTTCTCGCAGCAACTCCTGCTGCTTCGTCGCGCGATCCAGAAGCAGCTTCAGGTGGTCCAGATCCACCGGCTTCTGGATGAAGTCAAACGCACCCTCTTTCATCGCCGTGACGGCTTCCGTGACCGACCCATAGGCGGTCACCAGGATCACAGGAAGAGTCGGCTCGGCTCGGCGCGCCTCCTGCAGGACCTCAATTCCGGAATGGCCGGGCATCTTCAGGTCGGATAGAACTAGCAGGTAGCGCCGGGAACGCAGCTTCTCGATTGCGGAGCTTCCGTCCGGGGCTTCCTCGACCGAATAGCCGGCGCGCTCGAGCGCTTTGCGGAGCATGGCTCGCAATTCAGGCTTGTCTTCTACCAGGAGGACGGGTTCCATTGTGGTCGGGGCGTTTAGTGGGCCCATCCGGGATCGCCGCCCGACTTCCGCAGCGCGTCCTCGGCATCGGCGATTGCCTGCTTGTCGGCTTCGATGTCTTTCTTCTTCTTGTCAATTTGCGCGGTCTTCTTGTTGATGTCCTCGCGGGTCAATTCCTGCATCATGGTCTTGGTGGGGTCGCTGTAGTATTGCACGTTGGCCACGCCCAGTTCCCGCTGCAACACGGCCAGGTCGGACTGGTCCTGCTGGAGCTTTTGGCGCAACTGGGCGAACTTGGCTCGCCAGGTCTTCTCGTCGTTTGCCCCGGGCGCTGCCGCCGCAGCGCCTTCTCCCCCCGCGCTGCCCACGGAGGAAATGCCGCCCTGCGTGGGGAGATTGTCGTTGGTGTAAACCTTTGCAGCCTTCGGCCCTTTTTCCCGCTCCTTCCGTGCGCGGCGCGCCGCCTCGACCAAGGGACTCTCTTGGGGAGCGGCTTGCGATTTCGGCGGGGTTTTCTGGCTGTCCGTCGCCTGTTTCTTCGATTGTTCGGAGGCCGCGGGTTGGGCGGATTGTCCCTCCGACTGGCGGCATAAAGCAGCGGCCGGAAAGACGGCCAGTGCCGCCAGAAAAATCCAAAGAAGTTTGCGCATCATAGGGACCTCCCTACCCATGCACCCCAATTCGCTCTCTTTCAGTTTAGATGCGGGCTGCCTGGGAGGGGAATAGGGACGGCGAAACCTCCTGCCCCAAAGGTAACCACAGAAACAGCGCCGCTCCGCCTCCGGGCAGGTTGCGGGCCTCGATGCTGCCGCCATGTTGCAGAGCGACTTTTTGGACGACTGCGAGGCCGAGGCCGGTGCCTTCTGATTTTGTGGTGAAGAACGGAAGGAAAATTTTTGGCAGGTCTTTTTCGGGAATTCCCAGTCCGTTGTCGGCAACGCTGATGCGTTGCCATTTCCGTCCTCCGAGCTCTTCGATTGTGCCGGTGATTTGCACATGCGGAGCGGCGCCGCTCTCCCGCGCGGATTCCGCTCCGTTGCGGGCCAGATTCACGAGCGCCTGGCGAAGCAGCGCTTCATCCCCGGGCAGGTCGCTGAAGGAGCCTTCGCACGTCACGCTGCATTGCGGCATGCTCTCGCGCAACTCCTGCGCAACTCGCTCGACGAGCGCCGCCAGGGGCACGGTTTCAAAGCAGAGATCGAGCGGCTTGGCGAAGCGCAGGAATTCCGTGACGACGTGAGTGAGGGCGCGGACCTGGTCGAGCAGCTTGTCGGCAGAATCGCGCATGTCCCCGGGCACCGCTTCACTCCGGATCATTTGCGCGTATCCGGAAATGGTGGCCAGCGCGTTTTTGAATTCGTGGGCGATCCCAGCGGACATTTCGCCGAGCGCGGCCAGATTTTCCTTCCACCTGATCTGCTTCTGGAGCGCCGCCAGCTCGGTCAAATCGCTGAGCAGGCAAAGCGCACCGCTGGCTTTCTTCTCGGCGCGTCCCATCGGCCTTCGCGTGCCGCGGAAAATCGGAGAAATCGTGACGCCAAGGCGCCGCGCCTCGCCGTCCGCGGTCAGGTGCTCGACTTCGCTGCGATGAAAGGTCTTTCCTTCGCGCAGGGACGTTCCGATCATCCGGGCAAGCTCCGAATCCGCCCCGAGGATTTCCTTGTAGCCGCGGTAGTGCAGGCGGCGGATTCCGAGGGCCTGTTCCGCGGCGGGGTTGGCGGAGCCGATGGCCCCCGTGGCGTTGACGAGCAGCAGGCCGGTCGGCATGTTGCGCGTCACCTCTTCCGTCAGGTGCTCGGATTCCTGTGCGCGCTCCTGTGCCAGTTGGTGCAGCCGAGCCAGCTCCTTTTCCTGGGCACGAAGCCTTTCGATCACTCCCTGCATCGAGGCAGCGGCGAAGGCGGAGGCATTCTCGGTCACCGCATTCGCGTTCGGCCAGACCCCGTGCGGGGCTTCCGCGCGCGGTCGAAGGAATCTCCGCGCCACGGCAGCAAGGAGCGCGATTACGACGAGCAGCAGAATGAATCCCACCGCGACATAGACCAGCCCCGGCGGTGCGTGCAGGGATTGGTGAATGGATGACTGTGGGTTCATCGGCGCACAGCGGGAATCCGCCCCTAAATTTCGCACACTCTCGCGTGCGCCTCAAGCCGGTTTCCCGGAGGGATGCTCGACTGCTAACGCCCGCTGCGGCTGGCAGGGCGCTCCGCCGGGTTTAGCGCAGGAGCCGCGCGAAGCGGTCTTGCTGAATTGCTGCGGAAACCGCTTCGATATCCGGGGCGAGGGAGCGGTCGCCGTGGACGCTGTCCGATATCGAGCGGACGATTGCATGCGCCCGGCGCGCTTCGAGGCCCGGCTGCAAGGGCGCCAGCAGGTCAATGCCCTGGCACGAGGCGAGCAGTTCAATGGCGAGGATATTCCGCAAATTGGCGAGCAGGGAATCGAGCCGTCGGGCCGCCCCCATCCCCATCGAGACGTAGTCCTCCTGGTTGGCCGAGGTGGGAATGGAATCCACTGCATGGGGCGCCGACAGTGCCTTCATTTCGCTGGCCAGCGCGGCCGCCGCAACCTGCAGGATCATGAAGCCCGAGTGCAGCCCTGCCTCCCGAGTGAGGAAGGCGGGCAGCCGGCTGGTATGGGGGTTGGTCATCTGTTCGGTGCGGCGTTCGGAAATTCCTCCGAGCACGGCGAGAGCGGACGCCATCTGGTCGGCGGCCATGGCGAGCGGCTGACCATGGAAATTGCCGCCACTGAGCACCTCGCCGGTATCCGCGAAAACCAGCGGGTTATCGGTAGCGCTATTGAGTTCGATGGAGAGGGTGGCGCGGATGTGGGCGAGAGCGTCGCGCGTCGCTCCATGCACCTGCGGGGCGCAGCGCAGACTGTACGGGTCCTGCACCCGAGGGTCGTTCTCCGGGGAGCGGTGCGATTCGCGAATGGTGCTGCCGCGGACGAGCCGCTCGAGGTTCCGCGCCACGGCGGCGTGGCCGGGATGCGGGCGCAGCGCGGCGATGCGAGGGTCGAACGCCACCGGGCTGCCCCGCAGCGCGTCGAGCGACAGGGCTGCCGCCACGTCGGCGGTATCGGCGCAGATTTCGGCGTCGCGCAAGGCCAGAGCCAGCAGAGCCAGCATGGCCTGTGTGCCATTGAGCAGCGCGAGTCCTTCCTTGGCATCGAGAGCCAGCGGAGCAATCCCTGCGGCCCGCATGGCTTCGCCGCCGTCCTGCGCGCGCCCCTGGTAGATCGCTCTTCCTTCGCCGATCACAACCTGGGCGAGATGCGCCAGCGGAGCGAGATCTCCGGACGCTCCTACCGATCCCTGCGACGGGATGATCGGATGCACGCCGCAATTGAGCATGGCCGTGAGCGTGTCCAACAACTCCGGGCGAACGCCCGAATATCCCTTGGCCAGCGCGTTGATGCGGAGCGCAAGGACAGCGCGAGTGGCCGGCTCGCCGAGCGGCGCGCCTACGCCGCAGGCGTGGCTGCGAACGAGATTCAGTTGCAGAATTCGGATCTGATCCCGGGAAATCCGCGTGGAGGCCATCTTGCCGAAGCCAGTATTGACTCCATACACCCTATTTTCGGATTCCATCATGCGCTCGATGACGGCTCGCGAAGCGGCCATTTTCTGGCGCGCCGTGGGGGCAATTCCCGCGGTTGCGCCGCCGAACACGAGCGCGTCGAGAGCCTCGAGCGAAAAATGCTCGCCATCCAGGACGACATGGTTCATGGCTGGGATGCTCCCGGGCGAGGATGCTCGCGCCATTTCATATAGAGATCGAATCGGTTGATGACGATCAGGATTGTCCTTGTCAGGGCCACGTACTCATCGAGGCTGTCATCGGAGATCGAGCGCACCGATTTTCGGCGTGCCTCCATCAGTTCAGGCAGGTCCGCCGGAGTCAACTGCGCACCGGCGCTCACGTCGAAGGCCTGATCTCCCGCCACGTATGGCGGATTGGCGGGATCAATGTGTCCGAAATCGCCGTGGATGACGGCGGCGAGACGTCGCAGGACGCGGGCCCGGGAAAGCGGCGTGTGCGGCACGTCCGGGACAGGCGTGTACCGGAGCACGGATCGCACGATCTCCTCGTCCTTGTCCGAAAGGCCGTCGAGGGAAAGACCGGCGTGGAGGGTCTCGAACGCCGGCTCGGTCAAATTCAGCGCCAGGGCGAATACTGCAGCCGGGCGGGCCCGCGAATCGTCTCCCTGCGCGAGAAGGGCCAGATACTTTGCCGCCAGTTCCGGCTCCATGCTTCCGTACAGCAGCATGGCGTTGTCTATTCGATGGAGTGCGTGGGAGTTTCCCGGCGAGATGGATGCGGCGTCAGGGGGAGACTTCATGTACTTCTCCGCGAGCGGTCCGATATCCACTCCACGGCGGGAAAGCCGAAGGAGCAGGGAAACGTAAGCGGCGGGATCAACGGCCTTCAAGTCGGCGGCGCGCAGAGCTGCGGAGATGGCCGCGAGCGAGGGCGCGGAGGTGTCCAGGCTGAGCAGGAGAGTGGACCCATCGAGCAGGAAAGGCGGCGGTTGATTCTGGCGGACGAGCATTTCCTGGAAGCATGGAACCGCTTCGGGTCCAAGCTGCTTTGCGGCAGCGCGGAGCCTCGCCACGTTTTGAGTCGAATTTCCAGTGCGCTGGCCGGCTGCATGCAGGGAAGGGCCGCCATACACGAGGCGCTCGGCAGAGTTCAAAGGAGCGCACGGGTCGGGTTGTGCCCGGAGAGGCGCTATGAAACCGAGCATCACGAGGATAGACAAGATTGCGGCGCGGAGTTGGCGCAGGCGCATGGAATGAAAGCCTGCCGACATGCCCCGCGCGTGTCGCCTAGCGGACGCCTTTCCCTTGCCCATCGCTGGATGTCTCCGGCGCGTTTCCTGGGAAATAGGCCTGGTATTTCTCCGGGAGGGAGCGTGGCCGGCCGAGGCGATCGCAAATAATGTGCAGAGTCTCGCCCGTGGCAATCCGCTCGCCGGAATCCTGGTTCAGAATCTCGTAGCTGAAGCGGATGGTTCGCCGACGCGTTTCGGTCACCCAAGCCCGAATCGTGAGGATGTCATCGTAGCGCGCCGGGCGGACATAGCGGCAACTGGCTTCAGCGACCACCAGAAAGAGGCCGTCCTCCATCTCCATCCGCTTATACTCCAATCCCCGTTGGCGGCAGAACTCGACGCGGCCGATTTCAAACCAGGTGAAATAGTTTCCATAGTAGGCGACGTGCATCTGGTCGGTTTCGGCATAGCGCACGCGAATCGTGGTGTCCGTTGAGGTATGCATGATCGGGCTAATGTCCGCTCCATTTGGGCGCGCGCTTTTCGAGAAAGGCCGCGATGCCCTCCTGAAAATCCGCGGTCGAACGGATCGCGGCATTGGCTTCAATGGCAGCTTCAAGTGCGGCGCGCACGGCCATATCGTCAAAACCCAGGAGAAATTTCTTGGTGCGCGTGACCGCCGTGGGACTGGCTTCGAGCAGCCCGGCGGCAATCTCGCGGGCGCGGTTCATAAGAGTCTCCGCGGGAACAACCTCTGTCACGAGGCCAAGCCGGAACGCCTCGGCAGCGCCGATCAGGCGTCCGCTCATCAGAAGCTCGCGCGCGCGCTTTTCCCCCACCTGCCGGCGCAGAAACACTCCCACCACCGCCGGAATGAAGCCGATCCTCACCTCCGTGTATCCGAACTTCGCCTCCGGAACGGCCAGTGTGAAGTCCGCCAGAGTAGCAATCCCGCAGCCTCCGGCAATGGCGTGGCCATTCACCGCAGCGATCACGGGTTTCGGAAACGCGTACAGGCGGTAAAACATCTTCGAGATGCGCCGGGAGTCCTCGAGATTTTTGGCTTGCGTCTGCCGAGAGATGACTTGTAGTTCGTCGAGGTCCATGCCCGCGCAGAAGGCTTTTCCGGAGCCGGTGAGAATCACGACGCGCGCGTTGGCCGATTCGGCCTCGTCCAGCGCTCCCATCAGATCCGCGATCATTTGCGAGGAGATGGCATTGCGCCTTTCCGGGAGGCTGAGCGCGAGAGTGGCGATCCCCCCGTCCATCTGGTACGTCAGCGTTGAAAATCGCATCGCGTTGCTGCTCTGCCGCCTAATCCTGCGCCGATGCCTGCGGCGCTTCGGCGTATTTTTCGCGCAACTCTCCGGTCATGGCGCAGGCGACGGCCAGCGATTTCGCGTCCATGCCGGTCGATGCGCCGCGCGCCGCGAGAGTCGTGAGAATTGTCTCCGTGGCGATATTGCCGACCAATGCGTCGCCAGCGAAGGGGCAGCCGCCAAGACCCGTCAGTGCGCCGTCGAATCGCCGGCAGCCTGCTTCATAGGCGGCCAGCACCTTTTCGGCGGCTCGTTCGGGGCGGCTGTGCAGATGCACCCCAAGCTCAATGCCGGCGACGCAGTCCTTCACGGTCAGGAACAGCCGGCTGACGTCCTCTGCGGAGGCTGCTCCGACCGTATCCGCCAGAGAGACGATGCGCACGCCGGCGTCCTTCAGCCAGATGAGCGTGTCCTCGACAATTTCCGGCCCCCACGGCTCGCCGTACGGGTTGCCGAAGGCCATGGAGACGTACACGACCAGCCTGCGTCCGGCGGCCTTCGTCTCTCGCTGGAGCCGCTCGACCAGTTCGCGGGACTCCTGGCGCGACATATTGGCGTTGGCGCGGCGGAAATAGGCCGAGATCGAATAGGGATAGCCGATGGTCGTGACGCCCGGAGCGGCCAGAGCGCGCTCGAGACCCTGGGCGTTCACGACGATGCCAATGATGTCCGGGGTTTCTCCGGAGGGCAGACGCGCTTCGCATAACCCTGCCATCACCGCTTCGCCGTCCGCCATCTGCGGGACGTGCTTCGGCGAGACGAAACTGACCGCATCGATGTGCCGGAAGCCGAGGGAAACCAGTCGCGTCAGATAGCGGACCTTCGCCTCGGTGGGAATGATGTGACGCAGGCCCTGCCAGGCGTCGCGCGGGCATTCGACCACCGTTACCTCGGGAGCGGCCATGGGCTCGGTCGTCATCAGGTTTGCAGCACGCCCGTCCTGAAGGGGCGAATTTCCGGATTCAGCGAGGCCGCATCGAGCGCCTCGATCAGGGCCTCTCTGGTCTGCGCGGGATCCAGGATGGCGTCCACCCAAAGCCGCGCGGCGGCGTAGCGCGGGTCGGTCTGGGCATCATACGTGGCGCGGATGGATTCCTGCAATTCCTGGCGCTCGGCGGCGGAGAGTTTCTTGCCTTCGCGCTCGAGCTGCTTGGTCTTGAGCTCCAACAGCGTGCCAGCCGCGGAATCGCCGCTCATCACCGCATAGCGCGCCAACGGCCAGGCGAACATGAAGCGCGGGTCGTACGCCTTTCCGCACATCGCGTAGTGGCCGGCGCCGAAGGTTCCCCCGCAGATCACGGTAATCTTGGGCACCACGCTGTTGGCCACCGCGTTCACCATCTTGGCGCCGGCGCGGATAATACCGCTCCATTCCGCTTCCTTGCCGACCATGAAGCCATTCACATCGTGAAGGAAGATCAGCGGGACGAGATTCTGATTGCAATCGAGGATGAAGCGCGCGGCTTTTTCGGCGGACTGCGTGTAGATCACGCCGCCGAATTCGATGCGCTTCCCGCCGTCTCCCGGGGCGACGACCTCGGCATTCTTCTTCTGGTTGGCGACGATTCCCACGGCCCAGCCGCCGATCCGGGAATAGCCGCAGACCACCGTCTGGCCGTATTCGGCGCGGTATTCCTCGAACTCGCTGCGGTCAACGATGCGCGCCAGCACGTTGCGCATGTCATATTGCTGCGCGGGGTCCGCCGAAAAGATGCCGTAGATTTCCTCCGGCGGGTAGGCCGGCGGCTGCGCCGGCTGGCGATCGAAGGGCGCGCGCGGGGGATGGCCGATCTTGTCCACCAGGGCGCGAATCCGGGCGAGGCAGGCCTCGTCATTCGGCTCGCGAAAGTCCACTGTGCCGCTGATCCGGGCGTGGACGGCTGCTCCGCCGAGCTCCTCTGCCGAGACGGTCTGCCCGATGGCGGTCCGGACCAGAGCCGGGCCGGCAAGAAAGAGACCGCTGCCGTCGGTCATCAGGATGTGGTCGCACATGACGGGAAGGTAGGCCCCGCCGGCGACACACATTCCCATGATGGCGGTGATCTGGGGAATGCCCAGTGCGCTCATCACCGCGTTGTTGCGGAAAACGCGGCCGAAATCGTCGGTATCCGGAAACACGTCCTCCTGCAGCGGCAGGAAAACGCCT
>JAJXZD010000118.1:0-558 GCA_021780215.1 Acidobacteriota bacterium
ACGATCAGCACATGCGTGTGCGAATATTCGGCGCTATACGGCGGGTAGAAAGTCCAGCCCGTGTCCACCCCGCCGGAGAGCACCGCGAAAAGCGCCAGCATCGCGCCGACCATGAACACATACCAGCTCATCAGGTTGAGCTTCGGGAAGGCCACGTCGCGCGCCCCAATCATCAGGGGGATCAGAAAATTTCCCATCGTCGCCGGGATCGAGGGGACCAGGAAGAAAAACACCATGATGATCCCATGGATCGAAAACAGCTTGTTATAGGTCTCCGGTTCGACCAGCGCGCCCTGCGGCTGGACCAGGTTCAGGCGCATGAGAACCGCGGCGGTTCCACCGACCAAGAACATGAAGGTGATGGATCCAAGGTAGAGCAAGCCGATCCGCTTATGGTCCAAGGTCAGCAGCCAGGACTTGATGCCGTAGCTGGCGTTCAGATAATGAACGCGCGGTTCTACGGGAGCTTCTTGTAAGTCTGCGGGAGCCGTACTCATTTCCCGTTCGTCCTTTCTTGCGTGCCGAGCGACTTCACATACGCGATCAACTGGAGCACCT
>JAJXZD010000118.1:568-17231 GCA_021780215.1 Acidobacteriota bacterium
CTTCACCTGGCCGGCGAAGGTCGGCATAACCGATGGGTAGCCGGGGATCTGTATCGTACCGGGTGAGAGGATTGCGCTTCGGATGAACTGATCATCCACGACGCGCGACTCGCCGCTCTGCATCCTTTGCTCCCGGCCATAGAGTCCGGCAAGCGCCGGACCGGTGCTCGAGGGGCCCTCTCCGTGACAGTTGTTGCAGCCGAACTGCCTGAACAGGCGCTCTCCCTGCTGGGCCATGGACTCGGCTTTCTCCCCGCCCGCCAGCCAGGCCGTGTAATCCGTCGGGCTCATCACGTCCACCCAGCCGATCATTTCCGAGTGGTTGGTGCCGCAATACTGCGCGCAAAACAGATGGTATCTCCCGATCTTATCCGCCTGGAACCAAAGGGAGGAGTAGCGTCCGGGGAGCGCGTCCTTCTTCACCCGGAACGCGGGGATGTAAAAGTCGTGAATTACGTCCTGCGAGGTCATCGTCAGCTTGATGGGAACCCCCACCGGGACGTGCAGCTCGTTGATCTCGCGCGGCCCCTCGGGATGCTGGATCTGCCACATCCACTGCTTCCCGATCACGAACATCTCCGTCGAAGCCGCCGGTGGCCGGGAATTGCGCACATAGAGCGACGAGGACCAGACGAAAATCACGACGCAAATCAGCGAAGGAATAATCGTCCAGGTCAGTTCGAGCGACATGGGGGCGTGGGTTTCCGGAGGCCGCTCGTCCGGAGAGCGCCGCCGGTACTTCACCATGAAGTAGAAAATGATCGAAAAGATCAGGACACTGAAAAACACCGTGATGCCCGTCAGCAGGTAGTAAAGCTGGTCCACGCCTTCGGCGATTGACGACGCCGCAGGCGGCTGCAACGGGAACATCGTCCCGGCCAAAGCCATCCAGTGCAACCCAGTTTGCGTGAGGCCCATCATTCCCGTCTCATCACCATTTGGTGCGGGCAGCCAACGCCTGCCGGCCCCGCCCTAAGCCCTTCGTCGGGCCGGCAGGGCGTAGTGCTCACCCCGAAAGAGAAGGATGAGAAAAATCCCGCCAACCAGAACCGTCAGTCCGCCAGCCAGCTGAATCACGCGCGAAATCAACAGCCCATACTTTCCCGTGTGGGGATCGTAGTGGTAGCAGAAGAGCAACACCTGGTCCACCGGCGACCCAATCTTTCCCCGCGACGCATCCACCAGACCCAGTCGGATGTCCCGCTCCGGATACTGCACGCCGTAGAAATAGCGGGCGATTTTCCCGCCGGAAGTCAGCATCATGATGCCCGCCGCATGGGCGAACTGCTTTGAGTCCGGGTCATAGGCGTAGCGGAAGCCCACGGCATCCGCCAGCGCCTTGATCTGCGGCTGCTGGCCCGTCAGGAAATGCCATCCCTGCGCTGCTCCCGGCCTGCCGTAAATCCCGGTATAGAGAGCCTGCTTGGCAGCCGCGACCATGGGCGTGTCGTTCGGATCAATGCTGACAGTGACGACGTTGAAATCCTTCCCGATGGACATCGGAATCAGCTTGAGAGTGCGATCCAGCCCGTTCAGCACCTGGGTGCAGAGCATCGGGCACGTGTAATACACCAGCGTGAGAATCACGGGCTTGCCGTCAAAATACTGACCGAGCTCAACCGGTTTCCCCTGCTCGTCACGGAAGGTCAGATTGAGCGGCACGGAGGCGTTCAGCTTCTGGTCAATGCCCACCTTCTTGAGCAGGTCCGGATGCACGCCAATGCCCTGGTCCGGGTCCACGAACTGCGCGCGCGCCGCTCCCGGCAACACGAGAAGGGCAATTCCCAGCCCCCCCGCCAGAAGCCATTTCGCCATTTTTTTCATGCGCGCTTGCATTTTTGAACCTCTCCTCATTTCCCGCACTGCATCTCGCTCTCTACCTCGCTGCCGCCGGCCCTTCCCCTTGGCTGGACATCGGTCCCGCCAGATATGCGCACGGGCCGCGCACATCGGCGCTCCCTTCCACGGTGGGGGGCGCAGGAACGACTTGCGCTTCTCCCGCCGGAGCCTCGGAGGTGGGCCGCACCGGCAATCCACGGGCCAGCAGCAAATCCATCGCCCGGGAAACCGGGATGCGGACAATACCGCTGGACTGGTCCACCCAGCCGTAACTGCTCACTTCATCCTCCTGAGCCTGACAATAATCCTTCAGCTCAAGATGTGGCTGCGCTTGCAACCGCGGGCTGGGAGGAAGCTCCCGTTCATCCGGGTTCACCACGGCCGCCGGAGCGGCCGGTGGTCCCAGCGGCGAGGTTCGCATGAAGTAATGCAGCGTCCACCGCATACCCACCAGCGTGACAATGAGCACAACAGCCAGCAGCAAACCGAATTGCAGCAAAGGCCCGATCTTCGCATCGCGGCGCTCGTAGCCGGCGCTGGCGTCGGGAGCTTCCGTTTGGGAGTGCTTAGTCGCCATGCTCATGCTCGAGCACTCCTTCAAATCGTGGATCGTGCAGCGGCAGCAGCGGCAGCTTGTTCAGCTGTCCCAGGAATGTGCCCACCCACAGCCCGCCGATCCCGATGATGGCGAACACATCGAGCCAGTGCACGCGCGGGCCAGACCGTTCATACGACGGGACAACAATCCAATAGACGTCCACCAGCGTCAGCACGACGATCCAGGCCGCCACCACGGACAGCCGCCGCAAGCGCCGCTTCACGCCGCGCTGCAACAGCAGGAAAAATGGCAAGAAGAAATGCAGCAGTATCAGGACTACCCCGATGGGGGCCCAGGCGCCAAAGGCGCGCTGCGCGTACCACGGAATCTCGTCCTTCAGGTTCCCGGCCCAGGTGATCAGCAACTGGTCGAAGGAAAGATAGGCCCAGAGCATCACAAAGGTAAGCATCAGATTGCCGATATCGTTGAAGCGCGGCGGATCCACCACATCCTTGATCGGCTCGTGGTCCGCCAGCATCCGCAACACAAATACCGAGAAAGACATCGCGGCCAGCACCATAATAACCATCCACAACATGCCGTAGATCGTCGAAAACCAGTGCGGCTCGAGCGACATCACCCAATCCACGGAAGCCCCGGTGACGATCAGCGCCCAGAGGATCACGCCTGGCGCGCTCAACGTCCCCATCCGATTCTTCAGCTTCAGGTCTCCGGTGCTGTCCTGCTCGCGCGACCATTTGTTCAGCAGCCCCGCAATCACCAGCAGAATGGCGAAGTAAAGGATGGCGCGGACAATGAACCCCGGAGAATTCAGGTACCATTGCTTTGCCTGCAGCACGGGATCGGCAGCCACATCCGCCGGGCGGGCCCACTCATACAGCTTCGGCAGCCCCGCCAGCACGGGCAGGAAGAGCACCGCCATCAGCCCCAGCGAGCGCGACCCCGCCTCGAAAATCCGCCGCAGGGGGTAGCCCCAGCGGCCGCTTGTCAGATGATGCAGCATCAGCAGGCCCAGGCAGCCGCAGGGAATGCACAGCCAGTACAGGTAGGCGAAAAGATAGGAGCGGAACAGCTGTTGCCATCCCGCGAGGCCGCCGTGATGCCCGGCGAGGGCGCCAAAAATCGCGAACAACAACACGCCCGCAATGCCGAACAGGAAGCCGCGCTTCTGCAGGCGTTCAATCTGTGGCCGGACAGTATCGGTCGAGTTCATCGCGAGGACCCCGCTGACTGCCCGGCGGAATTTTCGGTCAACTTGGCGCGCTCGGATGCCGGGACATCCTGCAGCGTGGCGTCCTGGCTCAACTGGAGCGCGCGGATGTACGCAGCGATGCGCCAGCGGTCGGCAGGCTCAATGCGCGCGGCGTAGCTGTACATGGCGCCGAAGCCGTTGGTCATCACCTCGAAGAAATGCCCCGCGGGCGCGTCGCGCAGCCGCTGAATGTGGTACGACGGCGGCTGCGGAAAGCCCCGCTGCACGATCATGCCGTGGCCGCTCCCCGTATAGTCATGGCAGGGAGTGCAATAGATGTTGTAGCGTTCGCGGCCGCGCTCGAGGTCGGCACGCGTGATGGGAAAGGGAAAGCGATTCGATACAACGCCGTTTTCCTTCCCGGTGAACATCAGCTCATCCAGGCGCAATTGCCCGCGCGCCACGGTCCCGGGAACCGGCTGCCGCTCCGAACGCCCGTCGCCGAAGAAGTTTGTCGCCGCGTAGGGCAGATATTTGGGCTGCACGTGCATGTCGAGGCGGCAGCCGAAGAGCGTCAGGGCCGCAGTGCCGAGGAGGACGATATCGCGGGCGCGGGCCAGCGCTCCGCGCCGCCCAAGAGCGCTCCCGCGAATGCCAAAGATGCGATCAATCCTCAATTTCAAATACCCCATGAGGCTGCAAGGTCTCCAAGAAGGTTCGCGTCTGCGCCGCGTCGAATTTCTTGTCGCGCGCCTTGATGCACAGGAAAAACCGGTCCGTGCTAGCAAGCGCAAAGCGCTGCACATTGAAAACCGGGTGGTAAGGCGACGGCAATCCGTTCATCGCCAGCATCCCAAACGTGGCGGCCAGCGCTCCGCCGAGAATCGTCAGCTCAAAGGTGATCGGAATCCACGCCGGCCAGCTATTGAGCGGCTTCCCGCCAATATCGAGCGGAAAGCTGATGACGTTGGCGTAGTAACACATCCCAAAGCCGCTCAGCCCGCCAAACAGCCCGCCCAGGAAAACCACGATGGGCAAGCTGGTCCAGTCGAAGCCGATAGCCTCTGCCAAGCCCTCCACGGGAATCGGCGTGAACGCATCGATGCGCTTGTAGCCGGCGTCGTGGGTCTTCTGCGCCGCCGCCAGAATCTGCTCCGGGCTTTCGAATTCCGCCATTAATCCGTAGATGGGCTTCGCCTTCATCGTCCGCCGTCCGTCAGCTCCGAATCTCCGGATTCGGATTCCGGACGCGCGCCAGATAGCTGGTGCGCGGCCGCGTGTTCAAATCCGCCAGCAGGACGTAATCTCGCGTCTGCGCCTTCAGTTTCGAGACGCGACTGTCCGGATCGTTGATGTTGCCGAATACGATGGCCTCGGCCGGGCAGACCTGCTGGCAGGCGGTGACGATCTCGCCGTCGCGGATCGTGCGGTTTTCCTCCTGCGACCGGATCTTCGCCTCCTGAATCCGCTGTACGCAATAGGTGCACTTCTCCATCACCCCGCGGCTGCGCACGGTGACGTTCGGATTGCGCAGGCCGTACAGGCTCGGCGTCGTGTAGTCCGAGTAGAGGTAGAAATTGAACCGGCGAACCTTATATGGACAGTTGTTCGAGCAGTATCGCGTGCCCACGCAGCGGTTGTAAGTCATGTCATTCAGACCCTCGGGGCTGTGCGTGGTGGCTCCGACAGGGCACACGTATTCGCAGGGCGCATTCTCGCACTGCATGCAGGGCAGCGGCTCGTAATACATCTCCGGATTGTCGAGATCGCCGCGGAAATAGGTGTCAATGCGAATCCAGTGCATGGCGCGCCCGCGCATCACCTGATCCTTGCCGACGACCGCGATGTTGTTCTCCGACTGGCAGGCGATCACGCAGGCATTGCAGCCAACGCAGCGGTTCAGATCAATGGACATCCCCCAGGCATATCCGTCGCTCGGGAAGCCGGGATAGAGCGAAAGCTTTCCGTCTTCCTGGGTGTCGGGGACCTTGGCAAAACTGGGGTCCTTGCGGAACTCGTCAAGCGTGGCGATCTGCACCAGGTCGCGGCGGAACGCATTCACAGACTCGTCGTCCGCGGGATGGCCTTCAAAATCGATGGCGTACTGGTGCTGGATCGAAGCGAAATAGTATTTCTTTTCGGTCTTGCTGATTTGAAGCCCGCGGGCGATCCAGGGTGCAGCGGACGCGCGCAGAAGATAGGCGTTGAATCCGGGGCCCGTGCCGACTCGCCCGGAGCGGGTACGCCCATAGCCGAGGTGCAGCGTGACGGAACGATCGGCATGGCCGGGCACGATAAACACGCCTGCGTCCACCTGTCGCCCGTCCAGTGCAAGCGTCACGTAATCGCCGGTCGCCAGGCTCAACTGCTGCGCCATGCTCGGGCTGATCATCGCCGCGTTGTCCCAGGTGATCCGGGTAACCGGCTTGGGGAGTTCCTGCAACCATCCGTTATTCGCCCATTCACCGTCGCCAATCGCCGGGTCGGGCAAAAAGACAATCTCCAGCGCGCTGGCATCGCCGCCCGCCGGCGGCGGAAGTTGCGCGGCAAAATCGGCGCGCAGCGGCACGGTGATCGCGGGCAGCGCGGTGCCGGCCATTACGCCGTCATGCAGGGAGGTTTCCCAAAACGCCTCAAAAGCGGCTCCCTTTCCCGACCGCTGGCCTTGCCAGTAATCCCGAACCAGGTCGTGACCGGATTTCCCGGTATCGCCGGTGAGCACGGCAAGAATCTCGTGGGCGGAGTGGCCGTCGTAAAGAGGGGCGATCAGCGGCTGGACAATTCCGATCGTGCCGTCGTAGGCGCGCGTGTCGCTCCACGATTCAAGATAATGCACGGCCGGGACATGCCAATGACAAAGCCGCGCGGTTTCGTCCTGATACAGGCCGGAATGCACGCGGAGCGTGGCCCGGACCATCGCGGAAGCAAACTCAAAATCCGCCGGTGCATCATATACCGGATTGCCGCCGAGAATCAGGAGGAATTCCACTTTGCCGTCGTTCAGGTCGGCCACCAAGTCGCGCAGGGATTCTGTCTCATTCACCGGATTGGCTTCGAGCGGATCGGTGTAAACGACCGTCTTGCCCACGTTGCCGAGCGCCACATTCATCGCGTGCGCCAGCGCGTGAACCGCCGGCGGCTGACTCTCGCCCGCCACAACAAGCGAGGCCCCGTGGTGCTGCGCCAAGTCGGAGGCAACGCCCTTAAACCAGTCCTCGGAGATCTTCAGCCCCGTCCCGCCGGAATCTCCCGCCACGGTGACGCCGACAGCCACCGCAAGCTTTCGCGTAAAGTGCTCTATGTCCGCCGACGCCAGCGGCAGGCGATGATCGGCCATCGCACCCGTGCTGCTGGGCATGCTTTCCACCACGTACAGGCGGTTGACGCGGGCCCCCGGTCCAGCCACCAGATTGCGTCGCGAGGAAAATTCCCGGATATAGCGCACATGCCCCGAGCCGGAGGAAAGGAAATCCGCATCGAGGGAGACCAGCACATCCGCCTGATCCACGTGATACACGGCATGGACCGGCTTGCCGAAAGCCAGCCGCGCCCCTTCACGCGCCGCATCGCCGCCGCAGGGCTCGTATTGATGCCACTTCGCTCCCGGAAATTGCGCCAGCAGCCCGTTGATTTGCGCCGCGAGCGTGGGGGAATAGACGGTTCGGGTCAGAATCCGCACGCCTGCGCCGCGGGAAGAGAACCGCACGCGCGCATTACCCATGGCGGCGGAAAAATCGTCCCAGCTGCTCAAGCGCCCGTCGAACAAAATCGTCTGTGAGCGGTCCGGATCATAGAGGTTCAGGATCGAGGCCTGCGCAAACACATCGGTGGCGCCCAGGCTGCCGGGATGCTCTGGATTGCCCTCGATCTTGGTCGGCCTGCCCATGTTGCTTTCCACAAGCAAGCCTGCCGCGCCACCGGCCTGCGGCATCGACGTGGCGTAGAAGAGCGGCCGGCCCGGGATAATTTCCTCGGGCGGATGCACATAGGGAACGATTTTCTCCGTGGGAAGCTTGGTGCAGGCGGAGAGCCCGGCCATGGCCGCCGAGGCCGCCATCCACTTCAGCACATCGCGCCGGTTCATCCCCGAAGCGTCGGCAGACGCATTCGCGGGAAATTCGTTCTCCAGAAAGTCGCGGTATTCCCGGGTGTCGGACAATTCCTCGAGGCTCTGCCAGAGGCGCTGCCTGCCTTCGCTGGCCAGTCGCGCCCGGGCGGCAGTGAGATCAACCGACTCCCGTGGCGGATTTTTCGGGCTGGATTCTTCGCTCATCGTTTCATTGTCACCGGTGACATGTGTCGCAATATTGCAGGGTCTGAATCTTGTATTCCTTCACCAGCTTGCGTCCCAGCGCGAGCTGCTCCTCGCCCGAAGGCGGCCGGTAGAACGGATTAAAAACCTCCGACCTCGGGCGAACGTATTTCTCCGGCTGCCGATGGCAATTGAGGCACCAGGACATGTACAGCGTGCCGCGCCGGTAAGTCAGCGCCATGCTGGCAACGGAACCATGACAAGTGGTGCAGCCGATCCCCTTCGAGATGTGGATGCTGTGGTCGAAGTAGACGAAATCGGGGAGCGCATTCACGCGCGTCCAGGCCAGCGAGACATTGTCCCGATAGCTGGCCCGCACCGGCTCGAGCATGGACGAGTTGGTCCAAATCTGTGAATGGCAGGTCATGCAGGTCTGCGTCGGCGGCAGCCCCGCGAACGATGACTTCTCGACCGAGGTGTGGCAATACCGGCAATCAATTCCCAGCTCGCCCGCATGATGGCGATGGCTGAACGGAACGGGCTGCTGGCGCACGGCATATTGCTCGGTGTACCAAGGCGACAGCGCGATTTCGTAAAGCGCGAAGGCCAGCCCGCCGAGAATCAGCAGCCCGCCAAAGATACTCACCCGGGCCAGCAGGTTCGTGCTGCGATGGAAGGTCTGTGCCATCGGTTTCCTTGAGCGCCCCGCCTAGGAGTGCCCCTGCTCCGAGCTCGTTTCATGCACCAGCGATCGCACCTCGACGATCGAAATCATGGGCAGGAAACGGATGAATAGATAGAACATGGTAAAGAACAACCCGAAGGTCCCGACATAGGTGGCCCAAT
The DNA here is from genome assembly GCA_021780215.1 of Acidobacteriota bacterium. Taxonomy (GTDB): domain Bacteria; phylum Acidobacteriota; class Terriglobia; order Acidiferrales; family UBA7541; genus Palsa-295. Next base: position 9,257 of record JAJXZD010000118.1, read on the forward strand.
CCCAGCGTGTCGGGTAATACATCGCCCAGATGGACGGGGTGAAATCCCGGTGCAGGCTTACCACGATAATAACAAACCGCTCGAGCCACATGCCGATGTTGATCACCAACGAAATCATGAACAGCCCGACCGGATTGCGGCGCACCTTCCGCCACCACAGCGCCTGCGGGATCACCAAGTTGCAGGCCACCAACATCCAGAACAGCGGGGCATATTGCCCTTTGAACCGGTCCAGCATCATGTATCGGTCGAATGGATTGGCGCTGTAAAACGCCATGAATGTCTCAATCACGTAGCTGTAGGCCACTATGATCCCGGTCGCCAGCATCACCTTGGCCATGATGTCCAGATGACGATCGGTGACCAGATCCTCCAGGTGATAGAACTTGCGCAACGGAATTGCCAGCGTCAGCACCATCGCAAAGCCCGAATAGATGGCCCCCGCCACGAAGTACGGCGGAAAAATGGTGCTGTGCCAGCCGGGCACCAGTGCGATGGTGAAGTCGTAGCTCACTACCGTGTGCACGGAAACCACCAGCGGCGTGGCCAGCCCCGCCAGCAACACCGAGGCAAATTCATACCGTGCCCAGTGCACCGCCGAGCCGCGCCAGCCCATGGAAAGGACCCCATAGACGATCTTCTTGATGCGGCTTGTGGTGCGGTCCCGCAGAGTCGCCAGGTCCGGAATCAGCCCGACAAACCAGAACAGCAGCGAAACCGTAAAGTAGGTGGATACTGCGAAGACGTCCCACACCAGCGGACTGCGGAACTGCGGCCACAACCACATCGGGTTGGGATACGGCATGAGATAAAAGAAGAGCCAGGGACGCCCCATATGCAGCAGCGGGAACATCCCTGCGCACATAACCGCGAAAATCGTCATCGCCTCCGCAAAGCGGTTGATCGAGGTACGCCATTTCTGGTGCAGCAGAAGCAGGAAGGCGGAAATCAGCGTCCCGGCGTGGCCGATTCCGATCCACCAAACGAAATTTACGATCGCGAATCCCCAGCCGATGGGAATGTTGATTCCCCAGATTCCCACTCCCTTCACCATCAGCATGGTGACAACGAGGTTCAAAACCATCAGCAGGGAAAAGCCGATCAGAAAACCGAAAACCCAGCCCGGCGTCGTGGGGCGTGTCAGCACGATCGAGCTGATCTTGTCGGTCACCGTGGCCATCGTATGGCCGGGCTGAATAATCAGGTCCGGCTCATTGGCGCCGTTGGCCACGGCTACTTTGTGAGAGCTCTCAGAGTCCACGCAACGTCCCCGGTGTTTGGTTAAGCATTCCTGCATGCTTCATGAAGGGAAATTCGGGCCCGCGATTGCGCGTGCCCTGTTCTGCAGCGACAGCTGAAAGGCCCCGCACCCGGCAGTTCGAAGCCGAATTTATTGTGCCCACCAACCGATTGCTGATTCCCGTCATGCTTCCCATTGAAAAGTGTGACCTGTGTCACTGACCTGTGTGACCGCTGTCACAGTCCCCTCGAACGCCATACCTTAGCTCGCGCGGTCCCGATTCGCAAGATGAAAACAAAAAAAATTAAGAAAGCAGGACCAAATGCTCCAGAATCTTCCCCCTGCGTCTTGCCCGATGTGAGGACACCACAACGGCAAAAGGCGCCACTTCATCCTCAAAGCAATAAATTTGGAACCTGTGGCGCTTTGGACATGCTCGAGGCGGTCACGACAGGCGCGTTCTCCACGCATTGCTAAAATACTTGCATGAAGTTGGCGAGGCTCTTCGCTGCTCTCTGCGTGCTTGCCGTGTCTTTGCCGGTCGGAGCGGATACGATTGTCCTGAAGAACGGGCAACATATCCGCGCCGCCAGCGTTACCGAGGACGCCAGCCACGTTACCTATCACACGGATGCCGGCCAGCTCTCAATTCCTCGTTCGATCGTGGCCCGAATCGAGCACGACGCCTACGACGGTTCCTCTGCGGCGAGCGGCTCCGAGCAGTTGCCACTCGCCCCGCCGGAAGTGGAGCCCGTTCCGGGTGATGAGAAAGTGGCCCGCCTCGCTGTTCACGATCACGCCGTAGATTTCGGCTACATCGCGCGACTGGAATCCGAGGCCCGCACCGGCAGCTCCGCCAGCATCGCCAAAGTTGCCGCCGCGCATTACGCCGCCGCGCAATATTTTCTTCACCGGGGCGAGACCGGCTCGGCGATCGAGCAGTACCGCCAGGGCCTGACTTTCGCGCCCGATAATTTGGGGCTGCTGCTCAACCTGGCTGTCCTCGAATTGCGCGACAGCCAGTTCCGTGCGGCGCTCGAACCTCTCGAACATGCCCAGAGTGTCTCTCCCGATTCGCCTGACGTTGCCAAGCTGATGGGATGGGCCTATTACGGCGCGAACAAAACTCGGGAAGCCATTGAAGAATGGAAGCGCGCCCAAAAAATGCGCCCGGATCCGGAGGTCCAGCAGGCTCTCGAAAAAGCCGAGCGGGATCAAGCCGAGGAGGCGAGTTACCAAGAAGGAGAAACTGCGCATTTCACTCTGAAATACTATGGAGGGGCGGCGCCGGATTTAGCCCGTGCCATCCTGCGCGCTCTGGAAGACGATTTCAACGACCTTGCATCGCAACTCGACTACACTCCGCCGGAGCCGATTGGCGTCATCCTATATACCGAACAGTCCTTCGCCGATATCACCCGCGCCCCCGGCTGGGTCGGCGCGCTCAATGACGGGCGCCTGCGCATTCCCGTGCAGGGCTTGGACTCGGTCACGCCGGAGCTGGCCCATGTCCTCAAGCACGAGCTGACCCACAGCTTCGTGGGGCAAAAGTCCCACGGCCGCGCGCCCACCTGGCTTCAGGAGGGCATCGCGCAATATATGGAAGGCCGGCGCAGTGGCTCGGCCGCCTCCACTCTGGTCACTGACGCCGCCCAGGGCATTCTTCCGCACCTCAATGCTCTAGAAGGCTCGTGGATGGGGCTCTCGGGAGACTCCGCAGCGGTAGCCTACGCGTGGTCACTGGCCGTGGTGGAAGCCATGATAGATGCGGGCGGGGTCAGCGATATCAGCCGCCTGCTCGACCGCATCGCCACGGCGCCTTCCACGGAACTCGCCGTGCAAGAGACCTTGCGAGCCAGCTACGGTGACATCGAGCAGCAGACCATCACGTACCTTCAGCGCGAATACGTGCACTGATTGCCACGCTTTGAACTCCACAATGCCCGGGGTTTGCCCCAACCTGATCCGCGCATATCTTCCGCGGGGCATTCGTCCGCACCCCCGCTCCCGGCCTCGCTTCCCAACCGCAATCGCAAGATGACAACGGAGTGCACCTGTGATAGTTGTGAAATATTTCCGCGCGACCCGGCGTATTTATAAATGGACCGACCTACGACCACCGGAGCCATGAGCGAAGCAGACTTGGCGCGAGTGCTGGCCCAGGTCCGAGCGGGAGATCCTGCCGCTTGGGGCGAAATCTACCGCCGCTACGCTCAGGCGATTTACCGCTTCTGCCGGCGGGTGCTGCCTGCCCGCGAGGACGCGGAGGACGCCACCTCGGAGATTTTCATGAAGGTGCAGCGAAAACTCGGCACCTACGATTCTTCCCGGCCATTCCTAGCCTGGCTCTATAAGGTGGCCAGCAATCATTGCTGGGATACCCTGCGGCGCCGCCACATCCGTCAGGATCGGGAAACCGGCGATCTGGAAAAACTTCCCCTCGAACACCCGGGGCCCAGCCAACTGGATTGGATGGAGGCGGAGCACGCCGGCAAGGAGGTGCGCGCCGCGCTGGCCCGGCTGCCGGACCGCGCGCGGATGGCGCTGGTCCTCCGGTATTTCGCGGAAATGAGCTACGAGGAGATTGCGGAAACACTGGGCGTACGGCGGCAATTTGTGGGCGTCCTGCTGCTGCGCGCACGGCATCAGCTGCGCGACGCGCTGGGCCCGGGCGGCGCGCACGCCATTTCCACAGGGAGAAGGGCATGAGTTCAGCGAACGACCATTTCGATGAAGTCACCGGCCTGCTGTATCTCGAGGGCCAGCTGGATGCCGGGCATGCGCGCGAGGCCGGCACTCATCTGGCGAGCTGCGAGACCTGCAGCCGATTGTTGCATGCGCTTGGCAAGGAAAGTGTCTGGCTGCGGGAGGCGCTGGTAGCGCAGGACGAGCCGGTTCCGGCACGCCTGGCCGCTCCACCGGAGCGTGCTGCAACCCAATGGGGCTGGATGGCGGCGTTTGGACTGGCAGCCGTGGGAGCCTACACGCTCTGGACCGGCTATGTGCAGCCGGGCATCGCGCAAGCGGAGCAGGCGGGATTTACGCAGCGAAATCTATTGACCATGCTGTTCTTCAGTGGGGCCTTCTGGAAAGGATGGGATGCGATGCGAAGCTCGATGGAATTTCTGGCGGCGGTGACTCTCGGTCTGGTTGCCATATGGCTGCTGCGCAAGCAGTGGCGGCACTTCGTGGCCATTGCCGCGGTGATGGCTGCGCTGGCTTTGGCGCTGGCCCTCCCTGCTCCCGCGGGAGCTGCCGAAGTGAAGCATGGCAATCCGAACTATACGCTGGCTGCGGGCCAGGAAATAAAGACGGACTTAATCGTCGCGGCTACGCGAACGCACATTGATGGCGACGTGGATGGGGATCTGATTGTGTTCTCCAGCAGCGTAACTGTGAATGGCCACGTCAAGGGCGACATCCTCGGCTTCGCCCAGGAATTGATTGTGAATGGCCCGGTGGACGGCAACCTGCGCACTTTCTCGCAGTCGCTCGCCATCAACCGCGCGGTAGGGAAAAATGTGTTGTCGTGGGCGCAGCAGTTCGACCTGGATGCAAAAGCCACCGTTGGCGGGTCGGTCAACCTGTTCGCACAGAATGCGGACTTCGATGGGCAGGTTGGCGGCGATCTGATGGCATTCGCTCAGGTGTTGGATCTCAATGGCTCGATTGGTGGAAACGCACAGGTTCGCGGACAGCGTTTGGTAATCGGCTCGCAGGCGGAAATCAAGGGAACTACACAATACCATGGCCGCCAGCAGCCGGAAGTCTCCCCTGGAGCAAAACTGGGAAGCCCGATTGAGGTGACAATGGTCCGGCGCGGCCCCAATTACACCCGCTTCCGTTACTACCTGCACAGAATCCTCGCCTGGGGCGCCAGTTTCCTCTTCGGACTCGTGCTGCTCCTAATCGCGCCGGCGCTCTACTCTGATGTCGTAGCGCGCTGCAACAGACCGTTGCCGGCTATCGGTCTGGGCATTCTCCTTCTCGTGGGGCTGCCGGCTGTCGCGTTCCTTGCGTGCATCACCATCGTCGGACTGGGCTTGGGAATCGCTTCCTTTCTGCTGTACCTGGTAGCGTTGTATTCCACCCAGGTCTTCGTCGGATCCTGGCTGGGAGAAAAGCTTCTAGGGGCAGGACAAGGGATCGGCCCGGCGATGGCCCGGCTGGCGCTCGGCCTCGCGGTTCTTCGCGTTCTATCCATGCTGCCATTTGTCGGGCCGTTGGCTGATTTCGTGATCCTTCTCTGGGGCCTCGGGGCGCTGGCGTTGGTCTTCTATAAGACCATGCGAGCGGCAGCCTCGACGTCGGCCGCAACTGCGGCGGCATAGAGGATCCACCACCGGTAAAATCCGTTCCCCCCGGCGGAGATCTCCGCGCCGGCCTGGGCGCGTTCATCCAGTGCGCGATTGAAATCCCGGCAAAACCTGCGGCGCGGAATGCAGGCTTCGGCTACAATCGCCGCCTGCCGTGGCGCGCCATCGAAGGCGCCTCAAACCAGGACGGGAGAGAAACTTTTGAGCTCGCGGTGGCGCTGGCGGGAAATCCGCTCCGGTTTTGCGCCCGCATTCTGGGTGGCAAACGGCACGGAAATTTTTGAGCGCATCGCGTACTACGCCACCAGCGCAGTCCTGGCCATTTTCCTCAACGAAGAGCTTCACTTTTCCTCCCAGGTAACCGGCTGGCTGATGGGTATTTCCGGGTTTGTCGTGTTTTCCCTGCCGATTCTGGCGGGGGCGTTGGCCGACCGGTTTGGTTTCCGTCGCTCGCTGCTATTTGCTTTCGTATTGTTGACAGTGGGCTATTTTCTTCTCGGGTCGGTCACCGCGCCGTGGATGGAGCCGCTGCGAAAAGTTCTGGGCGACAAATGGTTGCTGCTCACCATCCTGCTGATCCCGGCGCTGGGACCGGGCATGGTGAAGCCATGCGTGGCCGGCACGGTCGCGCAAACTTCCGGGGAGGAGATCCGCTCGCTCGGCTATTCGATTTATTACATGCTGGTGAATGTCGGCGGAGCGCTGGGCCCGCTGGCGGCATGGCTGGTGCGCAAGCGGTTGGGATTGGGAATTGAGAGCGTGTTTCGCGCGGCGGCCGCCTGTGTCTTTCTGATGTTCTGGGCCACGCTGCTTTTCTATCGCGAGCCGCGTCGTCCGGAGGAACGCAAGGTCGCCAGTGTGCGCGAAGCTGTCGAGAATATTTTCGTCGTGCTGGGCAACCTGCGGTTTGTCTCGTTCCTGCTGATCTCCTCGGGATTCTATGTGTCTTTCTGGCAGATCTGGATTTCCGCGCCGCTGTTCATTCGCCGCTACGTCGAGCCCGGCGCGGACACGGACCGGTTGCTCTCCATCGAAGGCGTGACCATCATTTTGTTCCAGGTTCTGGTGGCGTATCTGACGCGCCGCAAGGCCGCAATCCGCGTGATCGCCCTCGGATTCCTGATATCCGCGCTCTCCTTCGCCATCCTCGCCGTCCATCCGCGCGTGTGGACGTTCGCCGTGATGATGGTTGTGATGGCGCTCGGCGAGATTACCCAGGCTTCGCGCTACTACGAATACTGTTCCCTGCTGGCTCCGCCGGGCCGAGAGGGAGTGTACATGGGCTACGCCTTTCTGCCCATCGCCATCGGCTACCTGATTGCAGGGCTCCTGGGCGGATATCTTCTGCGCGAATTTGGCAGCGTTCTTCACCGGCCCGCGGCGATGTGGTGGGTGATCGTCGCCGTCGGCATCCTCACGGCCGCGCTCATGTGGCTCTATGGTCAGATGGCAAGGCCCGCAGGATCCAGGGCCACCACCGAATGAAGGATTTTATCGGGATGCGGGCGCGGCAGGCGCTCCGGTGGGACAACGCGGCGGAAGAGCGTCGAGCATCGCCAGCGCGTCGGCGGTTGTGATTAACCGCGCTCCTTTGGCCTGCAGCTCCTCGAGCGAGCGGCGGCCCGCCCCGGCGTCCAGGGCTTCCATCGCGTCGATGACGACGGACACGGCGCGGCCGCGCGCAAGCAAACCCCTGGCCGCGCGCAGGACGCAGTATTCTGTCGTCACACCGAACACAACATATTCGGCGTCGGAGCCAAGCCGCGCCACCAGCTCTCCCGCGCGCGGATTATCGAAAACGTCCAGCGTCTGCTTTTCGATGACAATCTGAGGAGAGAGAAGAATATGGCCCGGAAGATCCGATGAGGCGTCGTTCGGGAGAGTTTGGTACTTCTCTCCCAATCCCTCCGGGAGAATCCGCGCCCCTGGCGTCCCGCGCAGGCAATGCGGCGGAAAGGTCGCGAACTCGGGATCGCCCGGCGGATGGGCGTCGCCGCTTGCAACGATCAGCACGCCTGCCTCAAGAGCCGCCGAGACAAGTCGCCGGATGTTGGGAATGAGCTTTTCGGCCCCGGGAACATAGAGGCGCCCTCCCGGCAGCATGAAGTCCACTTGGACGTCCACTTCCCAGAAAATTAATTTCGTCGGAGGCATGGGGTTGTGCTCCCGGCAGTTCGTGACTCTATTTTACCGCATAGCGCCGGACGCGGCGGCGGACCCTCTCCAGCATGGTCTGCAGGCGCTTGCTGTAGCGGACGGGATAGGCCGCGCTGCGGCGAATTTGGAGGCAGGGCCGCGGCAGGTGCTTCAGGCCGGCGATACATCGCTCGCGCAGGGCGTTGACTGGTTCCTTCGGCGCGACGCGCCTGCCGGCGCGCATCACTTCGATGAGCAAGGGTTCGCCACCATCCGGCGGCTC
>JAJXZD010000051.1 GCA_021780215.1 Acidobacteriota bacterium
CGGCCAGCCCGCCGCCGGCATCAGCGCCACCGACGCCGCCTGCTTTCTGGCCGAGCCGATGCAAATGGAAGGTTGCGAGGGCGGCCTCGGCTTTGTTGGTTATCTCACCGGCGTCAATGTGGATTTTCTGCGCTCCCTGTGGCGTGAGGGCATCGTTCCCGTGGCCTCCTGCATGGGCTTGGGTGCCGACGGTGAAATCTACAACATCAACGCCGACCACATGGCCGCCGCTGCCGCGGAGTTTATCGGGGCCGATCGCCTGATCTTCCTCACCGACGTGGCGGGCGTGCTGGATGGCGAAAAGGTGCTGCGCGCGCTGCGCGGCGCCGAGATCGAGGATTTGATCCGCCGCCACAAGGTTTCTGGCGGCATGATTTTGAAACTCGAAGCGGCGAAGCGCGCGCTGGCCGGCGGAGTCTCCGAAGTGCGCATCGTCGGTGGCACGCAGCCGCGGGCGCTGCTGGCCGCTGCCGGCGGAGGCCGCTGCCCCGGCACTCGCGTGTTGCCAGTCGTTCGCGCAGCCGCCAGAGCTGCGCATGGAGCCGCTCGTTAGCCATGGCCAGAAAAAAAACTGCCGCCAGAGGCATTTCTCCGGCCCGCCTCGTCCGCGAGGAGGAGCGCTACCTGATGAACACCTACCGGCGCCCGCCGGTGGTGTTTACACATGGGCGCGGCTGCCGCCTCTACGATTCCCAGGGACGGGAGTATCTGGATTTTCTCGCCGGGATCGCGGTGAACGCGCTTGGGCACGCACATCCGCGGATGGTCCGCGTAATCCGGCGCGAGGCGGGCCGCGCTACGCACATCTCGAATCTGTTCCACAATCCCTATCAGGCGCCTTTGGCACGGAAGTTGGCAGAGTGGTCCGGACTGAACCGCGTCTTCTTCGCCAATAGCGGCTCGGAAGCCGTCGAGGGCGCGCTAAAACTCGCGCGGGCCTTCGCGCATGCGAAGGCCGCGTCAGGCGGAGCGCCCAAGACGCGCTTTCTGGCGCTCGAAAATTCCTTTCACGGGCGCACCTTTGGCGCACTTTCAATCACCCATACGGCCAAGTATCGCGAGCCGTTTGCGCCTCTGGTGCCCGGCGTGGAGTTTGTCCGTTTCAATGACGTGGCCGATCTCGAGGCCAAATTCGACTCGTCAGTCTGCGCCGTCATCATCGAGCCAGTGCAGGGCGAGGGAGGCGTCCATCCGGTAAGCGCGGAGTTCTGGGAACGCGCCCGGGCGCTCTCGGTGCAGCACGGCGCCGCGTTGATTGCCGACGAAATTCAGTCCGGGCTCGGCCGTACCGGGTGGAAATTCGCCTATCAGAGGTTCGGTTCTCTCCCCGACATTGTCACGGTGGCAAAGCCCTTGGCGAGCGGGCTGCCGCTCGGCGCATTCATCGCGCGCGAAGAGTTCGCCGCCGCCCTGCACCCGGGATTGCACGGGTCCACGTTTGGCGGCGGGCCGCTGATCTGCGCCGCGGCGCTCGAATTCCTCACCGTGGTCGAGGAGGATGGCCTGTTGGATGCCGTGCGCGCGCGCGGCGCGGAGCTGCGCTCCGGCCTGGTGAAATTGGCGGGCCGCTTCGATTTCATCCGCGAGGTGCGCGGCGAGGGATTGATCCTGGGTGTGGATCTGGCCGTGGAGGGCGCGCCTTTCGTGCAGGAGGCGCTGCGCCGCGGCCTGCTCATCAATTGCACGCACGAACACGTTCTGCGCCTGCTTCCTCCATTCATTATCCGCCCGCGCGACATTGCCGAGTTCCTCGGCAAATTCGAGCGCGTCCTGGCCGGCGCAGCGCGGTCCGCGAAGAAATCGCCCACCCCGGCCTCCGCTGCACAAACGGCGCCGCCAGCGGCTCGGGCGGCTGCGAGGTGAACATGAGTTCTCTGGAGACATCCATTGAATTGAAAGGCGACCTGCTTACCGGGATGGAGTGGAGCCCCGCACAGGTCCGCGCCCTTCTGGACCTGACCGCGGAGATGAAATCGCATCCGGAACGCTATCGCGGCACGCTTGCAGGCCGCGTGCTCATCCTGCTGTTCGAGAAGCCCTCGCTGCGGACCCGCGTCACCTTCGAGGTGGGCGTCGCCGCTCTGGGCGGCACGTCCATTTTCCTGGACCATACCGCCGCGCGGCTGGGCGAGCGCGAGCCGATCCGCGACATTGCCCGAAACCTCGAGCGCTGGGTGCAGGGCATCATTGCGCGCGTCTTCGCGCAGGAGACCCTCGACGAGCTGGCCGGCAACGCGTCCGTTCCGGTAATCAACGCGCTCTCCGACCGTTTCCATCCCTGCCAGGCACTCGCGGATTTCTTCACCCTCGAGGAGCGCTTTGGCGGGCTTCGCGGCCTGAAGCTGGCTTACGTGGGCGATGGCAACAACATGTGCCATTCGCTGCTCATCTGCGCCGCGCGCACCGGAGCGCATCTCCGCGTGGCCACGCCGACCGGGTATGAGCCGGACAGCGCCGTTGTGGCCGAGGCCCGGCGCGTCGCCCGCGAGACGCGCGGCAAGATCGAAATTCTCCAATCGCCTGAGGAAGCCGTTGCGGGTGTGCAGGCCGTTTACACCGACGTGTGGGCCAGCATGGGCCAGGAAGATGAGGCCGCCGAGCGCGAGAAGGTTTTCGCCGCCTATCAGGTCAACGAGCGCCTCTTTGCTCACGCCGCGCCCGACGCCGTATTCCTACACTGCCTTCCCGCCCACCGCGGGCTGGAGGTCGCGCCGGAGGTCATAGACTCCCCGCGATCCATCATTTACGATCAAGCGGAGAACCGCCTTCACGTTCAGAAGGCGATCCTCCATGCTCTTCTCACTTAAGGAGAATCCCGTTGCCGAAGAAAGTTGTGCTCGCGTATTCCGGAGGTTTGGACACCTCCATCATTATCCCGTGGCTAAAGGAGAACTACGGCGGCTGCGAAGTCGTCGCCATGATCGGCGACCTCGGCCAGCGCGAGGATCTCGAAGCCGCCCGCAAGAAAGCTCTGGCCACCGGCGCGAGTGCCGCCTATGTGGAAGACCTCCGCGAAGAGTTCGTCACCGGCTATATCTGGCCCACCCTGCGTGCCGGGGCGGTCTATGAGCACAAATATTTGCTGGGAACCTCTTTCGCCCGCCCGCTGCTGGCCAAGCGGCAGGTGGAGCTGGCGAAGAAGGTCGGCGCGGACGCGCTCTCCCATGGCTGCACGGGCAAGGGAAATGATCAGGTGCGCTTCGAGCTGGCCGCCAAAGCCCTCGGGCCGGAGCTGGCCATCATCGCTCCCTGGCGCGAATGGGAAATTAACTCGCGCGAGGAGGCTATCGCCTATGCTCGCACGCACAACATCCCCGTCGAGCAGACCACCAAGAATATCTACAGCCGCGATCGCAACGTCTGGCACCTCAGCCACGAGGGCGGCGTGCTTGAGGATCCCGCGAACGCCCCCGAGGAGTCCATGTGGCAGTGGGTCGTTTCGCCAGCCAAGGCGCCGGACAAGCCCGCGACAGTCGAAATCGGCTTGGAGGCAGGCACGCCAGTTTCGGTGAACGGAAAGAAGCGTTCGCCCCTGGAGCTGCTTTCTGAACTGAACGACATCGCCGCCGCCAACGGCGTCGGGCGCATGGACATCGTCGAGAACCGCCTGGTAGGCATCAAATCCCGCGGCGCCTACGAGACGCCCGGCGGCACGTTGTTGGTTGCCGCGCACCGCGAGCTCGAATCGCTTTGCCTGGACCGCGAGACCGCGCATTACCAGCAGATTCTCTCGCTGCGCTATGCGGAGATGGTTTACTACGGCATGTGGTTTACGCCCCTGCGTGAAGCTCTCGACGCCTTTTTCACGAGCTCACAGCGCCGTGTCACCGGTTCGGTCACGCTCTCGCTCTTCAAGGGCAATGTGGACGCCGTGTCGCGCCGCTCGCCCTACTCGCTCTATCGCACCAATCTGGCCAGCTTCACCATGACCGGCTACAATCCGAAGGACGCCGAGGGCTTCATCAACCTGTTCGCCCTGCCCATCACCGTTCCGATCGAGGCGCCGGCGCGATGACGCCGCCGCAGGACCGGAAAATGTGGGGCGGGCGTTTCGAGCGGGGTCCGGATGCCTCCTTTTACGAGTTCGAGCGCTCCTGGGTCTTCGACCGCCGGCTTCTTCCGCACGAACTGGCGCTCGACCGCGCCTGGGCCCGCGGCATTGCCGCCGCTGGAATTCTCACTCACGGCGAGGCGGAGCGTATTGTTGCCGCGCTCGATGCCATCGAGGCCCGCGCCCAGTCTGATC
>JAJXZD010000144.1 GCA_021780215.1 Acidobacteriota bacterium
GGAAAGGTAGTCGGTGCAGTAGTCGACCAGATGCTGGCTGAACTTGGGGCCGAGCATGAAGATGCTGATCATGAAGATGCCCAGCGTGATTCCGCCGACGTAGTTGCGGCGGTAGGGCTTCATCCATTGCATGAGGCGGCGGACCATGACCAGGTCAATGGGTTTGTACGCCGGCTCCTCGTCCTGATTGCCCACGGCGACGATGGGGGTCTTGATGGATTTGAAGATGGAGAGGAAGGCTTTGATCACTGGACTTCCTCCTCGGCGCGGGGAGAACTGCGCTGCCCTCCAACAGTTGTGCAGCTCTTAACTGATGCGGAGTACCCGTAAGTCCTGCCAGAGTCGAAGTTTAGTCAAGCTATCTCACAAGTCAATGAAAACCGATGTCATCAAATAGCAATTGTTCCATGGAGTTGGGGTTGAGCGAGCGCCGCAGCCCCCTGAAACTTACATAAAGCATGTATCTACAGTGAGTTACGTTTGATTCCATGAATTAATGGTAGGCAGTGATAAATCAGCACACCTTGTCATGTTTTGACCGTTGCACCACGCCAGTATCCCCGCTCATCTCCCGTTGACGTTCTTATCGCCGGGAGCTACCCTCCACAGAGCGTGCCATCTAAGCTTCCCGCAGCCACAGGCCGTTCGCGGCCAATCCACCTGAGCCGGGCGCGCGTATCTTGATTGGGGAGCCGCCAAAACCCAGTGACTTCTGAGAGGGCAGCGGAATTGCGAGCCTCGGATGCGGCTCTCCTCGCACGAGTGATCGAGCGAGATGAGGATGCGCTGGTGGCACTCTATGCCCGGTATGCGGGCATGGTTTGCGCGGTTCTGCAGCGGATTTTGCGCGATCGGCAGGCGGCTGAGGAGATCTTGCAGGATATTTTCTATCAACTGTGGTGTGGGGCCTCACGATTCGATGCTGAACGCGGCTCCCTGCCGGCCTGGCTCGTGGTGATCGCCCGCAACCGCGCCATTTCGCGGCTGCGGCGGAGGGAGCCCTTCACTGGCGACCCGCTCTTTGAAACCACCGCGGTTTGTCCCGTGAATCTGGAAACCGCTGCCGCGCGGCAGGAGATGCTTTACCGCGTGCAGACTGCGATGGATGGCCTGCCGAAGGAGCAGCGCGCAGCGGTCGAGTTGGCCTTCTTTGAGGGGATGACACACAGCGAGATCGCACGCCATACCGGCGATCCGCTCGGGACGGTGAAAACCCGCCTGCGGGCCGGGTTGGAAACGCTTCGGCGGACCCTGCACGCTCCGCCCGCACCGCTCAAGTCCCGGACAACAACGACAGGAATCGCATGACCGGTCACCCAATTCGCGAGGAAGACTTCGAACTCCGCGCTCTTGGCGCTCTTGAGGGACTGGAGAGAGAGGAGCTTGAGTCACATGTGAGTGAATGCCCCGCGTGTGCCCAACGGCTGGCTGAGGCCCGCGGCCGTCTCACCCTGCTTGCACTCGTGGCTCCTCCTACGGAGCCCTCCGCCGAAATTCTCCATCGCCTGCGGCAACGAATCCGGGAAGAGGCGGCGGCAGTCCCGCTTTCGGCCCAATCTTCCCGATGGGCGATCCCCTGGACGGCGGTGGCAATGGCAGCGGCGTGCATGCTGCTGGCGGTCCTGGCTGTCTCGATGTGGGCTCAAAATCGACGCCTCGACCGGCAGCTTGGCGTGCTGCGAAGCCAGCAGCAGGCTCAGGAGCGGCAGAATCGCGAGATGGCCAAGCTGGCTGCCGCCCCGGACCTGATGATTGTTTCGCTGGCCTCCTCGCCCGGCACTCCCAAAGCTGAAGCCCGCGTGGTGTGCAGCATGCAGATGGGCATGCTTTATTACGACGGCGACTTGCAACCGACTCCGCCAAAGCAGAGCTACCAGCTGTGGCTCATCCCAATGCAGGGCGAGCCGATCAATGCGGGAGTCTTCAATCCGGTTGCCGGAGAAAACAGTCGTTGGATGTCAAAAATCCCCGCGGGCGTTGCGCCTAAATCTTTTGCCGTCACACTCGAGCCTGCCGGGGGCGTGCCCCATCCCACGGGGCCCCAGGTCCTGGCCGGCCCTGTCTCCTGAGATCGGGCCTTCAGCGCGTCTCCCAGCTGCGAATGGACCCATCCAGTCTTGGTGCTCTCAGCGTACTTATAATGCTAGCCCGGTGTGCCGCCCGGCGAGGTACTTGGGCCTGTCGGCGCGCCAAATTCTTTCGGAGGAAGATTCCATGAAGAGAGTTGTCACCATGCTGGGCATGCTCATGGCCTTGTTCGTCACATTGAGCCTATCCTCGCTGGGCGCGGCCAAGACCATGACTTGGACCGGCTGGATCAGCGACAGCCACTGCGGGGCGAAGGGCATGAGCGCCGACCACAAGGCCTGCGCCGAAGCCTGCGTGAAGAGCAAGGGAGCTTCCTGGGTCTTCGTGAACGCCAAGACGAAGAAGGTCCTGGCCATCAAGAATCAGGATTCCGTGAATCCCGATAGCGCCCTCGGCCACGAAGTGAAGGTCACCGGCCATCTCGAGGCTGATGGCTCACTCCAGGTGAACAAGATCACCGCGATCAAGATGTAAACCTGCCGGCGGGGCTGGTTGCGAGGAGCGGGGGAGCTTCGCCCGTCGCAGCCAGCCTCTTGGCCTCTGTCGGGCGCCCGCGCTCCAATCGGCGGTTCCGGGAATGTTCAGACGAGGCTGGGAATGCGGTCCGTTCCCATGAAGGGCTGAAGCACTTCAGGAATCCGAATCGAGCCGTCGGCCTGCTGATAGTTTTCCACGATGGCAATCCACGTGCGCCCAACGGCCAAACCCGAGCCATTGAGCGTGTGGACGAAATCCGATTTGCCGCCCTTGGGCCGGTAGCGGATGCCGGAGCGCCGCGCTTGAAATGCCTCGGTGTTCGAGCACGAGGAGATTTCCATGAACTCTCGGCTCGAAGGAAGCCAGACCTCGATGTCGTACGTCTTTGCTGAAGCGAAACCCATGTCCCCGGTGCAAAGCAGCACGGTTCGGTGGTGCAGGCCGAGTTTTTGGAGCAGGGATTCCGCGTTTCCTACCAGCGATTCGAGCTCGTCATAGCTCTGCTCGGGCCGCGTGAATTTGAACATCTCGACCTTCTGAAACTGGTGCTGGCGCTTGATGCCGCGCGTATCCCTTCCCGCCGCGCCGGCCTCGGAGCGGAAGCAAGCCGTCCAAGCGCAGACCTTGACGGGCAGTTCGGCGGCATCGAAGGTTCCATCGCGATAGAGGCTGGTCAGCTCGACTTCCGCCGTCGGCGTGAGCCACAAATCCGTCCCTTCCAGATGAAACATATCGGCCGCGAATTTGGGAAGCTGGCCGACCCCGATGAGAGAAGCCGTGTTGACGATGAAGGGCGGCAATATTTCCGTATAGCCGTGCTCGCGCGTGTGCATGTCGAGGAAGAAATTGGCAATGGCGCGCTCCAGCCGCGCGCCCGGCCCTTTGTACACGGCGAACCGTGCGCCGGCAATCTTGGCGGCGGCCGAGAAATCGAGGATTCCCGCGCCTTCGCCGACCTCCCAGTGCGGGCGCGGAGCGAAATCGAACAGCGGCGGCGCGCCCCAGCGGCGCACCTCGACATTGTCGGCCGAGCTGTGTCCCACGGGAACGCTTGCGTGCGGAATGTTCGGAATAACCAGCAGAAATTCCCGCAGCCGCTCGTCCAGTTCGGCCACGCGCGCGTCGTCGCGCTTGATCTGCTCGGACACCTCCTTCATCCGGCACAGCAGCGCGGCTCGCTTCTCGGCCGCCCCTGATTCCCCTGATTCCCCTGATTCCGCCCCTCCGGATTTTTCGCCGGTGTGCAGGAGCTTGTTCAGCCGGGCGATTTCATCGTTGGCAGTGTTGCGATCGGCTTTCCGCTGTTCGCTGGCGTGGATGATCTTGCGCCGCTCGCCGTCAATTTCCAGGAAGGGGCCCAGGTCCAGCGTCACGCCGCGGTCCCGCGCCATCTTCTCGATCACATCGAGATGCTGTCGAACGTATCCCAGATCCAACATAGGCGAATAAGAATAGCGGAAAGCGGCGCGGAGTTGTAGCCGCAGCCTGCTGTCCGGCCCGACACATCGAGGGCCGGAGGCCTGCCGACCAGCTAGCGCCTTTCCTCTTCGTGCAGGGGGCTCGACTGGTGCGCCTCGCGGCAGTCGTGGCAGACCGGCGCCTCGCAGAACTCGCAGATTTCAAAATGCAGCGAGCAGAAGTCGCGGGAGCATTCAACGCACTGTTTTTCTGCCTGGCGGGTAC
Organism: Acidobacteriota bacterium; assembly: GCA_021780215.1. Lineage (GTDB taxonomy): Bacteria > Acidobacteriota > Terriglobia > Acidiferrales > UBA7541 > Palsa-295. The sequence continues at coordinate 4,249 of JAJXZD010000144.1, forward strand.
ATCCGGAATGGGAACATTTCATGTCGAAATGCTACCCGGATGTCCGCCCCGGAGTCCATGGGAAAAATTTGCGCCCCACAGCAAGCCGCGCTTCAGACGGTAATGACGATCTTGCCGAGGTAGGCCGCGGAAGCCTGGTAGCGGAATGCCTCGGGAGCCTGATCGAAGGGGAAAACCCTGTCAATGACGGGCTTGATGCCGTTGACCTCGATAGCCTGAATCAATTGCTCAGTGGTGGCGCGACTGCCCACGCCGATGCCATGCAGGCTGGCGCTCTTGAACATCAGATCGTGCGGATTGGCGTCGCCCTGCGGACCGGCAAGCACGCCAATGAGCCCAATCTTGCCGCCCCAGCAAACACACTGAAACGAGCGGGATAGCGTGCCGACACCTCCGTTTTCGACCACGCAATCCACGCCCCGGCCGCCCGTCAGCGCGAGAACTTCCTTTTCCCAGTCGGGGTGCGTCTTATAATTCACGCCGGCGGAGGCGCCCAGCGCGCGGGCGCGCTCGATTTTTGCGTCGCTCGAGGAAGTGACAATCACCTTGGCGCCCGCAGCCCGTGCAAACTGCAATGCGAACATCGAAACCCCGCCCGTGCCCAGGCATAGCACTGTGTCTCCCGGCTTGATGCGGGTTCCCGCGTTCATCAGTGCGCTCCAGGCCGTTGGCGCGGCGCAGGAAAGCGTCGCTGCCTCTTCGAAGGAGAGGCTAGCCGGCATGTGTACCCAGCCGTCCTCATGCAGGCAGACCAATTCGGCCAGCGTGCCATCGAGCGGGGCACCGAGCGCGGAGCGATTCTTCGGCGGCGCGCCGTCAATCCACACCTGAAAGAAGGTCGAAACAGCGCGGTCGCCCGGTTTGAACCGCGTGACGTTCTCTCCCACGGCAACTACTTCGCCCGCGCCGTCGGAAAGCGGAATCGTGTCGTGATCGAGATTGTAGCGGTACTTCCCGGTAAGGATGGCGTGATCGCGGTAGTTGAGGGAGGTTGCGCGGATGCGCACCATCACCTCGTACGGGCCGGGCTTCGGCTCGGGGCGCTCGCGACGGTGGAGATCGTCCAGGATCGAGCTCTTCTGGGACATTTCGTATACCTTCATGGTCGGAACCTCTTGCCCGCGAAGTGACGCGCGGAGGCGGATTTGGAAAACAGCAAGTTAGTGAAGAGCCGCGCCAGTGTCAAGCGCGGCGCATGGAACCCAGTTGGTATGCCGGTGTGGAGCCGCGATCATTTGATTTCCGCGGGAGTCATCGTAGCCGGTCCCATGCCGACGATCTCGATAGTGACCGGCTCGTCTCTCGCGCCATCGTAGTGCACCTGGCCGGCCAGGTCGGTCACAAAGCTGCCTGCCGGCATCGGGACCATGTGCTCGGGGTCGAATTTCCGGCCCGTTCCTACGTACCACGTTCCCGAAAGAACGGTGATGTAGCGATCGTTCGGATGGAAATGCGGGTGGCTAGTGTTGTGCGGGAACCATTTGATCAGCACAACGTAAAGTCCCGGCTTCATGGGGTCGCCTACCAGGACGGCCTGCTCGGCTACGCCGGGCCGCCCGACCCAGTGAATTTGGGAGGGCCACTTGTAGGTGATCGCGGTCGGGTCGAGCTGCATTGTGGCAGCGGGCGCCACCCCGGATTGCGCAGGCGCGGTAGGCAGCCTAGTTCGGGGGACCGCCGGGCCCGCTGCGGCAGGTAACAAAAGAACGGCAGCCAGCGCCAAGGTCGAGGGGAATAGAACTCGGTATCTTTGCATGGTCTTCTCCCGTGCCTGCGAGCCACTGCAAGCTCGCACGGCTGCGGCGGATTAGCCTTTCACGCCGCGCCATCATAATACTCCCGGCGGCTGGCTGAAACCCGCCATCCTACTGCTCATTGGCCCCTTGCCATATTGTGCGCGTCCTCTCGAATCGGCGTGGCGGGCCGCTTCCAAACGGGCTACGCTTCTTATGGGTCCTGAAAACAGATTTTCCACGCTGGCCCCCGGTGAAATCCCGGGCGGCATATCGCACGGCATTGGGGGAGCGAAGCCTATGAACAAGGGAATGGTGGAAGGGGATGTTCTGGGAACCCTGGCATTGGCCCCTCCGAAACTCGAGGACTTCAAATTTGTGAAAGCGCGTGTCGAAGGCGAAATTGCCTGGCTGACGCTGAATCGGCCGGAGCACAACCTGCTCAACGAACGCGCGCTCTCCGAACTGGCCGCAGGAATCAACACTCTCGGAGAACAAAGCACGATCAAGCTGCTTGTGCTGAACGCGACCGGGAAGGTTTTTTGCGGGGGCATCGAGCTGGGCGAATATACGCAGCGGCGCGTGTTTCAGCTCCTCGACGCATTTCACGCCGCGTTCGCGGCGATGATGGACACGTCCAAGCCGGTGCTGGTGGTTGTGAACGGCCCTGCCTATGGCGGAGGAGCGGAGCTGGCGGCCCTGGGTGATCTCGTGATTGCCACGCCGCAGGCGCGCTTCGCCCAGCCGGAGATTCGCCTGGGCGTATTTCCTCCCCTGGCCGCGGCGGTGCTGCCCTACGTCCTGGGGCCCAAACAGGCGCTCGAACTCGTGCTCACCGGGGAGGCGATCAGCGCGGAGCGCGCGCGGGATCTGGGGCTCGTGAACTGGGTTGTAGCCGAAGAGGACCTGGAGAAGAAAGTCGCCGACGTCACGGCGAAAGTGACGGCGCAATCCGGATCGGTGCTGACCATGGCGAAAAAGGCGATTCTCGGCAGCCTCGGCCTTTCGCTGCGCGAGGGCGTGCGCAATTCCATGAAAGTTTTCCTAAACGAGCTGGGCGACCTCGAGGACTCCCAGGAGGGGCTGCGGGCCCTGGTGGAAAAGCGCGCGCCAAAGTGGAAGAACCGGTGAGCGGAATTCGCCGCGCCGGGCGCAAGCTCGCGCGGCGTTGACAGGATTCGCGGCGCGGCATACACTCAGCGCAGACAATTGAGCAGGCTTCGGGCATACGGAAGGCCGTGAAAATCGGCCACGGTCCCGCCACTGTGATCGGCCGCCCCGCGCGTCTCGCGTAGGAGCACCGAGAGTCAGGAACGTACCCGAGCCGGTGAAGCTCGACACTCTTCGCGAGAAGGGGTGCGGCGACCGGCCTCGCTTCGCTCGCGAGGCTTTTTTATTTTTGGAGGCAGTTTGACTTCGGCGTGGCGGAAAATTCTGGCGATGGGGGCAGGAGGATGGCTCCTGGCCGCGCCGGCTCATCTCTTCGCGCGTTCCCAAACGAGCGCCTCGGGGGCCTTGGCGCCTGCGGAGCGGACGGGAACGCGCATCGTCACGGACGAGACAGGCCGGCAGATGACCATTCCCGCGGAAGTGCGCCGGATCGTGACCCTTGCTCCGAACCTGACCGAAACGGTCTACGCGTTGGGGCTTGGCGACCGGCTGGTGGGCGACACCAACGAATGCAATTCTCCACCGGCGGCAAAGGCGAAGCCTCACGTCGGAGAGCCCCAGGACCCGAGCCTCGAAGCGATTGTCGCGCTGCGGCCCGACCTGATTCTGGCCTCGACGACGATCAACCGGGCCGAAACGGCCGATGCGCTGCTGCGGCTGGGAATTCCGGTCTATACCAGCAACCCGCACACCGTTCGCGGGATGCTCGATTCCATCGCGCGTATGGCTGCTCTGATGGGCGTTCCCGAGCAGGGCCAGACGCTGGTTGCCGATTTGCGCGGAAGGCTCGACTCCTTGCAGGCGCGGCTGGCGGGCTGCCCGCTGGTGCACGTGCTGTTCGTCGTGTGGGAGGATCCGCTGATTACCATCGGGCAGAACACCTTCATTGCCGATGAGCTGCGCTGGGCCGGCGCTGAATCCGTGGTGGTGTCGCGGCAAAACTGGCCGCAAGTGAGCTTCGAGGAGGTGATTCGCCTGCAGCCGGATTACATTCTCTTCGCGGGAAATCACCAGGAGAGCGCTTCCGCGGAGATTGCCGACCTGCGGTCGCGTCCGGCCTGGCGGGATCTTCACGCCGTCGAGATGGGCTGCGTGGCAGATGCAGGGGAGGAGGCGGTGCGGCCGTCGCCCGGCCTGGTAGATGCGATTGTAAAACTGGCGCACACGCTCCATCCGGAAGTCTTCGGGCCGGGACAGAAGGCAGGGCCGTCCAGTCTTGCGGCGCAGGTTGCGGGGCCGGAGGGCGGGATAGCCCGAGGGGAAGGTGCTGCGTGCGCCCGCTGACGCCCCGGCGCCTTTTCTGGATCTGTGCGGTGCTGAGCGCGATCCTGTTCGTCGCCGTCGTAATCTCGCTGCGCATGGGAGCATATCCGATTTCCGTGCGCCAGATTGTGATGACGCTTTTCAACGGCGCACTGGGCCGCAGGGACCGCATCCGGTCGGAATTCTGGCTCGTGGTCTTCGGGCTGCGCCTGCCGCGCATTGCCCTGGGGATTTTGGTTGGTGCATCGCTGGCGACCGCGGGGGCAGGGTTTCAGGCGCTGCTGCGAAATCCCCTGGCGGACCCTTACGTCCTCGGCGTGTCGAGCGGAGCGGCGCTGGGCGCGATTCTCAGCCTGACCGTGGCGCCGCGCGCTCCCGCGGCAATTCAGGCGGCGGCTTTTGCGGGAGCGGTGGCCACGATCGCGGCGGTTTATTTTCTGGGCCGGCGCAGAGGGCAGCTCGACAGCTCGACGCTGCTGCTTGCCGGGATCGTAACCGCGTCATTTCTTTCAGCGGTGATTATGTTTCTGATGACGATGCTCAGCGGTCGCGACCTGCGCGGCATGGCCTTCTGGCTCATGGGCGACCTGGCGGCGCCCCCCTCGGTGGATTTGCGCTGGCTCTATCTTCTGCTGATCATTGCCATCGGCTCGATTTACTCCACGTCGTCTGACCTGAACCTGATCCTCACCGGCGAACGAGAGGCGCGGCATCTCGGGGTGAACGTGGACCGCGTGAAGCTGGTCGTCTACGTGGCGGCTTCACTGCTGACGGGTCTGGCTGTTTCGGTGAGCGGTGCGATCGGCTATGTGGGGCTGCTTGTGCCGCACGTGATGCGCCTGCTCTTCGGCTCGGATTACCGCCTGCTGATTCCGGCGTCGGCGCTGGGTGGCGCGATCCTGATCGTGGTGGCGGACACGCTGGCGCGCACCGTAGTGGCGCCCACTGAGCTGCCTGTCGGGGCGATGACGGCGCTGGCAGGCGCCCCGGTCTTCATCTATCTCATGCGGCGGAGGGGGCGATGAGCACGCTTGCGGAGAGCGGCGCGGCGGCTGCCATTGCTCCCGGTGCGGCGGCCGGGCCCCGCCTGAAAGTCGAACAGGCAAGCTATGCCTACGCGGCTACGGACCGCTCTGCGCCGGAATTCACGCTGGGGCCGGTCAGCTTCGAGGCGCGCCAGCACGAACTCATCGCCATCCTCGGCCCGAACGCCAGCGGAAAATCCACTTTGCTGCGGCTGCTGGCAGGGCTGCACAAGCCGCTCTCGGGGCGCATCGAGCTGGAGGGCATGGAAATCACCAAAATTGACGCCCGCCTGCGCGCCCAGCGCATCGCCCTGGTGCAGCAGGAAAGCGAGATGCTCTTTCCGCTGCGCGTATGGGAGTACGTTTTGCAGGGACGCTACCCCTATGGACGCCGGTTGCGGTTTGAGACGCCGGAGGATTGTCTCCTGGGCGGCAACGCGCTGGCGCAGGTGGGCGTGGACGAACTGCGCGACCGCTGGATGGACCAGCTTTCAGGCGGGGAGAGACAGCGGGTGATCTTGGCGCGGGCGCTTGCGCAACAGCCGTCGCTGCTGTTGCTCGACGAGCCAACCCAGCACTTGGATATCGGAAGCAAGGTCGAGTTGCTGCGGCGCCTGCGGCGACTGGCAACCGAGATGCGCTACACAGTCCTGGTAGTGACGCATGAGCTGAACCTCGCGGCGGAGTTTTCCGACCGCATCGTGCTGATGCACAAGGGCAAGTGCCTGCGCGTGGGTGTGCCGGCGGATGTGTACGACCCCGCGCTGCTGGAAGAGATTTTCGAAGCGCCGCTCGCCGTGGAGATGCGGCCGAGCGGGCGTCCCCGCGTGATCTTACGGGACAATCGCTGACTATGATTTTGTGACTTTATTCCGCGCGGGCCGGCAATGGCCCTCGCAAGCGGCGCCGCCCTGTGTCCTGGATGCGCCGTCCACCATCACCGAAGACTCCGCGCACGGGAAAACGGTGAGAATCCGTTGCCGCCGCGCGACTGTAAGGCGGAGAGCTTTCGGGTACGAGCCACTGTTCTGGCGCGCGAATCGCCTCGATTCGCCGCTGACGGGAAGGCCGCACCCGGGCCCTCGAGGCAGAGGGCGTCCGCCAAGCCAGGAGACCGGCGGAGTCTTCATCCCGGCCGCACGCTCGGCGCATGCGGCTCGGGTCAGCCTTTAGCTCCCGCGCGAAGAGGGAGAGGGGGATTCGATGAGATTACGTTTCTTCTATCTGCTGTTCCTCGCAACAATTTTATTTTTTTTCACGCCTTCGATTTATGCGCAGTCGCCTGCGAAACACGCGGGGGGAAGCATTCACGGAACTGTTTACGATCCCGCGGGAGGAGTGGTGCCGGACGCGAAGGTCAGTCTGCTCAATTCTCTGGCCGTTGTTGCGCAGACCGAGACAGACGCTCAGGGCCGGTATCAGTTCGACGGTCTCGACGCAGGGGCCTTTACAGTCGCGGCCAGCCGTTCCGGATTGAGCCACGTATCTCCCGCCACGAATTTGGCGAGCGGAGAAGCCGTCACTCTGGACTTGCATATGGAGCTTACGGCTGTCCAGGGACAGGTGGTGGTCTCCTCGTCGCTCGGCGGGGGGCTGACGGAGCAGATCGGATCGTCCGTGACCGTCGTCAGCAAGCAGGAGATGCAGGACGAGGGAGTGATCACTCTGTCTGACGCGCTCCGAAATGTTCCGGGAATCGATATCAGCCGGTCCGGCCAGCTGGGGACTCTGACCAGCGCTTTCATCCGCGGCGGAGAATCCGATTACAACCTGGTGATGATTGACGGCATTCCGATGAACGATTTCGGGGGCGGCTTCGACCTCTCGCCGCTGCCGGTGGACGGTGTCGAGGATGTGGAGGTGACGCGCGGGCCGCAGAGCGCGCTCTACGGCTCGAACGCCGTGGCCGGAATGATCAATGTGGTCACCACCCCGGGAGACGGGTCGCCGCAGTTCAGCTGGCTCGGGGAGGGAGGCAGCTACGATACCTACCGGCTGGCGACGCAGGGCGAAGGGCTCACCCACGGATTGAGCTGGATGTACGACCTCTCGCGGCTCAGTTCGCAGGGGATGGTGATGGATGACTCCTATCTGAATCAAACGTCGTTCGTGAGCCTCGGCTACTCGCGCAGCCCGCGGCGCAAGTTCATCGTGCACTTCTTCGGCGATGCGGGCCGTGATGTGAATCCCGGGCCGTTCGGATCGGACCCGGAAGGGCTCTATGCGGGAATCGCGGCATCCGCAATCCTTCAGGTGCAGGACGAATTTGGCTATCAGGCCAGCTATACGGAGCAGTTTTCGAGCCGTTTTCAGCAGGTCAGCACGGTCAGCATGGCCACGGACAAGTATTCATTCCCATCGCAGTACGGCAGCTCCTTCACGAAGAATCTGCGGCTGGTCGCCAGCACACGCAGTGAGATAACACTTTCCCCCAAAGATGTGCTGGTGGCCGGATTCGATTACGACAGGGAAACGTTTGAGAACACGTACGTCGTCAATACAGGAGGCTTTCCGTTTACCCTGCCGCGCAACACGTACGCCTTCTACGCCGAGAATCGCTGGAATGCCGGCAACCGGCTGTTTCTCAGCGCCGGCGTGCGCGTGGACAGCATCCAGACGGGCAGTCTTGCCGCCGATCCCAACAGCTCCCGTCCGTTCATTCCCGCTGCGTCGGTAACGCAGGCGGACCCGCGCATCTCCGCGGCGTTTCTGGCGAGGCAGGGGAATAGTGGCGTGCTCGGGGTCACGCGGTTTCACAGCAGCTTCGGCACTGGAATCCGCGCACCAGACGGGTTCGAGCTGGCCTTCACAAACAATCCGGGGCTGCAACCGGAGCGCAGCATCAGCACGGACGCGGGCGTCGAACAGCATTTCTTCGGAGACCGCGCCGTTCTCGACGTCACCTATTTTTACAACCGCTTCACCGACCAGATCGTCTCCCTCGGCGGCTCGCTGCAAAACCTGAGCACCTTCACCTCCGCGAACGTGGCCAATTCGCGCGCCTACGGGATTGAGAGCAGCCTGCGAATCCATCCGGTGCGCTCGCTGGCGCTCTCGGCGGAGTACTCGTGGACCCGGACCGCGTACTTGGCGCTGAACGGCACCAACCAGTTCACGGTGTTTCCGTTTCAGGTCGGCGACCCCTTCCTGCGTGTTCCGGTGAGCGCCGCCGGCTACGACGCGACCTGGACGATTGGCCGCCTGATGCTCAACTCGAACGCCAGCATCCGTGGCGCGGTGCTCGACATTGAGCCCAACTACGGCGCGTATGCCTGCGTTCTCGGGTACCAGTGCCTGTTCGCCAATCCGGGCTTTGTGGACGTGAATGCCGGATTTGCCTACCGGCTCCCGTGGGGAGTCGAAGTCTACGGCCACGTCGACAACCTGCTCAACGAGAAGTACGAAGAAGTATTCGGCTACCCGGCGCTCCGCCTGAATTTTATCTCCGGGCTCCGGCTGAACTTTCCAGGCCGGCGCAGGAGTGAAAGCGACTAACAGCCCCTGGCGATGCTTGAGCGCGGCCGGTGCTCTACAGGCCCGCCGCGCTCATTTGTTCAGCCCCGCGGGGACGGGATCAGTCATGCGGTGGCGGTAACGTCGCGCTCCGAAACGATTGTACGCGGACGGACCGTTTCCTTGAGGAAGAGCACGGCTAGGAAGAGGAGAATCATCCCCCCGGTGGCCATCAGCATCGTACTTCCCAGACCGTAGCTTTCGGCAATGGTCCCGCCGAGGGTTGGCGCGATCGTGGCGCCGATCAGTTCGCCAACCAAGTTGGCCATTCCGATGGCCGTTCCCGTAAATTCCGGTGGGACGCTCTCCGCGGGAATGAGCACAATCACCAGCGCGGCGATGGCCTGGCTTCCTTGCGTCGCGAACAAAATGGCCGACAGCAGCCAAAGGTGCGAATACAGCGGGCGAACCAGAAGCGCGAGCGGCAGAAACGAAGACAACGCTGCGAGTAATAGAAGCGTAGGCTTGCGTCCCACGCGGTCCGAGAGCGACGGAAACACCAGGCCGATAAAGAAGCTGCCGAGGCCGGCGGCGCCAAGCAGGAAGCCGGCTGTACGCGGGTCCTGGTGCATGTCGCGGGTGATGAGGAGGGGCGCGAATGTGTTTTGCAAGAGCAACCAGGAAATGAACCCTCCCGCGCCGATGCTGCTCAGCCAGATGTTGCGGTACCGCAAGATCGAGAAGTAGTGGGATAGCGGCGTGCCGCGTTCATGAAGCGCTGCGACAGCGGCGGTTGGCTCGGACTCTCTGACGTACTTCCAGATGAGCAGCGCCATCAGGAGTCCCGGAATGCCCGTAACGAAAAAGCCCCATCGCCAACCGAACCGCGAAGCGATTTGCGTGGTCAGAATCGGCGCGCCGAAAAGGCCGACTAAGGCAGCGCCGCTTGTCACAATGCCAACATTGCGGCCGCGCCGTGAGCGATGGGACGACTCTTCGAGAAGCGCGCTGATCGCAACCCAGCACGGGCCCTCCGCCAAACCGATCAATGCCCGAATCACCAGCAATTCGTGGAAGCTTCGCGCCAAGCCGGAAATCCAGGAGAGAGCCGAAAAGAAAACCACAGCAGGAATCAGGATTTTGCGGCGGCCAAAGCGGTCGGAAGCCGCGCCGAAGAACAAGGATCCAAAGGCCCAGGCGATTGACGCGGCGGATGCCAACAAGCCGATTTGCTGATCGTTGAGGCGGAATACCGGCGCGAAATAGGGCGCGAGATAGAGTTGGGACATCCGGTCCAGAAATACCGTGCCCCAGGTGAAGAAAAGGATCGCGACAAGCGTGTTTTCGTAGCGCTTCGAATATTCCATGTCTGCTCTTGCGATGTCCGCGCCGATAGCCCCGCCACGCATGGGAGCCGGCGGCCGGAAATCGACGGGTTGGCTGCGCCAATCTACGCCGGAGATACCGCGAGGTCAACAGCGGACGAAGCCACGGGTGCGGCCGATGCGGTGTCCCGAAACACCCCCTGCGAGGGGGACCGAAACGGGTGCTATAATTTCCGCTTCGCCATGAGCCGAACTGCACAAGAGACGTCGCGAATCGCACCGGAAGTGATGGCCTGCTATGAAGCTGTCATCGGACTGGAAGTCCACGCGCGCCTGCTCACGCGGACCAAGGCCTTCTGCTCGTGCTCGTCGAATTTCGGAGACGCGCCGAATACGAATACCTGTCCGGTCTGCCTGGCCCTGCCGGGCGCCCTGCCTGTGCTCAACAAGAAAGCGCTGGAGCTGGCGCTGCGCGCCTCGCTGGCGATTCACTGCCAGATTCAGCCGCTCTCGCGCTTTGCGCGTAAGAACTATTTCTACCCTGACCTGCCGAAAGGCTATCAGATTTCGATGTACGAACTGCCGCTGGCCGCGGGGGGCTGGCTTGAAATCGAAGCCGAGGGGACCGGGAAGCGCATCGGCATCACCCGGCTGCACATGGAGGACGACGCGGGCAAGAGCCTGCACGAGGGGTTTCCCGATTCCGACCGCTGGAGCTACATTGACTTCAATCGCTGCGGTGCGCCGCTGATCGAGATTGTCTCCGAGCCGGATCTGCGCACGCCCGCCGAAGCCTACGCCTATCTCACCACGCTCAAACAGATCCTTGAATACACGGAAGTAAGCGACTGCAACATGGAGGAGGGCTCGCTGCGCTGCGACGCAAATGTCAGCGTGCGTCTGAGGGGCGCGCCGAAATTCGGAACCAAGGCCGAAGTGAAGAATCTGAACTCGTTCCGCTATCTCGCGCACGCCCTCGAGCACGAGATCGAGCGGCAGATTGGAGTGATTGAGGCCGGCGGGAGCGTCGCGCAGGAGACGCGGCTGTGGAACGTAGCGGCGGGGCGCACCGAGGTGATGCGCTCGAAGGAATTCGCCCACGATTACCGCTATTTCCCCGATCCCGACCTGCTCCCGGTTTCCCTTTCGGCGGCGCGCGTCGAGGAGGTGCGGCGCTCCATGCCGGAACTCCCCGGGGACAAGGCCGCCCGCTTCCTGCGCGACTACCGCATCACGCCGTACGACGCTGGCGTGCTGACCTCCACGCGCGCGCTGGCTGGCTATTTCGAGGCGGCCGTGCAGGCGGCCGCCCCGGCAAAGGCCGCGGCAAACTGGATCATCACCGAGCTGCTCGGCCGCCTGAACGACGCGGAGAAGGAGATCGCCGATTCTCCGCTGTCCCCCGCCGCTCTGGCCGGGCTGCTCGGAAAAATCGAGCGCGGCGAGATCACCGCCGCCAGCGGCAAGAAGGTGTTCGCCAGGATGTTCGAGACCGGAAAGAGCGCGGAGGAGATTGCCGCCGCTGAGGGGTTTACCTCGATCAAGGACGCCGGGGCAATCGAGAAAATCGCCCGCGAGGTCGTGGCCAAGAGCCCGGAGAACGCGGCGAAATACCGCGCGGGCAACGAGGGAGTGTTCAAGTTTTTTATCGGCCAGGTGATGCGCGAGACGCGCGGCCAGGCTGATCCGCAGGCCGTCCAGGAAATCCTCAAGCGCGTGCTCGGCGAATCCTAGAGGGCGCGCCGAAAGGAGCAGCGAACATGCTGAAGGAAGGTGACGCGGCACCATCCTTTCATGTGGCCGCGGACGACGGGCGTACGGTTTCCCTCTCCGATTATCGCGGAAAGAACCTGATCCTCTACTTTTATCCGAAGGCCAGCACCACCGGATGCACCCACGAGGCCATCGCCTTTCGCGATGCCCTCGAGGATTTCAAGGGCCTGAACGCAGTGATCGTCGGCTGCAGCGGGGATTCCATCGAGGCCCAGGCGAAATTCAAGGCCAAGTACAAGCTGAATTTCCCTCTGCTCGCGGACACCGAATTCAGCGTCATCAACGCCTATGGCGCGCGACGCATGAAGAGTTTCTTCGGAAAATCTTTCCTCGGCATCGTGCGCAGCACGTTCTGGATCGGGCCGGACGGAACAATTCGCAAAACCTGGCCAAGGGTCAGGGTGGCCGGGCACGCGGCGGAGATTCTGGCGGCGGTCCAGGATGGCGAGAAGAAGCGCGGCTCCGGCCGGAAGTGAACCGCGGAAACTCGCGGCGATGGCTTGGGCTCGCGCGGCGCTCTCTACACCGTGACGCGGAACGAATCTCCCTCCTGCTCGATCAGCGCATTGTCAATCAGCCGCGTGCCGCCGACAAGGGCCGCGAGCAGAACGTAGCAGGCCTTCCGCAAGCTCGCCACCGGCTCGAGGCTTTCCGCATCCACGATGTCTGCGTAATCCACCGAGATTCCCGCTTCCGCCCCGATCACCCGGCGCAACGCCTCGAGCAGACATGCGGCGTTGCGTTCGCCGGCGGCGATTTCCCTGCGCACGGCTTCGAGCGAACGGTAGAGAGCAGTGGCGGCGCGCCGCGCGTCGCCCTTCAGGTACGTGTTTCTCGAGGAGAACGCCAGGCCATCCGGCTCCCGCACAATCGGGCAGACAACGATTCGCGCATCGAGGTTCAGATCGCCGGTCATCTGCTGGAGGATGCGCACCTGCTGCGCATCCTTGCGCCCGAAAAACGGCAGATGCG
>JAJXZD010000008.1 GCA_021780215.1 Acidobacteriota bacterium
ACCGGGGCGCGGACGTTGCGCTTTCGGCGGTTCCCAACCGTCCCCGCGGCCCGAGTTCCCCCGTACAACCTGAGGTCGGCGGCAAAAATTCAGCGGTGCAGATCCGTATCATCGGCCAGCGGAATCTTCCCGCTGCGCCCACCGAAACCTGAACGCATTGGGCGCTGGCAGGCCCGAAAGCGATTGACTTAGTCGTCTTGCAGCGGCAAAAATAGCGCTGTTACGGGTGTTGGAGTTCACCCTAAACCGCCCCCAAGAAGGGCAGATGACTCCTACGAGGGTTTCGACCTGGGCGAGGGGTTGTCTGTTTTTCCCTCACTGCAGTTGCTGCCCATGGAATCGGAATCCAGTTTCGGGAAAGTGGGATATTCACGCGGCTGGCTCTGCTCTGAAGTTTGCGTGGGATTGGAGGGCGAGCGAGGCATGCGTGTCGAGGAGGGGATGGACTGCAATCCATGAACAAATATCTGATCGTGGCCTTGGGCGGAGGAATCGGCTCCGTGCTGCGCTTCTGGGCCGGAGGTTACGTGAGCAGCCGGTTGGGCACGCGCTTCCCTTACGGGACGTTCGTGATAAACATCACGGCTTCGTTTCTGATCGGCTTTATCATGACCGTCCTGGCCGAACGGGCGCATTGGGACCCGAGTTGGAGATATCTGCTCGTGGCCGGCTTCCTTGGTGGGTACAGCACCTTCTCGACTTTTGAATACGAGACCTTTCAAGTCTTCCGGGACGGTGAATTCCTGATTGCGGCCATGAACATCGCGCTCAGCGTCGGCGTCGGATTCGTCGCGGTGTGGATCGGCGCGATCGCGGGAAGGAGCATCGGATGACGCGCGATGCCAACGCCTGGGAGGAGCCATGCTGAAAACAGGCCCTGCAAAGAAGGTGAGCATCTACGTGGGGGAAGACCATCAGTATCACAGACAGTCCCTCTATTCGGCGATCTTGAATTTCCTCTTTTACCATGGCATTTCCGGCGCCAGCGTGGTGCGGGGCATCGCGGGATTTGGCGCGGACCACCATCTCCACACGACCCGGATCGAAGTGCTCGCCGCGGACCTCCCCATCAAAATCGAATTTATCGAGTCCGCCGAAAAGGTGGAGGAAGTGTTGCCCAAGCTCCGCGAATTGGCGGGAACCGGGCTGATCGAAATCCAGGATACGACGGTGGTCAAACCGGCGGAAGTGGAGAAGAAAAAGGCGCCGCGGGAGTCGCTGCCGCCATTGAAACGCCAGGGCAAGGCGAAGCTAATGCGCATTTACATCGGCGAGAACGACAAATGGCGTGAAAAGCCATTGCACGAGGCGCTGATCGAAAGCATGCGCGCCAACGACATTGCCGGCGTCACGGTCTACCAGGGGATCCTGGGATACGGCGCCAACCGCCGGATTCGCAAGGATTCCGCGCTGCATCTCTCGCACGACCGCCCCATGATGCTGTCGGCCGTGGACACGGAGGAGAAAATCCGGGCCTACTTGCCGCTGCTCGACGACATGGTGCAGCAAGGGTTGGTGGTTCTTTCCGACGTGGACATCATCAAGTACACGCACAACTTTTCCTCCGCCGAAGGCGGGAGGGAGTCTCGCCCGTGAAACTTGCCGGCCAAGCGAAAATGCTCCGCATCTATTTCGGCGAAGACGACAAATGGGAGGGCCGGCCTCTCTATCGCGCCATTGTGGAAAAGTGCCGGGAACTGGACATCGCCGGCGCAACGGTTCTTCGGGGAGTCGCCGGCTACGGCGCCAGCACGCTGATCCACCAGGCGCACGTTTTCTCGCTGTCGCACGATGCTCCGGTGATGGTCAACGTAATTGACTCCGAGGAAAAAATCCAAAAGCTGATTCCGTTCCTCGACCAGGTGGTGGGCGACGGACTGATCGCCATCTCGGAAGTCGAAGTGATCAAGTATGTGCATCAGTCCGGCGCGCGCTCGTAGGAACGGGCCGCACGCCCTCGCATTCAGCGATTCCATTCCAGCGCATCAGTGGTGCGCCGGCAAGACGATTTCGCCGCGCAAGGGAAGCTGATCCACGGAATTCCCCACGAAAATCGCGTACGCGCCGGGATCGGCGCGCCATTCGTGGGCCTCCACATCAAAATGGGAAAACGCGCGGCGGTCCAGCTCAACCTTCACGCGCCGCGTCTCCCCCGGTTGCAAGACGGTTCTGACAAACCCCTTTAGCTCTCTCGCCGGGCGGGGTGCGTCGGGGTGAAGCTCGCCGACATAGACTTCCGAGACATCCGCTCCGCTGCGCGCTCCGGTGTTCGTCACGCTCCAGGAAACCTCGTAGCGCAAGCCCTCCCAGCTTGTACCATCGGACTCCGCTCCACCGCCCACACGCCGGATCGCCAGGCCGCTGTAGCGAAACGATGTATAGGAGAGGCCGAAGCCGAACGGAAACAGCGGGTGAATCCCGCTGCGCTCGTATCCTCGATAGCCGACAAACACTCCTTCCTGATAAGTGACATCGTTGCTGCCTGGCTCGGGGTAATAACTGTCGTGAACCGGATTGTCCTCCCAGCGCCTTTCAAAACTGATCGGCAGACGCCCGGACGGATTGGCATCGCCAAAAACAATCTGCGCGAGCGCCGTGCCTCCCTCCTGGCCCGCATACCATGACTCCAGTACAGCGGGGACACGCTGAATCCAGCGGGTCATGTCCACGGCTCCTCCACTGGTGAGGACGACAAGGGTGCGCGGATTGATGGCGGATATTTTTCCAATCAGTTCGTCCTGCCCGGGCGGAAGGCGGAAAGTGCGGTCCGAGCCTTCGCTTTCGCTCTGCGGATCGAACCCGACAGCAAGAATGACGGCGCCGGAGGTGGCGGCGATCTTTTCCGCCTCCGATGTCACGTAGGCATCCTGGGGCACGATTCCGAAGCGGAATCGCATGCCGAGAAATCCCGGCCGGCCGTGCCGCTCGACGACGACCTTATGCGGGCCGGGTTCGAGCGAGAGGGTCGCGAAACCCGTCAGAGCGCGCGCTTGCGTCCAATTATCGAGCGCGAGCTTGCCGTCCACAAACACCCGGTAGTAGCCACCCATTTCGCCCGTGGATTCCACAAAACAGTCGTACGCCCCTGCCGCCGGAACCGAATAGTAGCCGGTCCAGCGTGCTGAGGCTGCTTCGCGCGGGTAGGCCGGCACCCGGTAACCAGGATCGGCCCCGGGGACTTCGCCAAAGTTGATGTGCGGGTCGGTCCGCCGGAGGATCCGCTTGCCGCGCAAATCTTCTTTCGAAAAGTATTCTCCCGCGAGCCCCGCCGCGCCTCCGGATGCCGCAACCGAAAAATTCGTCCGCTGGGCCAGATCGCTCAGCGACGGTATGCCGCGGTTGTAATACGTCGGCACGGAAGGGCCGAGCCGATTGGCCACGCCCTCAAGAAAGCTGATCGCCGCGAAAGGGTGCACGCCCGCGCTGCCCCCTCCCACGGGGACGGCGGGATAGGCATCCGGACCGATGATGGCAACGGATTTGATCGCGTGTCCATCAAGGGGCAGCAGGTGCGCATCGTTCTTCAGCAGCACCATGCCTTCCAACGACGCCTGCAGGGCAATCTGGCGGCCCGGCAGGTTGTAGCGCGGAATGGAGAGATCAGTCTGCTCGCGGTCGAGCCAATGCGAGGCAATCGCCAGGCGCAGGATGCGGCGGACCTTGTCGTTGATCGTGTCCACTGAGATGCGCCCGTCGTGGATCGCAGGCAGCAGCGCCGCCCGGTTCATGAAGGCACCCGAAGGCATTTCCAGGTCCAGCCCGCTCTGGGCCGCGGCAAGTCCGTCGTACGTGGCAAACCAGTCAGACATCAGCACACCCTGAAAGCCCCACTCCTTTTTCAGCACCTGAGTATCGAAGTACTGGTTCTGGGTCATGTGCTCGCCATTGACGAGGTTGTAGGAATCCATCACCGCGCCGACGCGGGCCTGCTTCACCGCTGCTTCGAACGCGGGAAGATAGATCTCCCGCAGAGTGCGCTCGTCAATGATGTCGTTGACCGTGTGGCGGGCAAATTCGGAATTATTGCCCAGAAAGTGTTTGATTGTGGCGCTGACTCCTTCGCTTTGCACGCCCTCGATATATCCGACGGCAATTTCGGAGGCCAGGTAGGGATCCTCGCCGAAATATTCGAAGTTCCGGCCATTCATCGGAGCCCGATAGATGTTGACGCCGGGTCCGAGCAGGAAATTGACGCCCTTGGCGCGCGCATCGCGGCCAATTTGATCGCCCACCTGCCGGGCAAGAGCCGTGTCCCACGTGGCGGCGAGATTGATGCCGCCGGGCATGGCAGTGGCCGGGCCGTAGTTGCGCACACCCATCGGACCATCGGCCATCCGCAAGGGAGGCAGGCCATATGACGGGAAGCCACGGACGTAATAGCCGTCCACTCCGCCGAGCATGTCAATCTTTTCTTCGAGCGTCATCCGGTCAAGGATGGCTTCCACCCGCGCCTTCACATCGTCCGCGGATTGCGGCGATGGCGTTGCGCGCGGATGTCTGGGCGCGGCAAGGGCGGCTGCCACAAATGCCCCGGCGATGAACAGGCCGATGGCAGCGACCAAGTTCCTTCCCGGCACTTTGCGTTGCATCTTCCCTCCCCGCTTCGGCAACGAAAGCGTGAGCGCCCGCGGATCTTCGCGGGCACCACGTGCCCGGCTCAATCGAGCAGCCCCGCAAGCGTCCCGCGAGGCTTCGATCCCTTCAGTGCGTAATAGAAAACGTACAGATAGCAGATCGCCGGCAACAATAGCGCGTGCTGAATCCCCACGTGATCGGCCAGACCTCCTTCGAGCAAAGGAATGGCGGCGCCGCCCACAATCGCCGTTGCCATCACGCCGGAGCCGTCTCCCGTCAAAGGGCCGAGTTTGGCGACTCCCAGCGTGAAAATGCTCGGGAACATGATCGAATTGAAAAGGCCGACGCACAAAATACTCGCCATGGCCGCGTGGCCCGTGGTCAGGATCGAAGTGAGCACCAGGGTAAATGCGCCGGCCGCGCATGCGGCAAGAGCAGCGCTCGTGCGGATTTTTCGCAGGATCGCCGAGCCGGCAAAGCGGCCCACCATCGCTCCTCCCCAATAGACCGAGGCAAAGCGGGCGGCCACGCTCGCGGACACGCCGCCAATCGAGGGCTGGCTCATGTAGTTGATCAGAAAGCTGCCGATGCCGACTTCAGCTCCCACGTAAGCGAAAATCCCAACCGCGCCAAGCACGAGGTGACGCTGTTTCCATACGCTGGCCGGAGGTTCAGACGATTGTTCCGTCTGCAGACGCCTGGCTCCGGGGATCGCCGGCAGCCGGGAGAATCCAATCAGCGCCGCCAGGCCGAAGAGCACGGCGGCCAAGCCGAGGTAGGGGAGTTTCACCGTCGCGGCCTGCTGCAAGCGATAAGCCTCGAGCGCGATGGCGGACATACGCGCGGTTTGCTTGGCGGCCAGCGGCGTGGCGCCGAGAATCACCAGGCTCCCGAGAAACGGCCCGACCGTGGTGCCGAGCGAATTGAAAGCCTGCGTAAGATTCAGCCGGCTCGATGCGGTCCGCGCCGGCCCCAGAACAGTGACGTAGGGATTAGCGGCAACCTGCAGGGCCGTGATGCCCATTCCCAGAATCAGCAGCGCAGCGAGAAACAGAGGAAACGACGGCACGCTCGCCGCCGGGATAAACAGGAACGCACCCAAGCCCATGGTGATGAGGCTCGCCGTCATCGCCCTCTGGTAGCCAATGCGATCAATCAGTTTTCCCGAAGGAATCGAAAAGATGGCGTACGCGGAGAAGAAGGAGAATTGAATCAGCATCACCTCCGCGTAGTTCAGGGAGAAGATGGATTTCAGGTGCGGGACCAGAACATCGTTCAGCGAGGTGAGCAGGCCCCACATGAAAAACAGCGTGGTCAGCAACGCGAGTGCGCTCGTACGCGAGTTCTGATCCGGCAGCTTCGCGGCGGGCGTGGCTGCCTGTGGCGCGAGGCTCATCGTAATCTCTTCGGCTCCTTACTGTGCAAATGTTCGGACCACTATACGGCAAACCCGGCCTCGGCACGATTCCGTTTCCAAAGCAGGCCATGGCGATGTGACTCCGCAAATCCGCGCCGCAGACTTGCGTGGATTGCAGGGGGGATTGCTATTCCCGTGACAGAAGGCAAGCAGCTGTGAGCGGCTTGTGGCCCGTAGAGACCCGCGGTGCAGTGCGTGATACCATCGCGGGTCGGCAAGAGGCAAAATGCCCCTCCCGCCGCATGCCCGGTTCGGGAAAGGAATGATTGGATGGAACGCCCGCGAAGCTTCTATGGCTGGAAACTGCTCGCTGCGCTATGGCTGATCCTGCTGATAAATCTCGCGTTTCCTCTCTATGGCGCCGGTGTGGTCAACACCTACATGGCGACGGCCCTGCGCTTCGACCGGGGCACGCTGGGCTTCGGTTTTGCCATCTGCCAGTGGATGACGGGTCTGCCCGGGCCGCTCGTGGCGCTCTGTGTGAACCGATTGGGCGCGCGCTTCACGCTGGCGCTCGGGACGGGCTTCGCACTGGCCGGCGCGTTGCTGATGGCGCTGTTGGTCCACACCGGCACGCAGTATGAGCTGGCTTTCGGATTGATCGTCGGCGCAGGGATCGTCACCGCCGGCCCGATTCCCACGCAATCCTGCATCGCGCGATGGTTCACCAGGAGAAAGGCCCTGGCGATATCTCTGTTGCTCACCGGCCCCTCGATTGGCGGGTTCATCGCGCCGCGCGTGCTGGACTCGCTGATCGCTCACTTCGGCACGAATTGGCGGGCGGGATGGTGGCTGATGGCGGGCTTGAGCTGCGCGGCCATGCTGCTGGCGCTCGCGTTCGTGAAGGAAAGCCCTGCGGCCATCGGCCAGGCGCCCGATGGCTTGGCGGAGAGAAGTGCGGAAATCGAGCCTGGCGCGCCTTGGGCAAAGCGAGGAGTCTTCCGGACGGCGGAGGATTGGGCCATTGGTGAAGTGCTGCGCTCCCGGACGATATGGCTGATTATTTTGGCCGCGCTCGGATTCAGCACCGGCTACTCGGTCTATCTTGCGCACGGGGTGATTCACCTGCGGGATTTGGGGTACACACCGGCGCAGGCGGCGTCATCTTTTTCCATCATGATGCTGGCAATGCTGGCCGGCACCCTGGCGGTCGGCGCGGTGGGCGACCGCATCGAGCCGCGTTATCTCTGGGCGGCCGGCTCGGCGTCCTTCGGGGCAGGCATGCTTTTGTCGCTTCACGCCACCGGCACCGCGGGCCTCTACGTCTACGCGGTCTTTCTCGGCGTCGGGTTCGGGATGGCTTTCGCCTCCATCATGACGCTGCCCGCCAACTATTTTGGCGCGAAGGCGTATCCGGTGATCATTGGGATCGTCACCGCGGTGGGGACCACGTCGGGAGCACTTGGAGCCTTCCTCGCGGGATACTCCTACGACCATATCGGCAGCTATTCTCCCGCTTTCGACGTGATCGCAATCGCGTGCTTTGCGGGATCCTTTCTCGCGCTGCTCTTGATGCCGCCTGTCCGCGCGATATCGAGAGCAAGTTCGAAGGCGAATTCTGAGGTTGCGTGAGAAACTTGGCGGGGAAAGCCGCTTCAAAATTCCGTATCCGATTTTCCACAAGCTGCGGAATTCAGTAATCCCCCACTGTTATGTGAGTAAAGGAAATACGCAGCCGCATTGACCCCGGAGATTTGTTGATATCCGCGGCCCAATTCGTGCATCCAACCTTTTAAAAGCTGGTATGACAGAAAACCGGCGGGCTCCCTGGGGGCCACGCTGTACAGGGGACAGTTATGAGCAACAAACTTCTGGTCATTCAGCCCTCGCACTACCACTCCAAAAGCGATCACACGGTCTTCAAAACCAAGTCGCGGTCTCTCGTACCGCTCGCGCTTCCCTATCTCGCCGCGCTCACACCGCGGGAGTGGGACGTCACTCTGGTTGACGAGCAGGTCCAGGACATCGACTTCGACTCGCAGCCCGATCTGGTAGCCATCACCTGTTGGACGATCCACTCGATTCGCGCCTACGACGTGGCTCGCGAGTTCCGTAACAGGGGAATTCCGATCATTATGGGAGGTCCGCACGTCTGGTTCCGTCCGGAAGAGGCCGCCGAACACGTTGATGCGATCGGCATCGGCGAGGGCGAGCCGATCTGGGCGCACATGCTCCAGGATGCGGCTGCCGGGCGGTTGCAGAAGGTGTACCGGGCGCCCCAGATGCCGAGCATCGCGGGATTGCCGGTGCCTCGCTGGGACCTGTTGGACCTGCGGAAGTACGGCCCATTCAAGACGTTCTCTCTGCTGTCCTCGCGCGGCTGCCCGATGCAGTGCGAGTATTGCTCCGAGCGGCTGTACCTGGGCGGCGGGTTCCGCGTCCGGCCGGTGCAGGACGTAATCGAGGAAATCAAGAGCACTCGCTCGAAGAACATCTTTTTTGGCGACAGCGATTTTGGCGGCAAGCGCGCCCGGGCGATGGAACTCATGGAAGCCATGATTCCTCTGAAGCTTCGCTGGTCGGCTTTGTGGACCTCCTTCCTCTGCTACGACGACGAGTACATGGACCTGGCGAAGCGCAGCGGACTGCTGCACGTGAACATGGGCTTTGAAAGCATCAATCCCGAAACGCTGAAGGAGATGAACAAGCGGTTCAATAAGGTCGAAAAGTACAGCCTCGTTCTGGATAACCTGCGCAAGCGCGGCATCAGCTATTCACTGAACTTCATCTTCGGATGGGACAACGAAACCCCGGAGGTGTATCGGACTACGATGGACTTCCTCGAGAAGGAGAAAGTCCCTGCCGCCTACTTCAACATCCTGTGTCCCGAAAAAGGGACCATGTTTTACGAAAGAATGAAGAAAGAGGACCGCATCCTGAGAATCGAGGATATTGGCCGCTTCCCGGGAGAGTTCTGCCACATCAAGCCCAAGTACATCTCTGCCGAGGATATGGAGAAGAAAGTTCAGGAATTGTATCTGAAGCTCTACAGCTGGAAATCCATGCTCCGCAGGCTGCCCATGCCCGTCACGCAGTCAAACATTGCTTCCTGGGTCGTGAACATATCCCAGCGGAGACTGGCGCAGCGGTCGCTGGGGAACAACAACAACAACTTCGACGCATTCTGAGGCAAGAGGACAGCCCGAAGGATACACTCGTCCAGGACCTCGCGCGCTTGAAAGCGACGCAGGTCCGGCCGCGCGCGGAGGAAAAGGCCTGTTCCGTATCTTTCAGCGGAGGCGCGCTAGAGGCACCGATAAATCGCCTCGATCAGCCGCCGCGCCCGCGGGCCATTGTCCGGAAGCGGATGCCACCGGTTGACCGCGTAGCAGAATCCCAGCTTCGCCTCACGGTCTCCCATGCCGAGCGAGCCGCCGACGCCGTGATGGCCGAACGCCTTGGGATTCGGCCCCATCCAGACAATGGGAGGGGAGTTGAGCAGAACGCCGAGGGCCTGATGGTAGGACCGCCCCATCATGACTTCGACCATGTTGTGCTGCTCGGTAGTCATCTGCTTGACCGCAGCTTCTGAGAGGATGCGGATCCCGTCCACCTCGCCCCCGCGAGCCATCGCCCCGTACAGCCGGGCAATCGCCCGCGCGGCGCCATGGCCGTTGCCGCTGGAAATCTCCGCCGTCCGCCATTGCGGGGAGTTTATGACCTGCCCATGGGTGCCTTCCGGCCACGTCTTCCATGTCTGGGCTAGCATGCTTTGGGGCGCATCGATCACGGCCGAAAGCAGCGTGCCTTTATAGTTTGGAATGACCTCCGCGCAGCGCGCCTGATCCGCTTCCGAAAGACCGCCAATCTGAAAATCGAGACCGAGAGGGCGGCCAATCTCCTCCGTGTAAACAACCGGGAGCGTTTTGCCGGTGACGCGGCGGGTGATCTCTCCGAGCAAGAAGCCCTGGTTCTCCACGTGATAGCCTGCCTTCGTTCCCGGTTCCCACAGCGGCTTCTGCCGCGCCAGCGCGCCGGTCATGGCCTTCCAGTCGAAGATGGAGCCGCGCGGAAGATCTTCCGTGATGATGGGCAGGCCCGCGCGATGATCGAGGATGTAGCGGACCGGAAGTTTCTCCTTGCCTGCCTGGGCGAATTCGGGCCAATACTTCGCGACAGGAGCGTCGAGTTCGACGAGTCCGCGATCCAGCAAGGAGTTGAAGGTGATCGCGGCAACGCCCTTGGTCACCGACATCACGCAGACGATGGTGTCGCGCTCCCAGGGCTTCGTGCAGGCCTCGTCCTTGAACCCGCCCCAAAGATCAACGACCGGAGCGCCATCCACCACGACGGAAGCGCACGAGCCCACTTCCTCCTCGACTCGGTAGTTGGTCTCAAACGCCTCGCGAACCGGGGCAAACTTGGGGTCGCAAAAACCCTCGATGGGAAACTCGCGGCCTTCCTTGCGAACCACCGTGCGGATGGTCTCCGCCTTCCGGACTGCGCTCTGACTCTTCTCCATCGTTCGATCTCCTCTGCTGTAGGGGCGCGCAAAGGCCCGCCAAATCGGCCCGTCATCATGGCGCGAGTTGGGTGATAAGTCCAGATGTTTGCGCCATCCGTCAGTGGGATAAACATCCATTTGACTTAGGGCGGCGTCTCCGCCCATAGTACCGCCGGACTTGGCTCGAAATACCGGGGCGGGATTGCGCTGGCATCAGCAGGCAGGCGCCTGTGGAGAATCCTGCCGGGCAGACAACTTTCAGGGAGGCTTCATGGCAAGCGAGAGATTTGAGCGCGGACTGGCGGTGCGGCGCGAGGTGCTGGGAGCGGAATATGTGAACCGCTCTCTGGCGGAGGCCGATGATTTTTCACGGCCACTGCAGGAGCTGGTGACGGAATATTGCTGGGGCGAAATCTGGACTCAGCCCGAGCTGCCCAAGAAAACGCGCAGCCTGATCAACATCGGGATGATCAGCGCGCTGAACCGGCCGCACGAATTGAAGCTGCACATCCGAGGCGCGCTGCGCAACGGCGCCACCAAGGATGAGATCCGCGCTGTGCTGATGCAGGTGGCCATCTACTGCGGCGTTCCGGCGGCCATTGACGGCCTGCGCGTCGCCCGTGAGGTCCTGAAGGAAGAGGGCGTGTAGGTACGGGAAGGCGAGGAGCAATCCGCCGCGGGATGGATCAGGGATTTCCTGCGCCCAAGAGGCAAGGAAAGGAGCCACCATGGCAGGCGAGCGCACCAAGTCGTGGACCGTCGGTGACGTCACGATAACCCGGATCTACGAATTGCAGGACCAAACCGACTGCTCCTTCCTGCTTCCAGACGCCACGGACGAAATGGTCAGAAAGCACGCCTGGCTCCGGCCGCATTTCGTCACGCCCGAGGGAAAGATTATCGTGTGGTTTCAGGCCTTCGTGGTGACTTTCGGGAACCGGCGCATCATGGTGGACACCTGCGTCGGCAACGACAAGGTGCGCGAATTCGAGCTGTTCACCAAGACGCGGACCTCCTTCCTCGAGGACCTGGCCGCGATCGGGTGCCCTCCCGAAAGCATAGACACAGTCCTCTGCACGCACCTCCATCTGGACCATGTCGGCTGGAACACGCGCCTGGAAAACGGGCGCTGGGTGCCTACGTTTCCCAACGCGCGATATCTTTTTGGGCGCGCCGAATGGGAGTACTGGAAGACGGTGCTGCCCGAAGAATCCATCCGCCCGCAGCATCTGATTGACTCTGTGGTGCCCATCCTGGACGCGGGGCTGGCCGATTTTGTCGAGTCCGACCATCGTGTCGCGGAGGAGCTGTGGCTCGAGCCCACGCCAGGGCACACGCCCGGGCATGTCAGCGTGCACATCGCCTCCGGCGGCCAGCATGCAATTATCAGCGGCGATATTTTCCATCATCCATTTCAATTCGCGGAGCCTGACCTGCCCTCGGCCTTCTGCATCCAAGCGCAGCAGGCCTGCCAGACGCGGCGCGCGTTCCTCTCCCGCTACGAGGGCCGGAAGGCGCTTCTCATTGGCTCACATTTCCCAGATCCGACCGTGGGATGGATCGTCCGCGACACGCGCAACTGGCGCTTCTCTACAGACTGACCGCGTCGATTTTCCCCCTGCCGGCAGGCGCCTCCCTCCCGCGCCCCGTCGGTCGCACAGAGAAGGAGGCGGAGAGAACAAGCTACATGAGGGTGCTTACGTGGGCGCTGTCCATGTACTCGCGCAAGTCGAATATCTTGCCGTCCTTGATTTCGATAATGAAGGAATAGCGATTGTCATATGTCTTGCCGTTCTTCATGCGCCCCAGGCCCTTTGCTTCCACGGCCAGAAGCGGCCCTTGTGAAATGATGCGCTCGACCGTGATCTTGGGACCCTCGAGGAAGATCCCCCGCACCGGGCCGAGAAATTCGTCAATGATCGCGTTGCGTCCCTTCCTTGCGTTCGGGCCGGGAAGCGCGTTGGTCATCATTGTCCAGGTAGCCTGCTCGTGCAGCATCGAACGCACTCGCTCGAGATCTCCCGTATTCATGGTCTCGAAAAACGCTCTCGCCAGCTGCTCATTCTGATTTTCGGTTCCCGGCATTGCTTCCTCCTCGATTTGCGTCTGGAGCAAACGCTGGCTAGACGCGCGTTTCCGGCGGCAGGGGCGGCCGGCCGAGAATGATGTCCGCGGCCTTCTCCGCAATCATGAGGATCGGGCCATTGGTATTGCCGCCGATGAGCGTTGGCATCACCGACCCATCCACCACCCGCAGCCCCTCCATCCCTTTCACTTTTAGCTCCGGGTCCACCACCGCATCCGCGCCTGTGCCCATCCGGCAGGTGCCGACCGGGTGAACCCCCGTCACGGCGAAGTGGCGCGCGAAATCCGCCAGCGCCTCGTCGCCCTGCACCTCGGGACCAGGCACCAACTCCTTGCCGCGATACTTCTCGAACACCGGAGCCTCGAAGACGCGGCGGCCCAGCTTCAGCGCGCGCACCAGCAGGTCGAGATCCTCCTGCTCGGTGAAAAAGGCGGGATCAATGAGCGGCGCCTCCCGGAAATCCTTGCTGGCCAGATTGACCTGTCCTCGACTCTTTGGCCGCAGCACCATCGCCACCAGCCCGTAGCCGTACCCGATCGAAAAGTGGCTGAGGCCGAGGCGTTCCCGCAGGCGGTGCCTTTCCTTCTCGTTCTTGTACGAAGGCATCAGGATGAGCTGAATATCGGGGCGCGCGAGGCGCGGCTCGCTCTTCACGAAACCCGAGGCGTGCATGATGTTATTGGCCAGCAGGCCGCGGTGGAAGAGCGCGTATTCCACAAAGCTCCACGCGATGCGCGGAGCCGTGCTCCACGAGAGTCCGTAGGGAACGGTGGAGGGGCTGTCGTACCGTATTGGAGCAATGACGTGTTCTTGCAGGTTGCGGCCCACTCCCGGAAGCGATTGAACCACGCTGATGCCGTGGCGCCGCAGCTCGTCTCCCTCGCCGATGCCGGAGAGCATCAGCAGCTTTGCGGATCCAAAGGTCCCCGCCGAAAGGATCACTTCGCGGCGGGCCGTCACGCGCCGCAGCTCCCGCCCGCGAGCGAATTCGACTCCGGTGGCGCGCCGTCCCTCCAGCAGGACGCGCGCGGCGTGTGCGTGTGTAATGATCGTCAGATTCTTTCGCCCGCGCGCGGGCGTCAGATACGAGGTGGCGGAGGATTCCCGCTTCCCGTTGCGCACGGTGGCCTGGCGAATGGCGAACCCTTCGTGCGTCGGCCCGCAAAAATCAGGGCAGCGCGGCATGCCCAGGGATTCAGCGGCCTGAAAAAGCACCTCGCACAGCTCGTTGTAGCTGTCGAGATTTGTGACGTTGGTCGGTCCGCCGGTCCCGTGGTACGGGGAATCCGGGAAATTCTGGTTATTCTCGGAGCGGCGAAAATACGGGAGGATTCCCCGGAACGACCAGCCCGGATTGCCCGCCGCCGCCCAATCGTCGTAGTCGCTGGGGTGGCCGCGCGTGTACACCATGCCGTTGATCGAGCTGGTGCCGCCGAGCGTCTTCCCCAGGGGAATCGGCAGCACGCGGCCGGCGGCATATTTCTGCGGGACGCTCGAAAATCTCCAGTTCAGCTTCGGATGATTGAGCAGATGCACGACGCCGAGCGGAACGTGAATAAACGGGCTGCGATCCGGGCCGCCGGCCTCGAGCAGACAGACACGATTCGATCCATCGGCGGAGAGCCGGTTGGCCAGGACGCAGCCGGCCGAGCCCGCTCCGACGATTACGTAATCGAACACCTCTTCCGCGCTGTGCCCCGCGGAATCGCTCTTCATACCCGCTCCCCTGGATCCTTGCGCTTTGACCCGGCCGGCAATCCCAATGGCACTGTGCATAAGGCCGGGGAAAAAACCGGGGGGACTGTAACATAGCTGAGTTGACTCCTCAAACGTCGTTGCATAAGATCGGGGCCGCCCAATCCGCCGCAGAAGGCCGAAACCGATCCGGAACAGGACACGAATGCGCCTCAATCGACAAGTAGCGTTCATCACAGGCGGCGGCCGCGGCATCGGACGGGCCATTGCCCTGGCCTTCGCCGCGGAAGGCGCCACGGTTGGAATCGCTGATATTGACGGGGAAAGCGCCGAGGCGACCGCCGCCGACATCGCTAGGTCCTCCGGCACGGCGCGGGCGTTCGCGATCGATGCGAGCCGCCGCGACGTGGTGCTGGACGCCGCCGGGCGCCTCGTTTCCGAATTCGGGCGCCTCGACGCCGTGGTGAACAGCGCGATTGTCTTCCGCTACGAGCCAATTGGAGAAATTCGCGAGGAAACCTGGGAGTGGATGACTTCCGTAGGCCTGAAGTCGCTGATCTGGGGCGCGCAGGCCGCCGACCGCTACATGGCTCCGGAGCGCGGCGGGATCGTCATCCATTTTTCCTCGCCGGTTGCCGATCGCGGGCACAGCGGCACGGCGGTCTACTCCGCGATCAAGGGAGCGGTGGGAGCTCTGACGCGGGCGCTCGCCGTCGAATTTGCCCCGCGGCGGATCCGAGTCAATGCCATCAGCCCGGGCGCCATTCCCACCCCCGGGGCGCGCGCTCTGGTGGACGCCGCCGGCTACGACGCGCGGCGCAAGCGCACACCGCTCGGGCGGCTGGGAACCGAGGAGGAGATCGCCGCAGCAGCCGTCTATCTCGCGTCTTCCGACGGCGCATTCATCACTGGCGAGATTCTGCACGTGGACGGCGGGGCCACCATCCTCGGCGGATGAAGCCCAACTGGAATGCAAATCTTTCGCATCAGGAGAAACAAAAATGGATAAAGACCTCGAAGAAAAGGGCCGAAAAATCCGCGCCCAGCTCTGGGACGCAAAGACGCTGGAAGAGATTGATCAGTCTCTCCGGCAATTCGACGAGCCATTCGCCAACCTGCTCAACGAACAGCTCTTCGGCGCCATCTGGACGCGCCCGGGAATTCCGCTCAAGACGCGCTCGATGATCACCATGGCCGCGCTGATGTCTCTGGGGCGCTGGCCGCAGCTCAAGGCCCACATGCTGGGCGCGCTCAACCTGGGCATCACCCCCGCGGAAGTCAAGGAGGTGATTATTCATCTTTCGCAATACAGCGGCGTGCCCACGGCCGTCGAGGCCATCCGCATCTTCAACGAAGTGACGGCTCCGAAGCGCTGAAGATTCCCGGGCGATTCCGCGGAGATGAGGAAGGATCCGGCTAGAGCGCCGCCAGCGCGGCCTTCACCCGCGCGGGGGTGAGCGGTCCCTGCCGCAGGCGGGCGCCCGTCGCGTCGAAGATGGCGTTGTTGATGGCCGCGGCGGTCGGGCGGCTGGACGGCTCGCCGGCGCCGGTGGGAGCGATCTCCGGGTGATTGATCAGCACGATGTCCACGCGCTCGGGAACGTCTGAGGACCTGGCCACGGGATACGTGGCCCAGTCCACGCTGGTCACGCGGGTGCGGCTGAAGGCAACCTCCTCCTTCAGAGTGCGGCTGAGAGACTGCATCAGGTTGGCGGCGATGGTGCCGCGCAGGGCTCCCGGATTGACGATCAATCCGCAATCGTGCACGCAGACGAGGCGCGTCACGCGAACCGCGCCCGTGCGCCGGTTCACTTCCACTTCCGCAATCGTGGCCACGCGCGTTCCTCCGCGCAGCGCCACGGCCACTCCCCGTCCCGTAACGGCTTCTCCGCCGGGCGCGGCGCGCTTCGGCGACGGGCGCGAGTCCCAGCCATAAGTCTCGGCGGCGCGGGTCAGCGCGGCCTTCACGCGCTCATCGTCCAGATACCGAAGACGAAACGCGATGGGGTCCGTTCCCGCGCCTGCGGCAAGCTCATCGATGAAGGATTCCCCGGCAAACGTTGTAGCCGGGCCTTCGGGGTCGCGGAGATGCGTGGTGCGCAGCGGCGAAGCCGTTGGAAACAGCGCGGGAACAACATGCGCGTCGGCGCGGAGATTCGGAAACGCATAGGCGATCGTTTCCTGGCCCCACTGTGCGAATTCGTCCACGCCGGTTGTGTTGGGAATCCCGGAAAGCTGCGCGCCCAGATAATTTCCGGGGCTCGCGGGCAGATACATGATGTCGCCGCCGGAAAAGGCGCGCGAAGTGAAGTGGAACGCGGTGACTTCGCCGTTCGCGCCGAGGCCCGCCGTCAGATCGTAGACCACGGCGGGGCCTTTCGTGCCCCAGGCGGTCATGTCTGAGCGCGACCACTGCACGCGCACCGGCTTGCCCACCTCCTGCGACATCAGCACGGCATCCGCGGCGGCATCTTCGAAGCCGGGGCGGCCATAGGAGCCGGCGTCTTCCACCCAGATGACGCGCACGCGGTCGCGCGGCACGCCCAGCAGTTCGGCAAAGCCTGTTTGCAGCGCGTGCGGCTTCTGCGCCCCGGACCAGACGGTGGTCACGCCATCACACCGGACATCGGCGACG
>JAJXZD010000211.1:0-7292 GCA_021780215.1 Acidobacteriota bacterium
AAGGTACGCGTGACGGGCGGCGAGCCGCTGGTCCGTCCCGGCGTCGAGGATTTCATCGACGGTCTGAAGGGCCTGGGAGCGCAGGACGTCTCCATGACAACCAACGGGGACCTGCTCGCCGAGCGGTGCGACCGCCTGGTCGCCGCGGGCATGGATCGCATCAACATCAGCCTCGACTCGCTGGACCGCGGGAAATTCGAGCGCGTGACGCGTACCCGCAATTTTCACAAGGTGCTGGCCGGCATTGACGCCGCGCAGGCCTCCCGGCTGCGGCCCGTGAAGGTGAATGCCGTCCTGGTCCGCGGGTTGAACGACGACGAGGTGGAATCCTTCGCCGACTTCGCCCGCAGCCGCCAGCTGATCATGCGCTTCATCGAGTATATGCCGCTCGATGCCGACCGCGCCTGGACGCGCGACCAGGTGGTCACCGGCGCGGAGGTCCGCCAGCGCATCGAGGCGCGCTGGCCGCTGGTGCCCATTCCGCATGAGCGCAGCGAGACGGCGCGGAAATTCCGTTTCGCCGATAGCCCCGGCGAAATCGGCCTGATCTCGCCGGTCTCGGAGCCGTTCTGCGGATTCTGCTCTCGCATCCGGCTCACGGCCGATGGCAAACTGCGCACCTGCCTCTTCAGCCGTGAGGACCACGACCTGAAGCCCCTGCTTCGCGGTGGAGCGTCCAACGAGGAAATCGCGAAGCGGATTCATTCACTTGTGGTAGAAAAGGAAAAAGGACATCCCATCAATGAGCCGGGTTTTGTCCCCCCCTCGCGAACCATGGTTTCCATCGGCGGGTGAACGGCGGGCCGGAACCACGCTGCCAGCGAAGAGAAGCATCCGGAGGGCAGTTTTTTTGCGGAAAGGCGCATCCTGATGGGCGACCAGGAACCGAAACTTTTCTCCCCGCGTGAGGCCGAACGAGTCCGCGCCACCCTCGAGCCGGTTCTGATCGAGGCGATCGAGTCGCGGCGCAAGCTCGGCGAAGTGGAACTTCAGCTCGCCGCACTCAGCGAACGCATCCAACAGGCCGGTGGCCTGCTCGTCTCCTACGAGGACGCGGCGCGCCTGCGCGCGGAAAACGACCGCCTGATTGCCGCCGTCGAATCCGCCATCGAGCGCATCCATGCCACCGGCTGTCTCGTGAAAGACATCGAGATCGGCCTGCTCGATTTCCCGGCACGCCTCAACGGCGAGGACGTCTATCTCTGCTGGCGCCTCGGGGAGGACCGTATTCGCTTCTATCATCGCCAGGACGAGGGCTTCGCCGGACGCAAGCCCATTGATCCCCGTGACACCGGGCCCCAGGACACCATCCAATAACCGCCCGCCTCGCCGGCCAGCGCAGGAAGCCTGTTGACTTTCACTGTCGCCGATGTACTATCCGCCCCCGAGGCCTCGCGAGCATGCTTCTGCGTCTTTGCTTTTGGCTGCAGCACAATTCCTGGCTGCTGGCGGTGAACAGCTCGGTGCCCGTCTCCGCCGCGCTCGAAGCCGCCCATTACGCCGGGTTTTTCCTGCTGGTAGGATCTATTGCCATTGTGGATTTGCGCCTTCTCGGCGCGGCCGGCCGCGGGCAAAGCCCCTCCGAGCTTGCCCGCCAGCTTTTTCCATGGACGTGGACCGGGTTTGCATTCACCCTCGTTTCGGGCTTCTTTATGTTCTCGGGCGACGCCGTGGATTTCTATCGCGCGCCGATTTTCCGGGTGAAGCTTCTGGTGATCCTGCTCGCGGTGATCTTCGGTTTGCTGGTGCAGTGGAAAGTTCCCCAGTGGGACCGCCCGCCGGCCATCCCCCTGGGGGCGAAGCTAGCGGCGTTCCTTTCGCTGGCACTGTGGATCGGAGCGATCCTCGCCTCGGTCGAGGTGCCGGCGATTTCCGGCGTCGGATAGCTTCCGGGCCGGACTGCAGCGGCCTGCGAGAGAGGAGCATGAGCGCATGAGCGGTTGGTTGATGGCCTTCGCCAAGTGGCTCGAGGGCACTTCCTGGGCCGTTTCCATCAGCGGCTCCGACTGGGCCTATCCCTACGTGCAGTGGACCCATTTTTCCGGGCTGTCGCTGTGGGTGGGGACCACGCTCGCGCTGGACCTTCGGCTGCTCGGCGCGGGGAAAAAGCTTCCGACGGCCGCGCAGCTTCGCGACACCCTCTTCGCCTGGAATTGGGCCGGCCTGGCCATCGCGGTCACCGGCGGATTCATGCTCTTCGCCAGCTCGGCCACCAAGTACGTTGTGAATCCCGCTTTCCTCTTGAAGCTCGGCGTACTGATCCCCACCGGCCTGATCCTTCACGTCGTGGTGCAACAGAAGGCGCGCACGTGGGGCCAGACGCAGGAGACGCCCGCGATCGCCAAGGTGCTCGGCCTGCTCGAAATACTGCTGTGGCTGGCCGTGGTCACCGCAGCCGTTTCGATTCCGAATTTCGAGACGTTCTAGCGTGCCCTTTTCCCCGGCCCAGACACCGCCAAGCAGAGCAGCCCGGATGCAGTCCTTTCTGCTCGCGCTGGCGGTGGGCGCGGCTCTCGCCGCCGGCGGCTGCGGAAGCAAGACCGGAGAATCGTCTGCGCCGCTCGCCGTGGTGGATCCGGCGACAGCGGGAGAAATTTCCGGCACGGTCACGCTCGATGGCCCTCCTCCCGTCTTCCATCCGATTGACATGGGCGCCGCGCCTGCCTGCGTGAAGGCGAATCCCGCCCCGGTCGTGCCCCGGATTGTCATCACCGGCACGAATGGCGGACTCGCGAACGCCGTGGTGTACGTGAAGGCGGGACTGGGGCGCTATCGCTTCGACACACCGCAGGCCCCCGCCGTGCTCGCTCAGAAAAACTGCATGTACGAGCCGCATGTGGTTGCGCTCATGGTGAACCAGCCTTTCGAGGTGCGGAACAACGACCCGACTCTGCACAATGTCCACCCGATGCCCCGGCACAGCCGCCAGTGGAGCTCCTCTCAGCCGGCGGGATCGGCGCCGCTCCGAAGCTTCTTCGCGCGGCCGGAACTTGCCATCCCCGTGGTCTGCAACGTTCATCCGTGGATGCGGGCATTTGTCTTTGTCTTCGACCACCCCTATTTCGCGGTCACGCCGGACACGGGCACTTTCGCGCTGAAGAATCTTCCGCCCGGGACCTATACCATCGAAGTCTGGCACGAGCAATTCAAGACACTCGACCAAACCGTAACGCTTGGCGCGCGCGAGTCAAAATCCATTTCATTTACATTCCATTCCGCCCCGCCCTCCACTGCCGCACACTAGGAGCGATTGTCCGTGCTCGCGGCGCTGGCGGATCTTCGCAGCCCGGACAGTGGCCCGCCAGGCGCGATTCTGCTACCGTCGGCGCAGGGGAGTTGGGCGATCCCGCATTCGAACGCCGATTCTGCGGGAGAGACAACGGAGGATTGAGGTGGCACCCGGCGAGTCGATCCTTTCGGTGCACAACCTGACGATTGCCTTCGGGCGGCACACCATCCTCGAGAATGTGAGCTTCGAAGCGCAGGCGGGAGATTGCCTGGCCGTGATCGGGCCGAACGGCGCAGGGAAAACCCTCCTGCTCAAGGCATTGCTTCATCTGATTCCCTGCCGAGGCGAGATTCGCTGGGCCCCCGGGACGCGCATCGGCTACGTCCCGCAGAAGGTGGCGGCAGATCGCCAGCTTCCGCTTCGCCTGCAGGACTTTCTCGATGCCAAAATCGCCTTCCAAAAGCTGCCGCCCGCAGACCTGAACCGCGTGGCTTCCGCCGTGGGCCTCGCGCCGGAAATTCTGGACGCGGGCATCGGCCTCCTTTCCGGCGGCCAGTTCCAAAAGGCGCTGATCGCCTTTGCGCTGCTGGGAGAGCCAAACGCGCTGCTGTTCGACGAGCCGACCGCCAGCCTCGACGAGCTGGCCGAGGAAAATATCTACGAACTCCTGCATTCCTTGCAGCGGGACCGGGGCATGACTGTCATTCTTGTGTCCCACGACATCAGCGTCGTCTATCGCTACGCCAGCCGCGTCCTCTGCTTGAGCAAGGGAACTCCCTGCATGGGGGCTCCGCGGGAAATTCTGACGCCCGCGATGCTGCAGGACCTCTACGGCACGCCGCCCAGGTTCTACCGCCATCATCCCGCCGAACGCGGCTAGCAACGCGTTGCGGAACCGCGGCGGGTTCTCTGCATCCCGGGCGCTCGCCCCGAATTTCCGCAAGATCGCGTTCCCGCCAGGGTGGGCAAGTTGTAGCATGGGAAACCAGAATGCCGCGTTGCGGGAGCATCGGCGCATGCATGCAGGGCAGGTCTATCTCTTTCTCGTAGCTCTTTTCTTCGCACTGGCCGCTGGCCTCGTCGGGTGCTTCGCCCTGATGAAGCGCATGCTTCTCGCCGGAGACGTCATTTCACACCTGGCGCTTCCCGGCCTGGCCATCGCCTTTCTCCTGAACTGGAATCCGCTGGCCGGCGGCGCCGTCACGCTCTTCCTGGGAACGCTCCTGATCTGGCAACTCCAGAAGAAGACCGGGCTGGCCACGGACGCGACGATCGGCGTGGTGTTCGCGACGGCTCTCGCGGCCGGAGCGGTGATCACCCCGCGCGAGGATCTGGTGGACGCACTCTTCGGCGGATTGCCGCAGGTTTCGCTCGCCGGATGCCTCCTCGGTCTTTTCGCGGCGCTTTTCATCATGGGAGCGCTTTTTCGCCTGAAGGAGCGCCTGGCCCTCGAAATCTTTTCACCGGAACTGGCCGCGGTAACGGGCGTGAATGTGGGGCGCGTGAACCTGTGGTTCCTCCTGCTGTTCAGCCTGACCGTTCTGGCCGGCCTGCGCTTCATGGGTGCGCTGCTTGCCAGCGCGCTCATCATCCTGCCCGCGGCGGCGGCACGCCAGTGGACCGGCAAGCTCTCTCACTTTTTGGCTCTTTCCTCGGCGATCAGCGTCCTCTCCGTCGTCGGAGGGTTTCTCCTGAACGCGTTTGCCCTTCACCTGCCAACGGTGGCCCCGCTCATCGTGCTTCTTGCGGCGCTGTTCTTCGCCGCCAGCCTTTTCGCAAGACGCGGCTGAATACGGAATTCGGCCAGGCGATTTTTTCCGCCGGGCAAATTGCCTGCTATGCTAGGTTGAATCTGCTGGTTCGACTTGCTGCTGGCCTTCGCGAAGGGAGCCGCGCGTGGCGCAGATCACCGAAAATCGACTCAAGAATTGCGCAAGCCCCTATCTGCGGTCCGCCTCCCATCAGCCCGTGGATTGGCACGAATGGGGCGACGAGGCGTTCCAGAAGGCGCGCGCCGAGCACAAGCCGATTCTGCTCGATAGCGGCGCGGTGTGGTGCCACTGGTGCCACGTGATGGACCGCGAGAGTTACGAGAACCGGGAAATTGCCGCGCTCATCAACCAGCTCTATGTGGCAGTAAAAGTCGATCGCGA
This sequence comes from Acidobacteriota bacterium, assembly GCA_021780215.1. Classification (GTDB taxonomy): domain Bacteria; phylum Acidobacteriota; class Terriglobia; order Acidiferrales; family UBA7541; genus Palsa-295. The sequence continues at coordinate 5,383 of JAJXZD010000211.1, forward strand.
CGAGCGCCCCGACGTGGACGCGCGCTACCAAGCCGCCGTCAGCGCGATTTCCGGACAGGGAGGCTGGCCGCTGACCGCCTTCCTCACCCCCGAAGGCAAGCCCTTCTTTGGCGGCACCTATTTCCCGCCCGACGACCAGGGCGGCCGACCCGGCTTCAAGCGCATCTTGCAGGCGGTCGCCGAGGCTTTCCGCGCGCGGCGCGAGGAGGTGGACCGCTCGGCGGCGGCTCTCGAGGAAGCCATCGTGAAGGCCGAGATTTTCGCCGGCGCGCGCGGGCGTTTCGATGCGCGCGTAGTCCGCTCGGTGCTGGACGCGGCGCTCGCGCAATTCGACAAGCAGCATGGCGGCTTCGGCCACGCCCCGAAATTTCCGCACTCCTCCACCGTGGACCTCCTGCTCGAACGCTATCAGGCCACGCGCGACGCCGGCCTGCTGCACGTCGCCGAGCGCACGCTCGAAGGCATGGCCCGCGGCGGCTTCCAGGATCAGCTCGGCGGCGGCTTCCACCGCTATTCGGTGGACGAGCGCTGGTGCGTGCCGCATTTCGAAAAAATGAGCTACGACAACGCCGAGCTGCTCAAGAATTTTCTCCACGGCTATCAGGTGACCGGCAAACCGCTCTACCGCGATGCCGCCGAGGGGATCATCGGCTGGGCCTGCGAAGTCCTCTCGGACCATGCGCGCGGCGGATTTTACGCCAGCCAGGACGCTGACCAAACGCTCGAGGATGACGGGGACTATTTCACCTGGACACTCGCCGAGATTCGTGCCGCGCTCTCGCCCGAAGAAGCGCGCGCTATCGAAATCTATTACGACGTGCAGGCGCACGGCGAGATGCACCATGACCCGGCCCGAAACGTGCTGTGGGTCGCTACGAGCATCGAGGCCCTGGCCATCAAGCTCGAGCTGGACGAAGCCAGCGCCCGCGTGCTCCTCAATCGTGCTTCACGGAAGCTGCTCGCCGCGCGCCGCGCACGCCAGCCCGCCCCGGCCGTGGACCAGACGCTCTATACCGGCTGGAACGCAATGTTCACCAGCGCCTATCTCGAAGCGGCCCGCATCCTCGAGCGCGCCGATTGCCGTGACTTCGCCCTGCAGACGCTGGCCCGCCTCATCAACGAAGCCTGGGATCCCTCCCGCGGGTTTCTGCACCGCGTGGGCGGCCCGCCGCTCGAAGGAACGCTCGACGACCAGGTCTTCACCATTGCTGCGCTGCTGGACGCCTGGGAAGCAACGCTCGACCGGCGCTATTTCGATCTGGCCGAGCAAGCCATGCGCCGGGCCATCGAGCGCTTCGGCGATCCCGAAAGCGGCGGTTTTTTCGACCGCGCTCGCGACGCGACTCCGCTGGGCGGGCTCGAAGTTCGCCGCAAGCCGCTCCAGGATTCTCCTACGCCGGGAGCCAATTCCGCGGCGGCCCTCGTGCTCGACCGCCTCGCTGCGCTCACCGGCGAGCCGCTGTATCGTGCGTGGGCGGAAAAGACGCTGGAGGCCTTCATCGGCTCCGTTCCGCAGTTCGGGCTGCACGCGTCCACCTTTGCCCTCGCGGCGCTGCTTCACGCGCGCCATCCGCTGCAGGTGGTGATCACCGGCGGGACGGGCGACCCGCAGGCGGCGGAACTCGAGCGCGCGGCGCACGGCACGTATCGCTTCGCGAAGACAGTCCTGCGTCTCACGCCCGAACTCCAGGCGGCGAATTCCCTGCCCCCCGGCTTGCGCGAGACGCTCCCGCATCTCGATGCGGCCGCGCCGAAAGCCTTCGTATGCGCGGGGACGTCCTGCCATCCTCCCGTCGCCAGCGCCGAGCAACTCGTATCGCTGCTCGCTTCCCCGGAGCGCGATCTGCCAAGCCTTCCCTGAAAAATCGCGGCGGAAGAGCCGGAAAATTGCTGCGTTGGCGGACGCTTTT
>JAJXZD010000211.1:7302-16818 GCA_021780215.1 Acidobacteriota bacterium
CAAACGGCGCGTCGCCCCGCCGGATTTCGGCGGGCGAGTTCACGGGGACAGGGATGAACCGCTGCTTTCCAGCCAGAGCGCTGGCGATGGTGGTGTTGTGTCTGGCGCTCAGCGTCACAATTCGCCCCGCGCGGGCGCAGGACGATCCCTCCGGCGAATGGTCGCCCCGCTTCCATGAGGATTGGCCGGAACGCATCCCCGGCCCGGAAATCGGCGACTACCTTGGGCTGCCCATCAATGCGGCGGATCGCCTCCGCGGCGACAGTTGGGATGCCACGCTTCTTGAAATTCCGGAAAACCAGTGCCGTGCGCATGGCGCGGATTACGCCTGGCGAGGGCCGTCCAATATTCGCATCTGGAAGGAAGTGGACCTCGCCACGCAGAAGCTGATCGCCTATCACATCTATACGTCGGCCTACAACGAGTTCCGCACCATCTACATGGACGGCCGGCCTCATCCTCCCGACTACGCGGCGCACACCTGGCTCGGCTTCTCCACGGGAAAATGGGACGGCGACATTCTGACCGTCACGACCGACCATCTGAAGGAGAACTGGGTGCGCCGCAATGGCATTGCCCGCAGCGACGAAGCCGTCGTCACCGAGCATTTCCTGCGCCACGGAAACTACCTGACCGTCGCGGTGATCACCTATGACCCGGTCTACCTGACTGAGCCGTTCATCCGCACCACCGATTTCGTCCTGGATCTCCAACAGCAGATCGCGCCCTGGCCCTGCGAGCCGGTGGACGAGGTGGACCGCCCGGAGGGCTACGTCCCCAATCACCTGCCCGGCACGAACCCATTTCTCAACGAATTTCCGGCGAAGTACGGCATCCCCCCCGCGGCGGCGCGCGGCGGAGCCGAGACAATGTATCCCGAGTACCGGATCAAGATGAAGAGCATGAAGCTGCTGCCGCGGCCCAAAAAGGCGGCGCAGCAGTGACGCCCCGCGCAATCGCCGGTAAAGCCACGCGACGGCGCGCGGGATGCCGCCGGATGGCGGGGCTATTTTTCACCACGCTGTTCGGAGCCTTGTCCGTTGCCGCATTCCCCGGCGCCCGGCAGGCCGCGAAGCCTGCGCCGCCAGCCCCGCCGGCCATCAATCCGGCAGCGCCCGAGGTCCGCATTTTGCACGTCCGGGGCAAGGTGTACATGCTGGTGGGCGCGGGGGGCAACATCACCGTGCAGGCCGGCGACGACGGCGTGCTGCTCGTGGACGCCGGCCTCGCCCCAATGAGCGGAAAAGTCCTGGCGGCAATCAAGACCATCTCCGACAGGCCCATCCGCTACATCATTAACACGCACGTCCACCCGGACCATACCGGCGGCAACGAGGCCATCGCCAAGGCCGGCAGCACGATTGCCGGGGGCAACGTCGTGGGCGATATCGGCGCAAGCGCGGGCAATCAGGCCACGATTATCGCCTTTCAGACCGTGCTTGACCGCATGAGCGCGCCCACCGGCCAGCAGGCTTCCGCCCCGGAAGGCGCCTGGCCCACCGACACCTACACGACGCACGAAAAAAAGCTCTATTTCAACGGCGAGCCGATTGAAATCATCCACGAGCCGAACGCGCATACCGACGGGGACAGCATCGTCTTCTTCCACAAATCCGACGTGATCAGCACCGGCGACATCTTCGTCACCAACGGCTACCCAATCATTGACCTTTCTCGCGGCGGGAACTATCAGGGAATCATCAACGCGCTCAACCACATCATTGCTCTCTCTACTCCCGCCGCCATGCAGGAAGGCGGCACCATGATCATTCCCGGGCACGGACGCCTCTGCGACCAGTCCGACGTGGTCTTCGATCAGGAAATGCTCACCATCATCCGCGACCGCGTGCAGGACATGATCCGCCGTGGCATGACCATCGAGCAGGTGAAAGCGGCCCAGCCGACGATGGATTACGATCCGCGCTATGCGGGAAACAGGCCCTTTTGGACCAAGGATATGTTCATCGAAGCGGTGTACAAAAGCCTGAGCCAAAAGCCTCCGGCGGGCCATCCCTAGCCGCACCGGAGCAGCGAGCATGGAAACTTTGGATGGGGAGGACGTATGATCCGAAAACTCCTGTTTCTCCTAACGGCTGCGGCCCTGCTGGCCGCCGCCCCGGCACGGGCGCACCACTCCTTCGCCGCCACCTACTTCGTGGACCGGGAAATTACCGTCGAAGGGACCATTACCCAGTTCTTGTTCCGCAACCCGCACTCCTTCGTGAAGGTTCAGGCTCCCGACGCAAGCGGCCAGATGCAGACATGGTCCATCGAGTGGGGCGGCGGGGTGCAACTCACGCACGACCATGTCACGCGCGACACGCTGAAGCCGGGCGATCATGTGATCGTCACCGGCAATCCGGGCCGAGACCCGACTGAGCACCGCATCCGCCTGCACAAAATCGTTCGGCCATCGGACGGCTGGAAATGGGAAGGCGTGATTATGTAGCCGGCCTTGCCGCCGCTGCGCCGCGGAGGAATTTCATCGCGCGCAGGAGCGCGTGATGATCATTCTGGCAACCATGCCGGAAAGGGGAAGCATGAAGCTGCGAACTCGACACATGCGCGGGCTGCTGTGGCGCCTGCTCTTCCTGGCACTATGCGTCGCCGCGCCGCCGCACGCATGGGCGCAATTCGGCTATCCTCCGCCCGCCCAGCCTGTCAACCCCCGCGCCATCGCTCCGCTGGACCTGACCGGCTATTGGGTCTCGATCATCACCGAGGATTGGCGCTGGCGGATGATCACCCCGGACAAGGGCGACTATGCGAGCGTTCCGCTCAATACCGAAGGCAAGCGTGTGGCCGACACCTGGGACCCGGCCAAGGACGTCGCCAGCGGCGCACAGTGTAAATCCTACGGTGCGGCGGCCATCATGCGCGTCCCCACGCGCCTGCACATCACCTGGGATGACGACCACACGCTGCGCATCATCACCGACGCCGGCATGCAAACCCGCCTGCTCCATTTCGGCGGCGAGCCTCCGCAGAACTCCAAGCCGCAATGGCAGGGATACTCCGTGGCCGATTGGGAAGGGCTACGCCAAGGCGGGATGTTCTCCCTGCCGACCATCCTGCGCGAAGGGCCCCAGCAGCGCGCCCCCGAGGGCTACCTGAAAGTGACCACCACGCACATGCGCACCGGCTATCTCCGCAAGAACGGCGTACCCTACAGCGCCAACGCGGTGCTCGAGGAATTTTTCGACAGCTTCACGGAACCGAACGGCGATACCTGGCTCGTGGTCACTTCCATCGTCACCGACCCGCAATATCTCTACGAGCCGTTCATCACCAGCTCACACTTCAAGAAGTTGCGCGATGCCTCCGGCTGGAATCCCGAACCCTGCGAGGCAAAATGAGCCGCGGCACATTCCGCGGCGCGCCTTCGGAAGGCCTGAGGACGCCGGATGCTTTGGCTTGAGTTTTTGCAGTGGCTCCACGACACGCGGTTCAGCGCCACGATCCGCGACTCCATCTGGGCCGAGCCGATTATCGAGACGGTCCACGTGCTGACGCTGACCTTGTTCCTCGGCTTCGCTGTATTGCTCGACCTGCGCCTGCTGGGCGTTTGCCTGCGGCGCCGGCGCGTCTCCGAGGTGCTCCGCCAGCTCAACCCGTGCCTCATCGGCGGATTCGCTGTGATGGTGACGAGCGGCGTGCTGCTGTTTTCCGGCGATCCCGTGAGCTTTTACTCCACGATCTTTTTCAAGATCAAAATGGTTCTGCTGGCGCTGGCGGGTTTGAACGTCTGGATCTTCAACGCCACCGTGGGCCGCAAAGTGGCGGAGTGGGACCTGGCGACTGCGACGCCGCGCGGAGCAAAGGCGGCGGCCATCGTGTCGCTGGCGCTATGGGCGGCGATTGTCGCCGCGGGCCGGGCCATCGCCTATGCCCTGCCACCCCCCTGAGGAGCGGCCATGCACCCTGCGAAACTCCTGCTGTCCTTCTGCCAGTGGGCGCTGAACTCGCCGTTCGGCCGCGGCGTCCGCGATTCCACATGGCTTTTCCCCGCCATCGAGATCTGCCACTTGCTGGCGCTCGGCCTGCTCGGCGGAACAGTTCTCATACTCAATCTCCGCCTGCTCGGATTGCGCTTTCAGGACGATCCTGTGGCCGAGCTGGCCGCGGACGTCTGGCCCTGGATGCTCGGCAGCCTCACGACCATGCTCGCTTCCGGCTTCTTCCTGTTTTCCTCGGAAGCGGTGAAGATGTACGGCAATGCGGCCTTCCGCGCCAAAATGGCATCGCTCGCGCTCGCCATCCTCTTCACTTTCACGATCCATCGAAAGACAGTCTTCGCGGAGGAAGCACGAATTCCCCCGGCCCGGCGGCGGCTCGCGGCGCTGATTTCGCTCGCACTGTGGGCTGCCGTTGGCCTTTCGGGCCGCGCCATTGGCTACGTCTGAACGCTCTACCACCCGGCGGATTGCATCCCGCCTCACGCCGCTTTCCGGATATGTGCCGCTAGATCTCTCCGCGGGCCATCTGGTCTGCGATGTATTCGGCCTGGCGGAGGGTGAGGGCAACGATCGTCAGCGTCGGATTTTCTCCGCCGCTCGAGGGGAACTGGCTCCCATCGGAGACGAACAGGTTCTTGACGTCGTGTGCCTGGCCGAATTGGTTCACGACGCCGTCGCGCGGCTTTTCGGACATGCGGTTCGTGCCCATGTTGTGCGTCGAGGGATAGGGCGAGACGCGGACAGTCTTCAGCGCGCCGATGGATTTGTACAGCGATTCGCCCTGCTGATAACCGTGGTTGCGCATGGCCACATCGTTCGGATGGTCGTCCGAGTGAATATTGGGAATCGGCATGCCGAAGCGGTCCTTCTTCTCCGGGTGCAGTGTGATCCGGTTGGTTTCGCGCGGCATATCCTCGCCGATAACCCATAGCCCGGCGGCATTCGCATAGTGGTCAAGGATCCACGCGCGGTCGCGCCCCCAACCGCCGGGGATGATCGTCTGTGCGAAGCTGGGCAAGCCCTGCGGCAGCAGTTCCATCTGGTAGCCGCCCACGAAGCCGCGCCGCGTGTCGAGCCGTGCCTCGTCCATCACGATTCCCGATTGTGCCGTGCCGCGGTACATGTGCACCGGCTTCTCGAAGACCGCGAACACGGCCCCGGTCGTATGCCGCATGTAATTCCGGCCCACCTGCCCGGATGAATTCGCCAGGCCATGGGGAAATAGGCTCGAGGACGAGTTCAGCAGCAGCCGGGGGCTTTCAATCGCGTTGCCCGCCACAGCCACGATGCGCGCTTTCTGTCTTTGCAGCGCGCCGGTGCGGTCGGCGTAAACCACCGCGGTCACTTTTCCCGACGCATCGTGCTCGATGCGCAAGGCCTGGCACTCCGGGCGGATTTCGGCCTTTCCGGTGGCCTCCGCGCGGGGAATGTCCACGTAGAGCGTGGACCATTTCGCGCCGAAGGTGCATCCCTGGACGCAAAAGCCGGTCTGCTGGCAGGAGGCGCGGCCATCGCGCGGCAAGGAATTGATGGCCATGTTGGTGACCTGATACTTCGTGTAACCCAGCTTCTTCGCCCCGGCAAACAGCACCTTCCCATGATTGCTCACCGGCAGCGGCGGAATTCCATGCGTGCCGGTAACGCCCATCATGTCCTCGGCCCGGTCGTAATACGGCTCCATTTCCTTCAGGTCCACCGGCCAGTCCATCAGGTTCGCGCCGGCAATGGCCCCATAGCGCGTTCGCGGCTTGAACTCATGATCCTGGAACCGCAGCGCGCACGCTCCCCAGTGAACGGTGGTGCCTCCCACGAGCTTGCAGGTCCACACCGGCAGGTCCGGCGAAGTCTTGGCCACCGACCAACTGCCCGTGGCCGTCCGCGGGTCCTGCCAGGTGAACAGCGCAAACATCGCCACTTCATCGTTCTGAAACTCCGTCATCTCCACGCGCTTGCCGGCTTCCAGCACCACCACCGATATGCCCTTCCGGGCCAGTTCGTGGGCGAGTGTTCCGCCGCCGGCGCCCGAGCCGATGATCACTACGACGGACGAATCGTTATGGTCAAACTTTGCGGGCATCTTGTTCCTCCCGTGGCGCACCGCGCGTGTTCCGGCTCGGGCGATGGCATGGCCTGGCGGGGATGACGGGCGCGCGGCGCATGCGCGTTCAGAGCCAGTCGAGATCGTTAAAGCCGCGATGCAAATAGCCGCCGAGCGCCGACGACGGGCCTTCATAGCCGAACAGCGGCCATACCTTCCGTTGGTTGTAGAGCGGAGTGAGCGTGGCGCCGTACACCTTGGCGAAGAACGCCCCGCCCTCGATCTGGCGGATCGCCGCAACACGCGCCTTTTCGTCCGTCACGTCGGCGTAGCTCTTTCCCGCCGGCGCGTGCGCCAATGTGTTGAGCTGGGCGATGCCCGAGGCGAGCAGTTCTCTCGTAGCCGGGTCCTTCGCGGCCTCGTCATGGAGCGGAGCAATCGCCTCGGCGTAGAAAGTCTCCACCAGCCGGGCATGGGGGAAGAGGTCACGAACGAACTGCAGCAGCACTCGTGCCTGATCAGGCGTGAAGCTCGGAAGCTCCACGGCCCAGTTCCTGGCCGGGTCAGCCAGCAGCGTCACGCCGCTTACCGCCACTGTCACGATCGTTGCTGCCCCGCCCACGAGGAAACCCCTCCGGGTCACCTGCCCGGATTCGAGTGTTCGTTTCATCGGCTTGTCCCCCTCCGCCGCTCGCGGCGGCCACCCCTGGCGCGCACATCGAAGCCAACGTCTGCTACCATATATCATGATGCGAGTGCAGAGGAGTATAAACACAACCAGCGAAGGGAAAACACTTTTATGAGTTCGGGCCAGAAGATGAACTTGCAGGGCGACCGGCGACCGTTCGTTATCGGCCTGCTTGCCTTTTTATTTGCCGGGATGATTGCCATCCTCTCAGGGAGCGCAGTGCGCTCCCTTCACGCCGCCGACGCGCCGAAGAGTACCAAGGACGGCGTCTATTCCGCCGATCAGGCCAAGCGCGGAAAGGACGCCTACAGTCAGAATTGCTCGAGCTGCCACATGGATGATCTCAGCGGCAGCGGCCAGGCCCCGCCGCTCGCCGGCGATACTTTCATGGACGACTGGGGCGGCCACACGCTCGGAGAGTTGAACGACACCATACAGAACACGATGCCCCTCGATAAGCCCGGAAGCCTCAGCCCGTCGGATGCCCTCGATATCCTCACCTACATCCTGCAGGCGAACAGCTTTCCCACCGGCAAGACTGACCTCAAGGGCGACTCCAACACCCTGAAGGGCATCGTCATCAGCACCAAGTAAATTGCTGACTGTCCTCCCCGCGCCGCGCGTCGGTGGATGCGCGGCGTCGGGGAACACGTCGGCCGCCCCCGCTAGGCTACGCCGTGGTACTGCTTCGAGACTCGCAGTTCCTTGCAAGTGATGAATTCCAGCAGCGCCGGAACTCCCTTTCGTGTCTGCTCAATGCCGCGGCGGATGGCGGGAGCGATCTCCTCCGGCGCGGTAACCCGCTCGCCATATGCGCCGAGGGCACGGGCCAGCGCCGCGTAGTCTCCGGAGATGTCCGTGGAGCGGTATTTCTCCGTCGAGACGCGCATCACCGGGATTTCCATCGCCATACTGAAATTGTTGAGAAGAATCGAAAGAATCGGGATGCGCTCGCGGACCGCGGTCTCGAGATCCATCCCCGTGAATCCAATGGCCGCGTCGCCCCACACGTTGATGCAGAGCTTTTCCGGGCAGGCCAGCTTCGCGCCCATTGCCAGGCCGAGCCCGTAGCCGAGCTGCGTGGTCTTTCCCCAGCCGAGATAGGTGAGCGGCTGCGTGGTCACCCAAAAGGGAGCGAGTTGGTCGCGCGGGCTGCCGGCGTCGTGGGTGATGATGGTGTTGGCGACGTCCACGGTGCGCTGCAAATCGCGCAGGACGCGGTAGGGAGAGAGTGGAATTTCGTCCGAATCGGTGCGCGGCACCCATTCGGCCAGCCACGCCGCGCGGACACGCGCAATCTCCCCGGCTACCGTCCACGGCCGCGGCGCGGGAACCAGCTGCTCCAGTTCCGCGCACAGTGCGCGGAGCGTGAGTTGCGCATCGCCGAGCAGGCCAACCTCGGCGCGCACATCCTTGTTCAGGTGCCCGGGATCGAGCGTGGCGTGAATGAACCGCTTGCCGGGCGGCATGGCAATGCCGAATGCCGTCTCCGTAAAGCTGCAGCCAACGCCGAAAATCCAGTCCGCCTGTTCGAGAAAATGCGGCACCGTCGCCGGGAAGCTGTTGCCGCCCGCTCCGAGCGCCAAAGGATGGTCTTCGGGGAAGGCGCTCTTGCCCTGGAGGCTGGTGGCCACCGGGGCGCCGAGGCGTTCGGCCAGTTCTTTCAGCTCGCTCCACGCGCGGGCGTAGTGAATCCCCTGCCCCGCGTAGATCACCGGATGTTTCGCACCCGCCAGAACCTCGGCTGCGCGGCGCACATCCGCCGGGTCCGGCCCGTACCGCGCGGCGACAGCTGGTTCGTAAGCGAGCGGCCCGGGGAATTCTTCGCCGAAAAGGTCCACCGGAATCTCCACCACCACCGGCCCGCCACGCCCATTGCGCAAGCGCGAAAACGCTCGTCGAAATATATGGGGAATCTCGGCGGCGCTCACCACCGGCTCGGTCCATTTCGCCACCGGGCGCATGGCCGCGGCCGAGTTGAAATTTGGATCCACATGGGCGATCCGCCGCGGGTAGCCCATCGGCAGCGCCAGGATCGGCACCGATTCTCCGTATGCCTGGGCCACTCCGCCGAACGAATTTTCCGATCCCGGGCCGTGCTGCATCGCGAACACGCCGATTCGCCGCCCGCTCGTCACCCGCGATATCGCATCCGCCATGTGCAGCCCCACGCGCTCCTGCCGGACAATCACCGGGCGAATCCCGGCGCACGCGGCAAATTCCAATACATGGTTCACCGGGTAGCCGGTGATGATTTCGACTCCCTCGCGTTTCAGGATTTCGGCAATGGCTTCGCCGGCCTTCATGGCAGCCTCCGTGGCGCATTCTTCCCGGGAACTATATACTCGCTTGGCGCGGCGCCGCGCGAAACCCCAGCGCCCTCGGGCGCCCGCATCGGGCCAGGAAACACCCGAGGATACCCGGTCGCATAGCGGCGGGAAAGCCAATTATGCGCGGGGAGATGGCGCGGCCAATGCCTGCGGAGGCCCAGAGAACGATGACCAGAGACGAACGCCGGGTAGCTTCGCCGTGCGGCGTCAACATAGACGACCTGCGCCGAATCGCGCGCAGGCGCCTGCCGCGCGTGGTGTTCGAATACATTGACGGCGGAGCCGAAGGCGAAGTCACCTTGCGCGAAAATCTTCGCGCGTTTGAGGACGTGGTCTTCCGTCCGAGGAATGCCCGGGCCATTCTTGACCGCGACTTGCGCATCTCGCTGCTGGGGAGCGAACTGTCCATGCCGCTCCTGCTGGCTCCCGTCGGCTTCACACGCCTGATGTATCCGCAGGGGGAAGTACGCGCAGCGGCGGCGGCGGGGAAGGCCGGCGTGGGTT
>JAJXZD010000075.1 GCA_021780215.1 Acidobacteriota bacterium
CGACGAGAGCCGCCGCCACCAGCATCAGCAGCCCTTCCGTGCCATCCTCGCTGATCCGCCAATGCTGAAGCAGTATGGCGAGGGCCACGCTCGCCGCGGCGGCCAGAATCACTCCGGTCCAGGCGTGGATTTTCAGGGCGCCGCGCCCTGTACGAGTCAAATAAACCAATACGATGCCGACAATGAGTGCAGCCTCTACGCCTTCGCGAAGGGCCACCAGAAGAGCCGAGAGCATGGGACTCCTACTTGCAACCTATTAACAACTAACAGAGGGTAGTATATGCGCTGACTATAGGAATTGCAATGGCTTTCCGGTGTCCGCGTCGGCAGGCCGGGAGCAGGTTGGAGCGTCTTGACCGGCTCGCTTCAGCTGGGGACAATCACCCCGGCATTTTGCGGAGGAAGCCCATGAGGAAGACATTGGCCTTAGTCTCACTGTGCGCCGTCTTTATCGCTACCGGCCATGCGTTCGACAGCGTGCCGGGAGCCACACGGAGCAATCCTGCAGATATCCGCTGCCGAGTGATTGAGGCCCATACTAGCAAGCATCCGGCGGCTTTCATCATCCTCTTCCATCAGGAGAACCGGGGCGATCAGGCGCGCCTCTCGGCGATGCTGCGTGCGCATTCGGGCGAGCAGGCGGAAGTTCAGGTTCGCGGAACATGGGTGAACGGGGCGGTGATCCGGATGAAGGGGTGCTTTGGCCGTGGCTTGCTGGTTCTGCCCTCGGATGTTCCGACTCTGAAGGATGGCGACGGGTTTCTTTTGAGATTTATGGACACTGGAAATGGAAGTGGGGAACTCCAAGGGCACGCGGGCGGGGGAAGCGGATCCTCTCCTTGATACATTGCGCTCCCGTATCCGAAGGTGCCCGGGGGGTGCACCTTTAAGGCGCAACCCCGAGCGGCAGCCTTATCGCGTCATCGTTAGAGGTTGGGTGAGTTTGAAATGCAGGCGGGTTTCCGCAGGAAGCGTGATATCGCGCTTGCCCGTGAATGCCGCTCCCGCAGTTCCAGCTCCGCCGCCGGCCAGCGCGCCAATCGCGGCGCCCTTTCCACCGCCAGCCAGGGCCCCAACAATTGCGCCGAAGGCGGCACCGCCGCCACCGCCAATCAAAGTTCTCTTGCCGCGGCCCTTTCCGGCCTCCTCAAACTCAGAGGTCTGGATGGCAATCCTCTGGCCGTTAAGGGTCAGGCTATCCAACGAGAGTGCCAGCAGCGCTCCACCCTTCAATCGGCCGGCGGGTGAGGCTTGCACCACAGTGCCCGTTGCTCGAGTCCCTCTGGGGAAGATTTCCATGCCCTGGGCAGCGATAGGTTCGGCCAGGGATGCGGTGAACTGGTCTCCGCTGTTGCTGTTCGTTGTGCTGATGGTTTGATCGAGCGTGATGGTCAGGACTGTGCCTGCATCAATCACGACGGTTTGTGGCTGGGGAGGGGGCGCCGCTTCTCGATGGGCGCTTGAAGCCGGTGAGCTGGATGATGAAGATGCCTGGTTCCCGGCGGGGGTAGATGTCGCTGTGCGATTGCATCCACACAGCAGCGCCGCGGCGGCGGCCAGGGCCCAGATCGAAGTTCTTGATTTGCGCATGTTGGCCTCTGCTTTCTGTCGAAAGTCGGATCAAGGGCTGGTTAACGAGTACGCCGTGATTGTAAATCGAATGACCACCCGCCTCAATGCCCCTGAAGGCGGGTGGTGTCCTGTTGGTTGCGGCCCCCGCCCGGAGCCTAAATTGGGTGTGCCGACGGCCGCTTCTCAGTGGCCGTTGGCGGAGAGGTAGCGTTCGGCTGAGATTGCAGCCATGCATCCCGAGCCTGCCGCTGTGATAGCCTGGCGGAAGTGGTGGTCCTGCACGTCTCCGGCTGCGAATACGCCGGGGACATTAGTCTTGGGACCATCATGGGTGATGAGATAACCCGCGCTGTCCATTTCGAGCTGACCCTTGAACACCTGCGTGTTCGGGTCGTGGCCGATGGCGACGAAAACGCCCTCGGTGGGAATTGTTTCGAGCTTCTTCGTATCGAGGTTCAGGACTTTTATGGACTCGACAGACTGCTTGGCGACGTTTTCGACTTCCTGGATGACGTAGGGTGTTTTGATGACGATTTTCTTGTTTTCGCGGGCGCGCTCCAACATGATCTTTGACGCGCGGAATTCGTTGCGTCTGTGCAGCAGCGTCACCTTGCTGGCGAACTTGGTGAGGAAGGTGGCTTCCTCCATCGCTGTGTCGCCGCCGCCAACGACCACGATCTCGCGGTTGCGGAAAAATGCGCCATCGCACGTCGCACAGGTGGAGACGCCGTGGCCGAGCAGCAGCCGTTCCGTTTCAATGCCCAGCATCCTCGCCGATGCGCCGGCCGCGACGATCAGGGACTGGGCTTCGTAGGTCTCCTTGCCCGCGGTGATGCGGAATGGCCGGACCTTCAAATCCACGGCGGTCACTGCACCCGAGCGGAACTCGGCCCCAAAGCGCTGGGCCTGCTTGCGCGTCCGCTCAATCAGTTCCGGCCCGAGGATGCCCTCCGGAAACCCTGGAAAATTCTCGACCTCCGTGGTCAAGGCGAGCTGCCCGCCCGGTTCATATCCGTCCAGGACCACGGGTTTCAAATCCGCGCGCGCCGTGTAAATCGCAGCCGTCAGTCCCGCGCATCCGCTGCCGATGATGATGACTTTGTGCACGAAAATCTCCTCGCCAATATATATTCGCTCCGGTTTACGCCCCGCAGCGCCCAAATAAGGGCGTTCAGTATACCATCTCTCCCGGCCGCTCCTCTTTTGGAGATTTGCCGGTGTGGAGGGGAATTGGCAGGGACTGGCCTCATCCTTGCCATTCTGCGCATTTGCGCAAGCGTCCGGTTTCCGATACTATTTTGCTCCGAATGTTGAGGCGCGCCGCATGTCTTGCGCGCTTCCCATCGAGCGAACTTCCAGGTCTCTGGAACAATCGAAGGAATGGCGGAAGAACAATATCAAACCGGCATGGCCTTCGACGCCGCCGATGAGTACCGTCCCGAACCTCCGCCAGCCCCTGAAATCCCCGCGTGGAAGGACGGAAGCCGCCGCATCGGCATTCACACATCCATCGCCGGAAGCCTGGCCGGTGCGCTCGACATCGCGCATGGCTTGGGTGCCAATGCGGTCCAGATTTTCTCAGCAAGTCCGCGCATGTGGGGTGGCGGCGTGCGGATTCAGGAGACCGATGCGGCGCGCTTTCGCTCCCGCCGCGCCGAACTCGGGCTTGGGCCTGTCGTCATCCACGCCAATTACCTGGTCAATTTGGCCTCGCCGAACCCGGTGCTGCGCGCACGGTCCATGCAGGCCTTCCATCACGAAATTGTACGGGCCATGGCACTGGGAGCGGATTATCTCGTTTTGCATCCGGGCAGCCGCCAGGACGCTTCGGCCGAGTCCGCGATTGTGTCCATCGCCCAGGGGCTCCAACAGGCCGCGCGGGGCCTGAAACTCGGCGAGCTGAGGATTTTGCTTGAGAACACGGCGGGACAGGGCAGCTCCGTGGGCTCACGATTCGAGGAGCTGAAATCCATCGCCGACGCCTGCACCGCCCTCCCGCTCGGCGTATGCCTGGATACGGCGCACCTGTTCGCGGCCGGATGGGACCTTCGCACTCCGGGGGGACTCGATTCTGCATTGAGCCACATGGAGGCAACCATCGGCCTCTCTCGAATCGCTGTGGTTCATGTCAACGATTCCAAGGTGCCGTTGGGCGCCCGCGTGGACCGGCATGAACACGTGGGGAAGGGAAAGATCGGGTTGGAGGCTTTCCGCAGAATCCTGAATCATCCCAGTCTGGCAGGCCGAGCCTGGATTCTCGAAACCCCCATTGACAAGCCTGGGGACGACCTGCGGAATGTCACCACGCTGTGGAAGCTCGTCGGAAATCCTTCCGCGACCGCCGGACGTTCGCGCGTGTCTTCCGGGCGGAAGAAGGAGACGCCGCGCGGCGGCCGGGGGAAGAGGAAGGCGGCCGCGAAGAAGAATCGGTAAAGGCAAGTTTCGCGCGCATGCGGAGATAATCGGGTGGCTGACTACGACTGGCAGCGAATCGAAGCGAAGTGGCAGAAGGCGTGGGAAGAGCAAGGGTTGTTTCGCGCCGATGACCGTGATGCGTCCCGCGAGAAGTTCTACCTTCTCGAGATGCTGCCGTATCCTTCGGGGACGCTCCATATGGGCCACATGCGCAACTACACAATTGGCGACGCCGTGGCCCGCTACAGATGGATGTGCGGATACAACGTCCTGCACCCCATGGGATGGGATGCCTTCGGCCTGCCCGCGGAAAACGCCGCCATCAAGAACGGCACACATCCCCGCGACTGGACCAATGGCAACATCTCGGAGTTTCGCCGCGTGCTGCGGCGCTTCGGCTTCAGCTACGACTGGCGCCGTGAAATCTCCACCTGCGAGCCGGAATACTACTGCTGGAACCAGTGGTTTTTTCTCCGCATGCTGGAGAAAGGAATCGCCTTCCGCAAGAAGAGCAAGGTGAACTGGTGTCCGGAGTGCCAGACGGTCCTCGCGAATGAGCAGGTGATCGACGGCTTCTGCTGGCGTCACGAGACCACGCCGGCCGAGATTCGGGAGCTCGACCAGTGGTTCCTGCGGATCACCCAGTATGCCGATGAGCTTCTGAACGACATGGCGCAGCTCGAGGCCGGATGGCCGGAGCGCGTCCTGGCAATGCAGCGGAACTGGATCGGAAAGTCGCGCGGCGCCCGCGTTCGCTTTGACGTAGCTGATGCGCCCGGCCTTTCCCTGGAAGTGTTCACCACACGCGTGGACACCATTTATGGCGTTTCGGCCGTCTTGATTTCCGCGGACCATCCGCGCATCGACGAGATCCTGGTTGGGAGCGGCCGAGATGCCAGCGATCCGCAGCTTAAGTCGATGCGCTTAAAGAGCATACGCGCCGCTGATATCGCTACCGCGGAGAAGGAAGGATTCTTCACCGGACGGTTTGCCATGAATCCGTTTTCCGGCGAACGCGCGCCTATCTGGGTGGCCAACTTCGTCCTGGCGGAGTATGGGACCGGGGCGGTGATGTGCGTGCCGGCGCACGACCAGCGCGATTTTGAATTTGCCCAGAAATACGGCCTTCCCGTGAAGGTGGTGGTGCAGCCAGCGTCCGGACCGGCGCTCGATGCCGGCCAGATGCCCGAGGCGTACACGGAATACGGGCGCCTGGTTGCATCCGGCGCGTACAGCGGCCTCGCCTTCGAGCAGGCGATCGAGAAAATGGCCCTGGCGGCGCAGGCCGGCGGTTTCGGGAAGTCCGAAATCACTTTCCGGCTCAAGGACTGGGGCATTTCCCGCCAGCGCTACTGGGGCACGCCGATCCCGGTCGTTTACTGCGAAAAGGACGGCATTGTGGGCGTGCCTGATGACCAACTCCCCGTGCGTCTGCCGGATCGCGTGGCGCTCACGGGGCAGGGAAGATCTCCGCTCGCGGGCGTTGCGGAATTCGTGAACACTCAGTGTCCGAAGTGCGGCGGCAAAGCCCGCCGCGAGACGGATACGATGGACACGTTCGTGGATTCGTCCTGGTATTTTTATCGCTACACGGATCCGCACAATAGCAGCGCTCCCTTTCAAAAGGAGATCGCCGCCTACTGGTTCCCGATTGACCAGTACGTGGGTGGCATCACCCACGCCATCCTGCACCTGCTCTATTCCCGCTTCTTCTGCAAAGTGATGCGAGACCTCGGGCTGGTCCGCCATTCCGAGCCGATAGCGCGCCTGTTTACGCAGGGGATGGTGCAGAAGGGCGGCGTAGCCATGTCGAAATCACGGGGCAATGTGGTCGGCGCCATCGAGATGGCGGAAAAGTATGGCTGCGATACCGGGCGGTTGTACACGCTGTTCGCCGCGCCTCCGGACAAGGACCTCGAATGGAACGAGCAGGGCATTGAAGGCGCGGCTCGGTTCCTGAATCGCGTCTACCGGCTGGTGGACAAGCATGCCGGCAGGCTGCGCGGTCTCCCTGCGGCGCTTGAGGCGAAAATTCACCTTTCGGAATGTACGGCGAAGGAGGGGCGTCTGCTCCGCAAGGCCCACCAGACGCTTCAGCGGGTCACCAACGATTTCAACCAGCGCTGGCATTTCAACTCCTCGATCGCCTTGGTCATGGAGCTGGTCAACGAGATGAGCGCGATGGAGCCGCTCGAGGCGGACTGCTCGTCGGCCATCCTGAAGCACCTGCTTGGGGTGTTGGTGGCGATGCTCTCCCCTATGACACCCCACATCGCCGAGGAGCTCTGGGAGATGCTCGGGAACACAGGCGGGTTGGCGCGGGGAAAGTGGCCGGCCTTCCGCGAGGAATTGACGCGCGAGGAGCAGGTCGAAATCATCGTCCAGGTGAACGGCCGCCTGCGCGGAAGGGTGCTGGTTGCGGAAACGCTGGCCGAGGTGGAGACACGGGAGCGGGTATTGGCCGATCCGCATATCGCTCCGCTTGTCTCCGGGAAACAGATTGTGAAGGTGATCGTCGTGCCTCGCAAGCTGGTGAACATTGTGGTGAAGGAGAAGTAGCGGGCGAGCCGAAGAAGTGATTCGGACGCCGAGGAGCAGAGACATGAGCACAAGATCGAGCTCGTTCGACGGGAACCATCGGGGCCGCTTGAGTCGTTTACGAGGCCGGAGTGCCGGGCATCCAGGATGCGGGGCGCTGAACCGGTTCTGGCTGCCGGCTTTTTTCATATTGCTGGCGTGCCTGATGCCAGCCGCGGCGACCACCCGCGCCCAGCGAGGCCGCGCCAGCCAACGATGGGTGGCCACGTGGAGCGCCTCGATGCAGGGCCCGGTGAATTTCATGGGGCGCACGATGCCTGAAGAACGGTTCGACAACCAAACAATCCGCATGATTGTGCGGACGAGCATCGGCGGAGACAGGGTTCGCGTGCGGCTGTCCAATGAATTCGGCTCCGCGCCGCTGACCATCGGCGCGGCGCACATCGCTCTTCGCGGCCAAGGGGGAAGCATCCAGCCTTCCACGGATCGCACGTTGGCGTTCAGCGGCCGTCCATCCATCGTGATCCCTCCGGGAGCCGACGTGCTGAGCGATCCGGTGGATCTGCCTGTGCCTCCACTAACCGATCTGGCAATCAGCGTTTACGTTCCAGAGAAGACAGGGCCACCCACGTGGCACTGGACGGGGTTGCACCCGGTCTACGTGGCCGGGCCGGGGAATGTGACATCGAAAGAGAGCCTTCCCGTGGCCGATAAGCTGCAATCCTGGTATTGGCTGACGAGTGTGATTGTCGCCGCACCGTATCGGACTCACGCCCTAGTGGCGTTTGGCGATTCGATCACAGACGGTGCCCGTTCGACGGTGGATGCCGACCACAGCTGGCCGAGCGACCTGGCCCGGCGGCTGCTCGCGCCCGGCGCCGGTGGGCCGCAGCTCGCCGTGCTCGACGCGGGGATCAGTGGCAATCGCATCCTGCACGATTTGGTGGGCCCGAACGCGCTGGCGCGATTTGGCCGCGATGTGCTGGCGCAGCCCGGGGTGCGAGACGTGATTGTGCTCGAGGGGATCAACGACATCGGGTTTTCCAACGCGCCGGGCCAATCCGACCAGGCCGTTTCCGCGGAGGATCTCATCGCCGGACTGCGCCAGATTGTGGAGCGGGCGCATGTGGCCGGCCTGCGCGTGTTTGGCGGCACGCTGACTCCTTTCGAAGGAGCGACCTACTATTCGCAGGCTGCGGAGGCGAAGCGCCAGGCGGTGAACGCCTGGATTCGCACGGGAGGAGCGTTCGACGGCGTGATTGATTTCGAGGCTGCCGTCCGCGACCCGGCCCACCCAGGAACGTTTCTCGCCGCATACGACAGTGGCGATCATCTCCATCCCAACGACGCCGGCTATGCCGCAATGGCCGACGCGGTCCGCCTGGCGCTTCTGTCCGGGCGGGGGCGAAGACCAAGGCGGATGCCGTCAGGGGAAAAAGCCACGGCTCCCAAGTAGTGCGGTCGTTCGAGCAGTGGGCGAGTGATGATATGCTGAATGCAGGAGATTTTATTTTTCCTGCGCCACAGGGCCGCTGCAAGTGGTGGATTACGGCCGCATGGAAGAGACCATGGCAGAGGGTGGATTGGCAGCACAAAGAGAGCAGGGGCGCGCGGTGAGCACGCGGCGCGGAATTGTTGTTCTGGACTTTGGTGGGCAGTACACGCAGCTGATTGCCCGCCGCATCCGTGAGCAGCAGGTTTTCTCCGCGATTCTTCCTTGCACCGCTCCGCTCGAGGAAGTTCGCCGGCTGGAACCGGCCGGCATCATCCTCTCGGGCGGCCCAAGCTCCGTATACGAAAAGGACGCGCCTGCCTGCGATTCGGGAGTCCTCGCGCTGGGTGTTCCCGTCCTCGGAATCTGCTATGGAATGCAGTGGCTGACTCACGAGCTCGGCGGCAAGGTTGAGCGCGCGGACCGCCGCGAATACGGCCCCGCAGTGCTGGAGATCGAGCGGTCCTCGAGGCTATTTTCCGGGCTCTCGGGAGAGATCAAGATCTGGAACAGCCACGGGGATCATGTGGTTGGCCTGCCGGCCGGCTTTCATGTGACCGGGCGGACAGACAACGCCGTGGCTGCCGTGGAGGATCCGCAGAGAAGCCTGTACGGAGTGGAGTTTCACCCGGAAGTGAACCACACCCAGCGCGGGGAAGAGATGCTTCGCAATTTCGTCTTCGAGATCTGCGGGGCCCAGAAGAACTGGAGCCGCTCGGGGTTCATCGCCTCGTCTGTCGCCGTCATACGCGAGCAGGCTGAGGGAGCGCGGGCCATTTGCGCGCTCAGCGGCGGCGTGGATTCGGCGGTCGCGGCAGCCCTGGTTGCCCGCGCCATCGGTGACCGGCTGGTGAATGTCTTCGTGGATACCGGCATGCTGCGGTGGAACGAGTTTCCCGATACGCTGGATTTATTGCGCGGGAGGCTGGGCCTGAACGTGGTCGGCGTAGACGCATCGAGCCGTTTCCTTGGAAAATTGAAAGGGGTCACCGACCCGGAGCAAAAGAGGAAGATTATCGGGAATGAATTTATCGCTGTCTTTGCCGAGGAGGCCAACAAGCTCGTCACAGGGACGCGAGGCGGCCTGCCGGTGAAGTTTCTTGTGCAAGGCACGCTGTACCCGGATGTCATCGAATCTGTTTCCGTCAAGGGTCCGTCCGCCGTGATCAAGTCGCATCACAATGTTGGCGGGCTGCCCGCGGACATGCCCTTCGCGTTGATCGAACCGCTGCGCGATCTGTTCAAGGACGAGGTTCGCCAGATCGGCAGGGAGCTCGGCCTGCCCGAGGAGATTCTGGTGAAGCATCCGTTCCCCGGACCCGGGCTGGCGGTTCGCCTGCTGGGAGAAGTCACGCCCGAGAAGCTTGAAATGTTGCGCGGAGCGGACGCTGTGGTGGTGGAGGAGATCCGGCGCGCGGGGCTTTATGAAAAGGTTTGGCAGGCATTCGCGGTCCTGCTGCCGATTCGCAGCGTGGGTGTGATGGGAGACGAGAGAACCTACGGCCACACCGTCGTCGTGCGCGTGGTGGAATCGCTCGATGCGATGACCGCCGATTGGGCCCGCCTGCCCATGGACGTGCTCGAAAGGATTTCAACGCGGATCGTCAACGAGGTGCCCGGAGTAAACCGGGTGGCCTACGACATCAGCTCGAAGCCTCCGAGCACGATCGAATGGGAGTAGGCGGACTGCGAAGCAAGGAAACGACCGCGGCAAGGACGAGGCCGGGCCAAGGCCGACTCCGGAATTGCGGGGCCTTAGGTCTAAGCGCGTGGCTAGCGATGGGCCATTTTCTGGGCCATGTATAGCAGAAGGCGCCGGTCGCCCTCCTGAATGTTGCCCAGCAGGCGCCGGAACCGCCCTAGGTAGCGGGCGTCCTTGCCAGTGCTGCCCCAAGCAATCTCATCCGCGCTCTTGCGCAGGGGCAGGTTGGGGAGTTCGGGAGGCTCCTCGCCATCGTAGAAGAGCTGATAAAGCGGGACTTCCATCGCTCGAGCCAGCTTTTCAAGAGTCTCAATGGCCGGAACCGTATGGCCATTTTCGACGCGGGAAATATAGCAGCGAAGCAGGCCGGTGCGCTTCTCGATGTCGCCTTGTGAGAGCTTCTTCTGCTCTCGCAGCAAACGAATGCGTTCTCCAATTATCATGGCGGATATTTTTGCATGGTCTTATGATGACTGCAAGCTCAAACTGGCAGGAGGGGCGGGCGTAACCAAACGCCGATGAGGAACGTCACAAAAAACATGGCAGCCACTGCTCCGGCCATTTCCTTGCCCCTCGGCCGGCGAGGGAAGCAGGAAGAAGATCGGGAGTTGGTGCGCCTGTGCCAGGGAGGCGCGCAGGACGCCTTCGAGGAATTGGTGCGGCGCCACCAGCAGCGGGTGTTCGCCCTGGTGGGAGGAATCCTGCGACGTCCTGAAGATGTCGAGGATGTAGCGCAGCAGGTATTTCTTAAGGTCTACCTGGGAATCAAAAAATTCGACCAGCGCGCGGCGTTTTCAACCTGGCTCTACAAAATCGCGGTGAATGAGTGCTGGGACTATCTTAGAAAAAAGAAGGTGCGGCCCCTGGTGTACGAGGCGGATCTGTCCGAGGAGCAAATCTCGCGGCTGGATGGAATCATGTCCCGCGATCACGCGGTCGAAAGCGCTGGCGACCGGGCGGAAACGCGCGAGATGCTCGGATGGCTGCTGGCGGTCCTTCCAGAGCAGGACCAGCAGCTTCTCGTGCTCAAGGAAATGGCTGGTTTCTCGGTGCAGGAATTGGCCGACATTCTGAAGCTCAACGTAAATACCGTGAAGGTGAGACTGTTTCGCGCGCGCGGCAGAATCATGGATGTGTACCGGCGCCGAATGGCTTCGGGCAAGGGGGCTGAAGCTTTACCCGAAAGCCCCCGGAAGGGCTGAATGGCCATGACAAAGGGCAATGAACCGGCAAATGTGGCGTGTCGCAAATACGAGCCGCTGCTCGAAGATTATCTCAGCGGCGAACTCGCTGGAACACGTGCCAAGGAGGTAGCGGAGCACTTGGGCGCGTGCGCGCGCTGCCGGGAGGCGTTTGAGCTGGCAACGGCGAGCACTCATTTGCTGCGCGCGCTGGCCCCGGCGACGGGCCCCGGGCAGGATTTCTCCCGTCTGGTGATGGTGCGGGTTCGCGCGGCGGAAGAGGAGAGAATTGCGGAACGCGCCGGTTTTTGGCAATCCTTTGTCTCGCTCGGCTGGCGGTTTGCTGCCACGGCGACGCTGGCGCTGGGCATCCTCGTCACCTACGATGCCGGATGGGGGCGGCGCGCGCAACCGAGTGCGAGCGCGCTACGTCTGATAAATGTGAGCGATTTTCTGGCCCCTTCCGACCCGGCTCGCCCGCCGGCTAATCGGGACGAGGCTTTGATGATGGTGGCGGAAAGCAATTATGCAAACCACTAACGCGCGCCGGGAGGCAGCCGCACTGTTCGTGCTGGTGTTCGCGCTGGGCGTCATCTTCGGCGGCGTGGGCAATCATTTGTGGAGCGAACACGTCTCCGGCCAGCAGGTGGTGCTGAATAGCGGGCACCCCACGCGGGATCAGCTGATCGACAATTTTTCGCAGGTTGTGCAACTGACGCCTGCACAGCGAACCCAGCTCGCGGCAATCATGGACGACACACGCACGAAATGGCAGGCGCTCTACGCCCCGCTCGACGCGCAGCGCGAAGCGATCCGCCAGCAGGGACGCGACCGCATTCGCGCGATCCTGACGCCTGAGCAGGTCCCGAAATTCGAGGAATATATGCGACGGGTGGATGAGCAGCGCAAGAAGGAAGCTGCCGCCGCAGCCGCTGCTAGCCATTAGGAAATACGGGGAAGCGCGAGCAATCAACCCGCGGGCACAAAGCCCCCGGAAGCAATCGAAACTCTGACCTCATGGACGACCGTTCAGCCGCGATTCTCCCCTCCAGCTTCGCTCCCGGCCCCGCTACGGGGGGTGGCGAGCCGACCATCCGCCTCGAAAATGTTCAGAAGATCTACGACCTCGGCGAGGTGCAGGTGCACGCACTGCGAGGCGTCAGCCTGCAGATTTATCCCGGCGAATTTGTGGCCGTAATGGGCGCCTCGGGCTCGGGCAAGTCAACCCTGATGAACATTCTGGGCTGTTTGGACAAGCCCACAAAGGGCCGCTATTTTCTGGATGGCGTAGACGTTTCGGGCCTCAGCAAACGCGAATTGGCGAGGATTCGGAGCAAAAAGATCGGCTTCGTGTTCCAGCAGTTCAATCTTCTGTCGCGCACCACGGCGCTCGAAAATGTCGAGTTGCCAACCATCTATTCAGGGGTTCCGATCGCAGAGCGCGAGAAGCGCGCGCGGGAGGCTCTGGTCCGAGTGGGGCTCGCCGAACGCGCGGGGCATTTCCCCTCGCAGCTTTCCGGAGGACAGCAGCAGCGCGTAGCGATCGCCCGGGCGCTGGTGAACGACCCCTCATTGCTGCTGGCCGATGAGCCGACGGGAAATCTCGACAGCCGCACCAGCGTCGAGATCATGGACATTTTTCAAAGGCTGAATGAGGAGCACGGCCTGACCGTCATTATTGTCACTCACGAAGCGGACATCGCGCAGTACGCCAAACGCGCGCTCGAGTTCCGCGATGGCCGCATGAAGAAGGACGTGGCTATCCAGGACCGCCTGATCGCCTCGGAGGTTCTGCCCACCTTGCCCTCGCCGGACGAGGATATGGTCGAAGGAATCGCCGGCGTTGCGGCCGGCTCCGCCGACGATAGCGGTATCAGAGTTCGGTAGCCTAAGCCGTCAGCGCCTCTGCAAGAGGCGCCGTTAGAAGGGAATATCCTCGTCGGAAATCTGCGGCTCGGAAGTGAACTCATCCGGCGCCGAGCCGCCTTCGAGCTCGCCGGCTGCGGAACGGGCCGAGCCGGGCGCGCCTCCTGCGCCGACTGCTGCTCCCTCCGCACGGGACGACAGCATGCGCATTTCGTTGCCGACGATCTCTGTCGTTGTGCGTTTCTGACCGTCGCGTTTGTCTTCCCACTCGCGGGTCTGGATGCGGCCTTCGATATAGACGAGCTGGCCCTTCTTGAGGTACTGCTGCGCGATTTCGGCCAGCTTTCCCCAAAGCACGATCCGATGCCATTCGGTGCGCTTCTGGCGTTCGCCAGCGCGGTCCTTGTAGCTTGAATCGGTGGCCAGAGTGAAGTTGCAAACGGCCTGGCCACTGGAGGTGTAGCGCGTTTCGGGATCGCGGCCGAGGCGTCCCACCAGGATTGCTTTGTTCACGGACATGCCGAGGAGTATAGCGGAAATGCCTCCGCGAAGGAATGCACCGGGGCAAGAATGGCCGGGCGCCTCCACAGCGGGCCGGGATCATGGACCTTCGGGGTGGTAGAATCCCGGCACGAGGCTGCGCTGGTTTGCCTCAGGAGGCGCCAGGATGCCCAAGACTCAAACATTCGAAAATCACGCCCGCATCGTTCCGGCATTTCATCGCGTGCTGCTTCCGATTCTTCTTCTCAATCTAATCTGGGCAAGCTACCTGCTCGTACGTAGCCGGTCGCTCGGAGCGGCCGTGTCCTTCCTCCTGGCCGTCGGACTGATTATATTGGCGATTCAGGCCCGTATTTTTTCTCTGACTGTGCAGGACCGCGTGATTCGTCTTGAAATGCGGCTGCGCCTGCGGGAAGTCCTGCCGCCGGAACTGCAACCCCGCATTCCGGAGTTCAATACTGCCCAGCTTGTCGCGCTTCGCTTTGCCAGTGATGCGGAGCTTCCCAGCCTGGCGCGAAAGGTTCTCGAGGAGAAGCTGACGGATCGCAAGGCGATCAAGAAGCTCATTCGAGACTGGCAGGCGGATAATCTGCGGGCCTAGCGGGCGACTCCGGCCACACACAATCCGTGGCAAGCAAGCGAGAGGGCCCGCGTTTCGGCGGACCCGGCAAGAAATGCGAAGCCCGGATTGTTCACCCGCGTTCAGCGCCTGGGAGTGCGCGTCGGAACCGGCGCGCCAATTTCATGAAGCTTGGCGGCGGCGCGGCGAGCCTCATCGGAACCGGGGAACCGCTGAAGGACCTCGAGCAGGTCGCGAATGCCGGTGGTCCGCTTGCCGAGTTCGAGTTCCGCCATGCCCTTTTTGAGCTGCGAAGCCGCGAGCTTGAAACTCCGCGGATAATTCGTGAGCACAGTTTGGTATGCCGCGATGGCACCCTTAAAGTCGTTCTGGGCGTAAGCGATCTCGCCGAGATAAAACTGAGCGTTCGACGCCAGATCATTCGAGGGGAAATTCTTGATGTAATCCGAAAACTCCTGGCGCGAGAGGTCATAATTGCCACTGGTGTAATCGCGCAGGGCGTTCTGATAAAGCATGTCGGCGGAAATCGGCGGTGCCGCTGGTGCGCCCGGAGCAGGCGATCCGCCGGGCCCGGCGGGCTCGGCTTGCGCGGTGGCTCCGCTCGGAGCTCCGCCGGACACCTTGGCGTCAATGCTCTGCAGCAGGTTTTGCAGGTCGGTCATCTGCTGAGCCAGCTTCCCCGTGCGCGCCTGGAGGTCCTGGAGATTATCGGAAATGCCCTGGGTCTGCTGGGCCATGGTGTCAATGCGCGCTCCGGTGTTTGCCTGCATGTCCTGCACCGTTTTTTGTAGCTCGCCCATCTGGCCGTGCAGGTTGTTGACGGAATCAAGCGATTGCTGTGTCAGGGTCTTCAGCGTTGCGGTATTTGAGGCAAAAGCCGTGCTGAGATCCTGCTGTCCTTGCAGGAGCTGAGAGACCTGCTGTTGCAGTTCGATGATTTCCTTCGAGACTGCCTCCGCAGGCTGCGGCGCGAGGATCGCTCCGCCGAGAATCCCGCCCACCATCGCCGCCAATGGAAGCACCCACCACCGTGTGCGCAAGGAATCGCCTCCTTCAGTCTATTTGCCCCGGCAGAGCCTCCATCGCAAGGCCTCTGCCCTCTGCCATCCATTTTGGCACGCTTGGAGCCGCCTGCAAATACATGGATGCGGAAAAATCCGCAGCCGCGACGAATCCTGCGGCGGATTTCCCCGGCGCAAGCTGTTACTGAACCAGAACGAAGTGGGCGCGGCGATTCTGCTGCCAGCACTGCTCATTGTGTTCGGTGCAGAAAGGGCGCTCTTTGCCCCAGCTCACCGTCGTCATCCGGCTGGCGGAAATGCCCAGCGAGACGAGATAGTTCTTGGCGGCTTCGGCGCGGCGCTGCCCGAGTCCCAGGTTGTATTCCGTCGAGCCACGTTCGTCGCAATGCCCCTCAATCGAGAGACGCACCTGCGGATAGGACCTCAGGAACTCCGCATCCTTCGTGAGCGCATCGCGAGCGTCGGCGCGCAGGTCGGACTTGTCCAGATCGAAGAAGGCGTCCTGAATGTTCTGCTGAAAGAGCTCGCTGACATTCGGCGGCCCGGCGGGAGCGGCGGCAGCAGGCGCACCGGGTGCGCTGACTGTCACCGTGGCGCTGGCCGTGGCGCTGCCTCCTGCGCCGGTGGCTGTGATTGTATAGGTGGTGGACTCGGTGGGGGTCACCGGCGTAGAACCCTGCGGGGCGACTTTGCCGACATCGGGTGCAATGCTGAGATCCGTGGCATTTGTGGACGACCACGCGAGAGTCGCCCTTTGGCCGGGAGCAATCGCAGAAGGTGAGGCGTTAAGCGTGACCGTTGGCGGCGCGGCCGGCGAAGGCGGCTGGGCAGGAGCAGTGGCCGCCACCTGTTTTTTGCATCCGCCCGTCACGGCCAACAGACCGGCGAGTCCAAGGCTTATTGCATAATATCGAAGAGTCCGAAGGTGCATTCTTCTTCTCCTTTTCCGCGCTTCCCGCGAGGGCTTTGCGGGAGCACCGGATGTTGTTTTATTGCCTTTGACGCGAACACTTAGTGAAGCATGCGTCCGGGGCTTCGCGTGATTGCCGCTGCGCCCGGTCGTCTTCCGCGTCTAAAAGAAGGGATAAGGCGATCATTTCACGGACCAGTTGGGTGATTCGTTCTTTCCGCTAAACGTCAACTGGCGCGGCTGGCTTCCATCCGCCAGCATCGTCCAGATCTGGCGCGTGCCGGTGCGCGTGGACTCGAAGGCCAGGTGACGTCCGTCGGGCGCCCACGTGGGCCGCTCGTTGCGCGCCTCGTCGCGCGTGAGTTCGACGAGTTGATGAGTGACGATGTCCATGACGTAAATATCGTAGTTTCCACTGGGCCGCCGCCAGCTAAATGCGAGAAGTTGTCCATTTGGTGACCACGCCGGGTCGATGACGTAGCCCATATCCGGCAGGTCAATTTTCTGCAGGTTCGAACCGTCCGCATTGGCCATATAAAGCACCGGATCTCCATCTCTGTCGCTGACAAAGACGATCTGCTGGCCCGTCTTGGGATTCCATGCCGGGGAGGTGCTGACCCCCGCGCCGAATGTGATGCGATGCATGTGGGCGCCGTCGGCCTGCGAGACATAGATCGCCGGGTCGCCGTCGCGGCTGGACATAAACGCAATCTGCGATCCGTCCGGAGACCACGCCGGCGAACTGCTCGTTCCCGGGAAGCGCGGAAACGCAATCAGGCGATTGGCGGCCAACGAATAAATGCAAATCTGCGCGGATGTGATTCCCCGGTAGGGGACATAGCAGGTGAAGGCGATGCGTCCGCCATCTGGCGACCATCGCGGGGTGAGCGATATGGACTGCAAATGCGTCACCTGATGCTGGCTGGCCCCATCGTAATCCATCACCCAGATCTCCTTGTTTC
>JAJXZD010000090.1 GCA_021780215.1 Acidobacteriota bacterium
TTCAAGCTGTGCCGCCCGCTTCAGACAGGCATCGTGGAGCTTCTCTACCCGGCGAATGATTTGTACCGTGCGACGGCTCTTATCCTCGATTTGCTGCTGGGTTTGATCCTCATCGAAATGGACGATCTCCTTGATGGATCGCGTGCCGTTCCGCAATCCTGCTCCCGTAGCCATGACTTCCGTCACTACGAATGGAGACCGCGAGATCGCCTTGAGGACGAGGCCGTTCCCACGCTCCATGCGTTTGGCAAGAACCACCTCGTCTTCACGTTTCAAAAGCGGGGTTCTGCCCATTTCGCGCAGATAGAGGCGGATCGGATCGCAGGAGTTGTCCGGAGGGAGATCGCCGTCGAATCCGCCGCCTTCTTGCAAACCCGGCGTCTCTCTCGCGAACTGGATCCGATCGCCCGCGTCGAGGGACTCGTGTCTGATCCCTGGCAGAAACGATTCGTCGGCAAAGCGGGTGCCGTCCCGTTCGAATGGAGAGAAGGGATGACTGGACTCGTTCTTGATG
Organism: Acidobacteriota bacterium; assembly: GCA_021780215.1. Classification (GTDB taxonomy): domain Bacteria; phylum Acidobacteriota; class Terriglobia; order Acidiferrales; family UBA7541; genus Palsa-295. Next base: position 515 of record JAJXZD010000090.1, read on the forward strand.
TCGCCGAAGCGTTCCATTGAATCATCCCCTCCCAGATGCGGAGACTGATTTTTCTTCGCTCGTTCTGCCGGGAGCCTGGACACCTGTACTCGACCTCGAAAATCGCCGAGGCTGCGCAGCCGCGCTAGCCTTGCATCCCCACTTGCAGGACTTCCCCTGGCAGTCGCACCAACTGGCTTTTGGAAGTGGACCTTAGCCGGCTCGGACAGACCTTGTTCTCACTCTTTTGGAGAGAACTGAGATCGACGGACATGCGGTCAATCTGGATGCCCAGCGTCCGCTCCAATTGCAGCAGCTCCGCCCGCTGGTCTCTCGAAAAAAGGGTTGATGCAACGCCACGGGCGCCCGCGCGGCCCGTGCGTCCAACTCGGTGGATGAAATCTTCCGCCATATTCGGCAAATCATAGTTTATGACATGAGCGACGTTTTCGACATGAATCCCGCGCGATGCCAAATCCGTCGCCACCAGGACGGCGAATCGCCCTTGCTGGAAGCCGGCAAGAGCGGCCGTTCGTTGTGGTTGTGAACGGTCGCCGTGAATCATGGCTGCATCGATGCCCCGCCCGTTGAGCAGCCTGGTGATTCGGTCCGTTCCACGCTTTGTCCGGGAGAATACCAGGCAGCGGCCTTTTTCCTGCGCCAGCAACAGGCGCAGCACTTCCTGCTTTTCCTCCGCGGATACTTCGAACGCCTGGAGACGCACGTTCTCCGAAGGCTTGAGTATGGACCCGAACGCCAGTCGCACGGGGTTTTTTGTGTAGTCTTTTACGAGACGGGCCACCGAGCCTTCGAGGGTTGCCGAGAAACACAACGTCTGGCGGTCTTTCGGCAAAGCCGCCACGATCCTGCGGATCGTCGGCAAGAAGCCCATGTCGAGCATGCGGTCGACCTCGTCGAAGACAAGCGTTTGCAAGCCTCCGAACTGCAGGAGGCGCCGGCCAAGAAAATCCTCTAATCGGCCCGGAGTCGCGATCACGATGCGAGCACCCTTACGGATTGCGCTCAGTTGGGGCGCTTCGGATAAGCCGCCAGTAACGAGGGCCGCAGCCGCAAGTTGACTCCCGCGGAGAACGTCGAACTGCTTCGCCACCTGCATCGCCAGTTCGCGCGTAGGGACCAGGATGAGTGCTCCTATTCCCGGTGCGTCTCGTCGGATGAGCCTTTCGATGATTGGAATAAGGAACGCGAGCGTTTTCCCGGTACCAGTCTGAGCAGTCGCGAGAACGTCTTTGCCTTCCATAGCATGTGGAATTGCCGCGGCCTGGACGGCTGTCGGAATAGAAAAATGGGCCTCTGCCAATCTCTGTTTTAACGAGCCAGAGATCGGTAATTCTGAAAAATTTTGCATTTTGCTTTCTTGCTGGTAAGGAGAAGTTACGTGGCCGACACAAGTTCGCGCGAGCACATCGGACCTCTCAGCCAGTCTTTTGAGATTGCGCTGAAAACATACGGAGGGAACGGATGGCGGATGTTCTCAGATCAGGTCTTGAACCAGAGGTGCCGCGCAACACTGCCGAAGGTAATAAGCGCACTGCTACTCTAACACATGTGCATGCAAAATGATACGCCTCGCCCTCAGCAGCCTTATTCAGTAGCCTTCCTGCATGAATCCGAATTGCGGCAGGCGCGGAAAAACGTCGAATGCGAAACCTTCTGCGAACCCTCCCTTTTAATTGGACATTTCACCCGCAAGTTGATGAAAGTCAGGCGATTCACAGAGAGCATCTCGAGGGGGGGCACCCTACAAGTTAGGCCCAATGGGGGTCCAAATGCTGCCAAATTAAGTCCACAACCGGGTACCATGACGCGGGACAATTTGAGGCGGGGTCCAAGTGGTACCTCCACCCGGCTAGACGCACCAACGAGATAGACTTTATGCAACTGCCCTGGGCGCAGGAGGTCTGGAGTATCAATCTCCGCGCCCCGACTACTCGCTCCCGAATTTTCCATTCACTTTTGTTGCCGTCGCCAGCGCCGGAGACGCCGAAGGGAATCATGACGCCGGGCGTGGGGCCGTTGTTCCAGTTGCAGGCAGAAACGGTTTGACGATTTGAACCGAGCGGACGGCCTCCTCCGGCGAGAATCTGGCGCCCCCGTGAAGATTGCTAGATGCGCACAGCTCTTTCGCCGCGGCGCATGCAGGAATGTCGCCGCCGGTATCTGCCCGCACTTCGGCCGGCTCGCTAGAAGCGGAAAATCATGCCGACGTTTGCCTGTATCTGCTGCGCGTAGTTATTCTGATTGGCTGCGTAGCAGCCGAAAATCGGATCGCAGTACTGGCCGAGTTGCGACGTGGTGCGCGAGGGGATCCAGCGGAAATCGGCGCGGAGCCCGTAGTGTTTGGAGAAAAAGTACTTCACGCCGCCGCCCAGGTTGAAGGAGACGTTATTCGTGAATGGGAGGAGATTGGGATAGTTCGTTCCCCAGTGCGTGAAACCGATGCCGCCGGCGATATAGGGGCGCAGTTTGGAGGAGGAATCACGGAAGGGGTAGAGCAAGCTCCACTGGTAAACGTCCACGTTCACGTTTCCTTCCCCATTGGGAAAGGGCGAGACAACGCCGGTATAGAAATCGTGCTGTCCGAATGAGGTGGGCTGGCGGCTCCACATGAATTCGGCCTGGAGCGGCCCCAGAATGTTCACGTCGCCCATCACGCCGTAATCGTAGCTACTGTTGATGGTCAAATAGTCTGTGGTGCTGTTCGAGTTCGGCAGGTTGACGTTCCCGGCGAACCTTCCCCCGGCAAACGGAGTGATTTCCCAATCCCGTCCGGAGCTGCCGCCGTAATTAAACTGCGCGTAGGCGCTCGATACCCCGCACGTCAGGAAGAGAATAGCGACCCAGAGAGCCCTTCGAATGAGCATGTGTTTCTCCCTTGCGATGAAGGTTACGAGATCAAAAGCCGCTGCCCGGCTCATGCCCGGCCGGCTTCCCCTCTGTTACTCAGACTGGATTCGCGGCCATACGGTTGCATCGGCCCAGCCGAATTGTTGGCCCGCACGAGGAAGGGGGAAGTTTTACCATGAACCACCGCCAGCCGTCGCCAAATATTCGCGGCTGAAGCCGAGCCGCAGGCGGGGGATTTCCCGGATGGCGAACCTGGTTTAGAATGGATGGCGCATGGCTTCCTCCGCGGGGTCCAATTTCGTTCATCTTCACCTCCACACGGACTACTCTCTGCTCGATGGCGCGTGCGAGATCGGCGAGCTCACGGCCGAAGCGGCGCGCCGGGGCATGCCGGCCGTCGCCGTGACGGATCACGGCAATCTCTTCGCCGCCGCGAACTTCTATCATCAGGCGACCATGCACGGCGTGAAGCCGATCATCGGCTGCGAGGTCTACGTCTCTCCGGGCAGCCACAAGGATCGCGGCGCGGACGCTGAACGCTCGAACCACCTCGTCCTGCTCTGTGAGAACGAAGAGGGCTACCGCAATCTGATGCAACTCGTCTCGACGGGGTATCTCGACGGCTTCTACTACAAGCCGCGCGTGGATCATGATCTGCTCTCCCGGCACAGCAAGGGGTTGATCGCCTTGTCGGCCTGCCTGCGCGGAGAAGTGGCCGACGCACTGCTGGCCGGCAAGACCGAGCAGGCTCGCACCAACGCCTATCGCCTGCGCGACATCTTCGGCAAGGGAAACTTTTTCCTCGAAGTGCAGGATCAGGGTCTCGAGGCGGAAGTTGGAGTCAATCGCGGCCTGGTCAGCCTCTCTCGCGAGACTGGCATCCCTCTGGTGGCCACGAACGACTGCCACTATCTGACGCGTTCGGACGCTCATGCCCAGGAAGTCCTGCTGTGCATCCAGACCGGCAAGACCATGAGCGACCCGCACCGGATGAAATTCGCCACGGACCAGTTCTATTTCAAGACCGCCGAGGAAATGGCCGCGGTTTTCCGCGAGCTTCCGGACGCGGTTTCCCGCACCGTGGCGATCGCGGAGCGCTGCAATCTCAAAATTCAGCCGGTCAGCAATCCATTTCCCGAGTTCCGGGTCCCGGAAGGCTATACCACCGACTCGTATTTCGAGCGGGTGGCTCGAGAAGGACTCGCCGCGCGCATACCGCAAATCGAGCGCCTGGCTTCCGAGCGCGGCCTTCGCCATCCTGTCGAGGAATACGAGCGCCGCCTGACGCGCGAAATCGGGATGATCCAGAAGATGCGTTTCGCCGGATATTTTCTGATCGTCTGGGACTTCATTCGCTACGCCCGGGCGCAGGGAATTCCGGTCGGGCCAGGACGCGGTTCGGCGGCGGGAAGCCTGGTCAGCTACGCTTTGGGCATCACCGGCGTGGACCCGCTGCAGTACGACCTGCTCTTCGAACGCTTCCTGAACCCCGAGCGTGTGGACATGCCCGATATTGACATTGATTTCTGCATGCGCCGCCGCGGCGAGGTGATTGATTATGTTCGCCACGCCTACGGGGATAAGAACGTCGCCCAAATCATCACCTTCGGCACCATGGCCGCCAAAGCCGTCTTAAAGGACGCCGGGCGCGCGCTGGACATGCCCTACAATGACGTGGACAAGATTGCCAAACTCGTCCCCAACCAGCTCAACATCGAGCTGAAAGACGCGCTCCAGCAATCTTCCCAGCTCAATTCCCTGAGCCAGTCGGATGAGCAGGTCAAGCAACTGGTCCAGGTGGCTTTGCGGCTCGAGGGGCTGGCCCGCCATGCCTCGACCCACGCCGCCGGCGTGGTGATCTCTCCGCGTCCGCTCACTGAAATCGTCCCGCTCTACAAGTCGAGCAAGGATGAAGTCACCACGCAGTACGACATGAAGGCCCTCGGGCGCCTGGGCCTGCTGAAGATGGACTTTCTGGGCCTCACCACGCTCACAGTGCTGAACGACGCGGCGCGCCTGATCTCGCAGAACCGCGGCGCCACCATTGACCTGGCCGCCCTGCCCCTCGACGACGCCGCGACCTTCGCCCTGTTCTCTCGCGGCGACACCACGGGCATCTTCCAGTTTGAATCCCACGGCATGCGCGACATCTTGAAGCGCTACCAGCCCACTCGCCTCGAGGATCTGACCGCCCTCAACGCCCTCTATCGCCCGGGCCCCATTCAGGGCGGGATGATTGACGATTTCATCGCCCGGAAGCACGGCAAGCGGAAAGTCACCTACGATCTTCCCGAACTCGAGGAGATCCTTTCGGAGACCTGGGGCGTCATCCTCTACCAGGAACAGGTAATGCAGATTGCCAACCGCCTGGCCGGATTTTCCCTGGGCGATGCCGATCTTCTGCGCCGCGCCATGGGCAAGAAAAAGCCCGAGGAGATGGCCGCGCAGCGCGAGAAATTCCTGGCCGGATGCGCCGCCCATAAAATCCCAGCCAAAAAGGCCGAAAAAATCTTCGACCTTATGGCGGAATTCGCCGGCTACGGCTTCAATAAATCGCACTCTTGCGCCTACGCCCTGCTCGCCTATCAGACGGCCTGGCTGAAGACGCACTACCCGGTGGAATTCGTGGCCGCCATGCTGACCTCGGAAACCGGCAACACCGAAAAGGTGGTGAAGTACATCCATGAGGCCCGCAGCATGGGCATCACCGTCCTGCCCCCGGACGTCAACTCGAGCGATCTCAACTTCACGCCCGTGGGGGGCTCGATTCGCTTCGGCCTCGCCGCCATCAAGAACGTCGGGGAAAATACGGTGCGCGGCATCCTGCAAGCGCGTGAATCCGCCGGCCGCTTCAGCAACTTCTTCGAGTTTTGCCAGTCGGTGGATACCCGGCTGTTGAACAAGCGGGTCCTGGAAAGCCTGGTGCGCGCCGGCGCTCTCGACGGCCTCGGCGCCCATCGCGCGCAGATGATCGCGGCGGTTGACCGCGCCATCGAGCGCGCGCAGAAGCTCCAGCGGGCGCGAGAAAGCGGCCAGCACGGCCTGTTCGGAGGCGGGTCCGCAGCCGCCGCTCCGGCTCCCGAAGCTCTTCCCGACGTGCCCGCCTGGCCCGAACACGAGCTCCTGGGCGCCGAATATGTCACCCTGGGCTTCTACATCTCCGGCCATCCTCTCGACAAGCACGCGGGCAACCTGCAGGAACTGAAGGCCGCGGAGCTATCCTCCATCGAGGGCCGCCGCAACGGCGAGGACATCGTGGTCGCCGGCATCATCGTCCAGCTGCGGGCGATGCGTTCGCGGCGCGGCTCGCGCTGGGTGATCCTCACGCTGCAGGACCGTACCGGCATCGCCGACGCGCTGGTCTTTCCCGAGGCTTTTCAGAAGCTCGAGGCGCTGCTCAAGCCGGCCACGCCGCTGCTCGTCAAGGGCCGCGTCGCCGTCGAGGACGCGGGCACGCGCGTGATCGTCTCGGATGCCCGCTTGCTCGAGCAGGCCGCCGAACGCCTCGCCAACCGGCCTCCCGGCCTGCTGCGCGTGCGCGTGGCACTCAAGGCATTCGATTCCACCGCGGTGAACCGCCTCCACGACATCTTCACGAGCAATCCGGGGAGGTGCCGCGTGGCCTTCGACCTCGTTCAGGAAGACGGCGCCCTGGCCACGATCGAGGCTTCGAGCTCCGTCCGCGCCGACAGCCAATTCCTCGAACGCGTTCGTGAAATTTGCGGTGCTGATTCCGTCGAGGTGATCTCGTGAACGAAGAAGAAAAGCGCGAACATCGCCGGAAGGCCCGCGAGCGCCTGCGGCGCCTCCGCGAACGTGCCCGACAGCGCGAACTGGCCGCGGCTGCCGCCGCGCGGAAGGCCGCCCCGGATTCGGGAAGCGCCCGGCCCGCCGGACGCGACACATCCAAAGCCTCCCCGGCAGCGGGAGGTCGAATGCGCTCTCCCGTGGACGGCTCCGGCGACGAGCAGAGCCGGAGGCAGCGCGAAATTGATGCGCTCGAGCGCGAAGTGGCCGACTTCGGGCGCCTAGCAGGGTCCACCGGCGCCGCCGCCGAAGAGATCAGCCAGATTCGCGTTCAGATTGATGAGCTCAAGCGCGACTTTTACGCCAATCTTGGCCCGTGGCAGCGCCTCCAAATGGCCCGCCATCCGCAGCGCCCGTACACGGACGATTTTATCCGGCTGCTGTTCGAAAATTTCAGCGAGATTCACGGCGACCGCAATTTCGCGGACGATCCCGCCATGCTCGCCGGCATGGCCCGTTTTCACGGCCGGCCGGTCCTGATCGTCGGCAATCAGAAAGGGCGCGACACCAAGCAGCGCTTGGCCCGCAACTTCGGCCAGTCCAAGCCCGAGGGCTATCGCAAGGCACTCCGCGCCATGCACATCGCCGGTAAGTTCAACCGGCCGATTTTCGTCTTCGTGGACACGCCCGGCGCCTATCCCGGAGTGGACGGCGAGGAGCGCGGGCAAGCCGAAGCTATTGCATACAACATCCGCGAAATGGCGCGCATTCCCGTCCCCATCATCATCGCCATCACGGGCGAAGGCGGCTCGGGCGGGGCGCTGGCGATTGCCGCGGGCGATCGAGTCCTCATGCTCGAAAATTCCGTCTATTCCGTGATCTCGCCGGAGGGCTGCGCCTCGATTCTGTGGCGCGACTCGACGAAAGCGGAAGCCGCGGCCAAGGCGCTTAAGATCACTCCCACCGACCTGCTGGGATTGAAGCTCGTGGATGAAATCGTGCCCGAACCGGAAGGCGGCGCCCATACCGATTATGCCGCCACGGCCCGGCTCCTCGACCCGGCCCTTTCCCGCGCGCTCGACGAGCTGCTTGCCCTCTCTCCCGAGGAGATCCTGGCCCAGCGCTACGAAAAATTCCGGCGCATGGGCCAATTTTTCGCCTGACGCCAGCCCCTCGCACAACCTCGAGTCACCAACTTCTCTGGTCCGCGAATCGCCCGGGAATCGCTTGACACACCCGCTTTGGGCATGCTAACTGGCTGGCGTTCAGAAGCGCCCTCGCGCGGGAGGGGGTCGGCACGGACGGGCGCGCCCCTGTCCCGCCAGGCTGTTCGAGCAAGCTGTCCGATGACCGTCCAGGAGGTTGGACATGGAAATGGACCGGAGAAAATTCCTGCAAAGCTCCTCGATGCTGCTCTCCACCGGCGCGCTCGGCGCCGCCGCGGACGCTGCCAACGCCACGCCGCAACCGGCCAGGAAATACCGTCTGGTGGCGACCGAGGAGGCCTTCGCCACACCGCAACAGGTGGAAACATTTCGTAATTCGGGTGCGACCGTCTGGAATGACCCGGACGTGGAGATGTGGAGAACTTTTCTGGTGAATGAGGTGCTCCTACGGCGCCTGCTCGATCTCGAGCAGGAGCGGCTCGGCATCATGGACCAGGCCGGAGTGAATGTGCACGTGCTCTCGCTGACCTCGCCCGGCGTGCAGATGCTGGATGCGGACGCGGCCACGGCGCTGGCGACCACGGCCAACGACCATCTCGCCGAGGCGATTCGGAAGCATCCCACGCGCTATGCCGGCCTCGCCAGCTTTGCTCCGCAGGATCCCCAGCGCGCGGTGAAGGAAATTGACCGCGCCATCACCCAGTTGAAGCTCAACGGCCTCATCGTCAATTCACACACCAACGGCGAATATCTCGACGACCCCAAGTTCTGGCCCATCTTCGAGGCGGCCAGCGGCCTGGGCGCGGCCATCTACATCCACCCGCGCAACCTGCCGCAGCATGCCGACGACATCCTCAACGCCAAGCTCAACCTGGACGGCGCCATCTGGGGATTTCAAGCCGAGACCGGCCTGCACGCCATGCGTTTGATTGTCGGCGGGGTCTTCGATCAGTTTCCGAATCTGAAGATCGTGCTCGGGCACATGGGCGAGGCGGTTCCCTACTGGCTCTATCGCATTGATTACATGTACAACGTCTACACCGCGGCGGGACGCGGGCGCACCCGCATCAAGCGGAAGCCGAGCGAGTACGTCAAGGACAACTTCCTGATCACCACGAGCGGCGTGAATTTCCATCCCACGCTCGAGTACTGCCACAAGGTCCTCGGCCCGGACAACATCATGTTCGCCATTGACTACCCTTACCAGGAGTCCATGGAGGCCGCTCATTTCATGCAGACAGCGCCGCTGCCTCCCGCGGACGTCGAAAAAATCGCCCACGGAAACGCGGAGCGCATTTTCCACATTGCTTCCGCCTGACATCGCGTTTTCCGCATATCTTCGCACCGCGAGGGCCCAGCATGCAGGCCGCCCACGGACACGCCGAGGGGCCCCCGGCGGATGGCCGGAGCGACGGCAAGGCGTAGATTCCGGACCAGGAGGAATGCCATGGGTATGAACCGAAGGAGATTTCTGGGAAGCGCTTCGGCCCTGCTGGCCGCGGGAGCGCTCGGCCAGCCCGCGGCGGGCTCCGAGGAAATGCCGGCGAGGCCTCTTCGCAAGTACCGGCTTGTAGCCACGGAGGAACACTTTTCGACGCCGGAGCAGGTCGAGGCGATGCGCCGGGCGGGCACCGGCGGCTGGCAGGACATTGACTTGAACCTGTGGCGCGGCATGCTGCGCCAGAATCCCCCCAGCGCGACCCTGCGAAGTCTACTGGATCTCGATGGCGAGCGGATCGGCATCATGGATTCCGCCGGGGTCGAAATGCACCTGCTGTCCCTGACCTCGCCCGGCGTTCAGATTTTTGATCCCGCAACGGCCGCTTCCGTCGCGGAATCCTCCAATGACCGGCTCGCCGAAGCCATCCGGAAGCAACCGAAGAGGTATGCGGGGCTGGCCACCGTCGCGCCGCAGGATCCCGCGCGCGCCGCGAAGGAGATTGAGCGGGCCATCCACACACTCAAGCTCAATGGGATTGTCATCAATTCGCACACGAGTGGCGAATACCTGGACCAGCAAAAGTTCTGGCCCCTCCTCGAAGCCGCGGTGGACGCCCATGCGGCGATCTACATTCATCCTCGGAATCCCCCCCTGCCCGCCGGCCAATACCTGGCCGGCGAAGAGTACAACCTGTACAGCGCCATCTGGGGATACCAGGCGGAAACCGGCCTGCATGCCATGCGTCTCATCGTCAACGGCATTTTCGACCGCTATCCGGATTTGCAGATTGTTTTAGGGCACATGGGCGAAGGCCTGCCGTACTGGCTCTACCGGATTGACAATCGCTACAAGCTGGGGCGCAGCCGCTTGCGGAGTTCTCTGAAGAAGCTGCCCAGCGAGTACATCAAAGCCAACTTCGCAATCACCACCAGCGGCGTGAACGACCACGCGGTCTTGCAGTTCTGCACCTCGGTGCTGGGTCCGGAACGCGTCCTGTTTGCGATTGATTATCCGTACGAGGAGATGGCACCGGCGGCGCGCTTCATGCAGACAGCGCCGCTGCCGGAAGCAGTTGCCGAGCAGGTCGCACACGAGAACGCGGAGCGCATCTTTCACATTGCCACAGCCTGATCGCAATTCCCTGCTAAAAGCAAGTAAACGTCAAGGGCCATGGCTCTGAGAGCGGCGGGATCGAGGCATGCCTCGGCCATTCGTCCGCCCATTCAATGCGGTCACCAGATTCCGGCCTCGCCAGAAAAGACTGGGCCAAGGGCTTCCACCTGGAGACCTCTATGAGCTGGTTTTCCTCGTTTCGCCTGATTCAAAGTTCCTTCGTGCGGGCTCTCGTGATACTGGCGGTTGCCGCTCCCGTAAGTTTCGGGCAGCCGCGACCACAGCCGCAGAAAGCCGAATCGTTCGCAAACCTTCCCCTTTATCAATCGCTTAAGGAGTTCCATCTGGCCGGCGAAGCACCGGCCAACAATGTCGTCCTGGAACGCGATCGGGTGAAGATGACATTTCAAGGGACGTTCTATTTTGAATCTCCCATCGAGGGCCGAGTCCGCGGCGCAGTCTTCATTGGCAAAGGACGAGTCCACGCGGATCCACCCGGCGATGCTTTCGAAAAAGGGTATGTACAGCGAATGCTTCACGCCCCCGCACTCGATTCCACATTCAAAACAGCCGTGTTACGCTTTTCCGACGACACCATGGAGGCCCTAGGCGTGACGCAAACGCCGACTTCGCGTCCGCCGGGCCGGGCCCGCCACCTCGCTACCAAATTCTCCCCTCATCTGTTGCACGACACGGGCGCGAACGTGCTTGCGCGGATCGTGGTCTCGATCCTCAACCAGGAATCTCCTGGCTTTTTTTGCGCCGAATTCGACGGCGGCTCCCGGGGACGTTTTGGCCTGATTCTGGATTATCAGGCGCGCCTTCCCGAGGCCCACTTCGGACTCGACACCGGCGAGAAGGGCCTTTTCTTCGCCTACGATCAGATCCTCTATCGTCCCGATGTGTGGATGGCTTTCTATTCGCGCAAAGACTACCAGCGAGGGACGTCCGAGAATCCAAATGTGTTCGCGCTCGCAAGAATCAGCAACTACGACATGGATATTGACCTCCGCCATGGCCTGAGAACAATCAAGCTGAAGGCGCACATGAGGGTCACCGCGCTTGCCGACGGCGTGCGCGCCATTCCCCTGGTGATCAACGAGGACCTCGACGCAGACTACAATTTCCGCCGCGACCGGGGGATGCACCTTACGGGCGCGTACCTTGCGGATGGCGAACGCATTGTCGCCATTCAGGAACCCTGGGACGGTGGTGTGACTCTCGTGCTGCCAAAACCCGTGGCGAAAGGGCAGGTCTTCGAGCCAATCCTGGATTTCAAGGGCGAATATCTGCTCCACAGCAACATGTACGCGCTTACGAATTTTCCTCGCCGCGACACATGGTATCCGCGCACCGTACCGCTCTATCCCACGACGTTCGACCTCACGTTTCATCACAGCAAGGGGACACTCGTCGCCTCGATCGGCAGCCGAATCGTTCAGAAGCGCACCCGCGATGGAAAAATGCTCACCGAATGGAGGATGGACATGCCGGTCCGCCTGGCCACTTTCGTCGAGGGATACTACACCGTCAAGACCCAAGAGGCGCAGCTGATCAATGGCAAGGAAGTTGGCCTGGAAAACTACTCGTTGCTCCTGGAGCCAAACAATGATTTTACCCTGAATGAGATGGCCAACTGCGTCCGCTTTTTCAGCTTTCTCTATGGCCCGTATCCGTATTCGCGGCTAGGGGCCCTGAATTTTTGGTACTTTCCCGGCCGCAGGAGCCTGCCGACGATTGTCATCTTGCCGCCCGAATTCTCCGATTCCAGAGACATAATCTTCCATAACGGACGGGACATATCCTCACAGTGGTGGAGCAGTTTCATCACGTGGCGCTCGTATCGCGATCAGTGGCTCTTCGAAGGCCTTGCCCAATACTCCGCACTGCTCTATACGAAAGTGCGTCTTACGCTCGGGGACGAAAGATTCATGATCACTTTAATGTACCAGGATCTGGTTGCCTCTCCGGGCACGCTGGCCGGCCTCGGGCCGGGCCACACGGTCGATGTAGGCCCCATCATCATGGGGCGCCGGCTGAGCACGCGAGAGACCTATGGAGTGTGGGATGCCCTGGTGCGCGACAAGGGGGCGCTGGTGATCCGCATGCTCCATTTCCTGTTCTCCAACCCCGCCACGGGCGACGATTCGGCGTTCTTCGTCATGCTGCAAGATTTTTTCAGCCGCTACTGCAATCACGTCGCAAGCACCGAGGACTTCATTGCCGTTGCCAACGCGCATTTCGCGGATACTCCGATCGCGAAGGAGTACAAGCTCAAGGACCTGGACTGGTTTTTTCAGCAATGGGTGTACAGCACACCGTTTCCGAGTTACGGACTGTCCTATTCCATAACAAGACGGCCGAACGGCTCCGCGATCGTCCACGGCACGATCGTGCAGAAAAACACGCCGAATCAGTGGATGATGCCGATCCCAGTGCTGGCGCGATTCGGCCATGGCAAAACCGTCACACGAATCGTGCTTGCATCCGGCCCCGAGACACAGGTGAATCTTGCATTTCCGTATACGCCCCGGACCATCCGGCTCGATCCGCAACAGTGGGTTATATCGCAGAAAACGACAACAACCAAAATGCCACGGAAAATTGGGTCGCAATCGAAATAGGCGGTTTGCGGGTCCAAGCATAGGATCTGTGTGACTTATGCCTTAAGGGGCGCAGTCCGCTCGATGAAGCCTGGTGATGCGCGTCACCGCCAAGTTGCCTGTTTTCAGGCAGTGTGTCATCAGGAGCGGAGCAAACAGGGCGAGGGAGTGTTTATGGAAACCATCAGCCCTAACAAAGCGGGAATCGTTCTCGGATTGCTGCTTGGCGGATGGCATGCTCTCTGGGCAGCGCTGGTTGCTCTAGGATGGGCTCAGGAAATCGCTAATTTCATTTTCTGGATTCATATGATCAAACCGGTCTACGTCGTTGAGGAATTCAGGCTGTGGATCGCACTAATCCTGGTCGCAGTCACGTCGTGCATCGGCTACATCATGGGCTCAATCCTAGCGGCGTTGTGGAATTGGATTCATCGGTCTGCCGTCTGACCCGAGGCAGCGCCGGGGATCGCCAGATTTGGTCGTGAGCCGGAATCCTTGGATCCAGCCGATCGATTCCGCTCATGAACGCGAGAGCTCCCGCCCTCTACGCAAACGATTTGGAAGACAAGGGACCCCTCTATGCACTCGTGCAAACAGGACGCGCTCAATTATCACCGGGCTGGTCGCAACGGCAAGATCGCCATTGTCGCGACCAAGCCTTGCCGTACGCAGGAAGACTTGCGCTTGGCATACACCCCCGGAGTAGCTGCACCCTGCCTGGAAATCGCCAGGTCGCCAGACCTGAGCTTCGAGTACACGGCCCGAGGGAACCTGGTCGCCGTTGTCTCGAACGGCACCCGCGTTCTGGGGCTAGGGAACATCGGGCCGGGGGCCGGAAAGCCGGTGATGGAAGGCAAAGCGGTTTTGTTCAAGCGGTTTGCGGATATTGACGTCTTCGATTTGGAAGTCAATTCGGAGAAGGCGGAGGATGTCATCAAATTTTGTCAGCTGCTCGAACCGACCGTCGGCGGAATCAACCTTGAAGATATCAGGACACCCGAGTGCTTTCAGATCGAGGATGTGCTGTGCCAGACGCTGTCTATACCGGTGATGCACGACGACCAGCATGGAACCGCTATCGTTTCGGGAGCCGCCTTGCTTTCCGCGCTAGAAATTGCAGGCAAGAAAATCGCTGACGTGCAAGTGGTGTTCCTGGGAGCCGGCGCGGCAGGGATTGCGTGCGCCAAGCATTACCGCCAGTTGGGCGTCGACCCCGAACGAATGCTCATGGTGGACGCCAACGGAGTGATCTATAGCGGCCGCACCGAGGCAATGACGAGCCACATGGAGCCGTTTGCCAGAAATACGAATTTGCGGAGTTTGACCGAAGCCGTGCGCGGCGCGGATGTGCTGGTGGGACTCTCGGCCAAAGGGACGGTGACGCCGGAGATGCTGAAAACCATGGCGCCGCGCCCCATCGTGTTCGCCTTAGCGAACCCCGAGCCGGAGATCAGCCCGGAAGATGCGCGGGCGGCGCGCAGCGACGTGATCATGGCCACGGGGCGCTCGGATTATCCGAATCAGGTCAATAACGTGCTGGGCTTCCCGTTTGTCTTCCGCGCGGCGCTGGACGTCCGGGCGAGAGCGATCAACGAAGCGATGAAGGCTGCCGCCACACACGCCTTGGCCTCGCTGGCCCGGGAGAAGGTGCCGGATTCCGTCTGCCGTGCCTATGGCGTCCGGAAAATCGAGTTCGGCCCAGAGTACATTATTCCGAAGGCGTTCGACCCGCGGGTGCTGGTCTGGGTGGCGTCGGCGGTGGCAGGGGCGGCGATGGAAACGGGCGTGGCACGGCAGACCTTCGACCTCGATACATACCGGGAGCGTCTGAAGCAGCTGGGAGCCAGGCTCATGCATTCCAGCTGACGTCCCGGAAGCAACACGAAACCGCATTGTCGCCGCTGCTCAAATCCGGGAACGCCACGAAAAGACCGGCAAGCTGCGAGAGCTTTTAGAAGTGCAGCAGAAATGCGGCGGAATATTTCCAATTGTTTTGGGCGGGCATCGAACCTTTTCCAAAGCCCTGAAGACCGAAGTTAACCTGCTCGAAGTCGAACTCGGCGAGGCGAATCCCTACCTTTGGCCTCACCGTGTAATCCAAGCCGCCGCCCGCAACCCATGCAAAATCGTACTCCGAAAAATAATTACTGGTCCCATTCGAGCCAAGACAGGCACACGGATAGCGATAGTAGAAACGCCCGGCTCCCAGCAAGACATGGGCAAAGGGCGTCCATTTGTGATGGCCAAACGGATAGATCTGGGGTCCAATCGTGCCAGTCATGATGGTCGTTTCTGCCCCGTTCGAGGCATTGCCCGTCCAATCCAGGTCTGCCGCCGCACCCAGCCACGACAAAAAGTTATAATCAGCCGTCATATTCCATCCGTTCATGCTGAGCCATGAAGGCGGCTGCTGAAAGCTCGGGCGGTCATACATGCGAAATGTGTAGCCAACGCCGACTTCCCCGGGCGGGGTAACCTGGGCTATTGCGGGCAAGTGGACCAGCAGGATAAGTGTGATGAGCCCCAGCAGTTTACTCACTCTAAAATTCCCCTTCACGCGATCCGCGCTTCCACACGCGCCGCATGAATTCCGGCTTGTGATCGCTGGCAACAGCAAACTAATTAACTCGTAACATTGCTTGCGGGGAAAAGATGTGATGCCGCTCACGTGCAAGATGGCCGCTGGCGTCCGGCGGGCTACGCGCATACCAGAACCCATGGAAGAAATCGCAAAGTAAGCTCGCGAATAATCTTCAGGGGACACCGGTGGCAGGCCCGGATGTGCTTTTAGACGCCTTCAACCGCTCGCGCCACTTCGGCGACCGACGCCCCCATCTCCAGCCGCTGAAGCGCGGCCAGCTTGCATTCCCGTGTGAACTGCCGCCGAGACAAACCCATGACTCATTCCTCCATTCGATGGGATTTCCCTCCCCTTCGCTGAATTTTGAGTCTTAACCCCTTGTCTCAAAAATGGGGACAAGTCCAAACGAATTTTCCGGCTGGGGGCATTAAATTAAGCCGAATATAAGACGAAGCCAGTTCGAGGAAACTCGAAATCAACTATGAGCGACGAAACAGCTAAGCCAGAATCATTGTCGAATTACGGATATACGGCCCAACTTCGAGGGCGTATACCCATATATCCTGGGGCATCGTTGACGGGATAGGTGATAGAGAGCCGCAAAACGCCACTACCCCTGAATGCTTCTTGACTGTTCTACCGTGCCCAGATTTAGTGTTGCGTATGT
>JAJXZD010000198.1 GCA_021780215.1 Acidobacteriota bacterium
GATTCCGGGCGCCCGCGAGCGGGCGCGGCGCACAAGATTACACACCCGGATGGCGGAATGGGCCAGCCTCAGCAGTGGAAAATCGGCAACGTAACAATTGTCCGCATCTTGGAGACCTCCGAACCGGTTCCCTGGGCGGCCATCTACGGCGAGCAGACCTCGCACCTTTCGCGAAAATATCCGTATCTGACGCCTCGCTTTCTCACTCCGGAAGGGCAGATTATCCTCGCCGTGCCAGCCTTCGTGGTCTTTTCGGGCGGCCGCCGCGTTCTGGTGGACACCTGCGTGGGAAACGATAAGCCGCGCGAAATTTCGAACTGCAACAATCTCCAAACGGCATTTCTGAAGGACCTCGCCGCGGCCGGCTATCCCCCGGAAAGCATTGACACGGTCCTCTGCACGCATCTGCACTTCGATCACGTTGGCTGGAACACGCACCTGGTCAACGGACGCTGGGTGCCCACGTTTCCCAACGCGCGCTATCTTTTCGGCCGCCGCGAGTGGGAGCATTGTCAGCGACTCGTGCGGGAAGGGGCGGCCGCCATTGAGCACATCCACGATTCCATCCAGCCAATCCTGGATGCCGGGCTGGCGGACCTCGTCGAGCACGATCACCGCCTCACCAGCGAGGTCTGGCTCGAACCCACGCCCGGCCACACGCCCGGCCACGCGAGCGTCCATATTTCCTCGCAAGGCCAGGAGGCCATCATCAGCGGCGACGTTTTTCACAATCCAATTCAGTTTGCCGAGCCGGATCTGTGCTCCGTGGCGTGCTTCGACAGGGAGATGTCAAGCAAGACGCGACGGGCATTTCTCGGCCACTATGAAGGCAAGCCTGTCCTTGTCCTCGGAACGCATTTCAACCATCCAGCCGGCTGGGTGGTCCGGGACGGGATTTGCTGGCGCTTCCAGGTCCAGTAGCGCCGGGGCAATCCCGCCGACGGATCGGATGGTTGGACGGAGGCTCGCAGATGGCAGCAGTTCCCCAATTTGATTTCATCATCGTCGGCGGCGGCACGGCTGCCTGCGTCCTGGCGAACCGCCTCACGGAAGACTCCTCCACGCGTGTGCTCATGATCGAAGCCGGCTCTGAGGCTTCGAGCATGTGGATCAAAATGCCTATCGGCATCAGCAAGCTGTTCACCGATCCAGCCGTGAACTGGGGCTACGTAACGGAGCCGGAGGCCCAGCTTGACAACCGGGGAATCTACTGGCCGCGTGGCAAGGTCCTTGGCGGATGCAGCTCGATCAATGGAAGTGCCTACGTTCGCGGCCAAGCTGAGGACTTCGATGCCTGGCGCCAGCTCGGCAACGCGGGGTGGGGCTGGTCCGATGTGCTGCCTTATTTTCAGAAGCTCGAGCACCGGGAAGGAATGGCCGGGAAATCGGAGGGGATGCTGTCCGTCAGCTTCCCACGCTACGTTCATCCCATTGCTCGGGCCTATATCGAAGCGGGCGTGCGCGCCGGCTTGCCGGCAAAAGACGACTTGAGCAATCCTATGGGCGAAGGCGTCAGCCTCATGCCGTATTCCGTCAGGAAAGGCGTGCGTAATTCATCCGCCGAGGCATACCTGCGGCCAGCCCGAAAGCGGCCGAATCTCACCGTCGAGACCTCCGCTCTCGTCCGCCGCATTCTTCTGGATGGCCGCCGGGCCACAGGTGTGGAATTCGAGCAGGGGGGCGTGATTCGCCAGGCGCTGGCCTCCCGGGAGGTGATTCTCGCCGCCGGGGCCGTCAATTCGCCGCAGTTGCTGATGCTTTCCGGCATTGGCCCTGCACGCCATCTGCAGGAACACGGCATCGCCGTCGTTGTGGACAGGCCTGGAGTCGGAGAAAACCTGCACGATCATGTCTACACCACGTGCAGTTTCCGGACCGCTCCCTGGAATTCGTTGAACCGCCAGTTGCGCTTTCCCAGGGTGGCTTGGCACGGCGCCGCCTATTTTCTCGCCAAGCGCGGCCCGCTGACCAACGGCGCCTCGCAGGCCTGCGCCATGGCGCGCGCCTTGCCCGATTCACCCTGTGCGGACTTACAGCTCGTCTTTCGTCCGATGAGCCATGTCTACGACCGCAACATGCGGATTTCCCTGGACCCGGTGGACCGAGTGACCGGCGGAGTCGCCTATCTGCGCCCAAAATCGCGCGGCCGGTTGTACCTCAAGTCCGCCGACCCGCACCAGGCCCCCGGCTTGCAGGCGAATTACCTGGCCGACGAGAGAGACGTCCAAGGAATGATTGCGGGCATGCGCTGGGTGCGCCGGATCTTCCAGACCGAGCCGATGAAGTCCCTCATCCTCAGCGAAGATGCCCCGGGCGATTCCTGCCGCACCGATGACGACATCAGGAATTACCTTCGCCAGACCGCCGGGACATTTTGCCATCCAAGCGGGACCTGCAAGATGGGCCAGGATGCGATGTCTGTGGTGGACGAGCAGTTGCGTGTTCGCGGCGTCGAAGCCTTGCGCGTCGTGGATGCCTCGATCATGCCCGCGCTGCCCTCTGCCGGCCCGGCACCCGCCGTGTTCATGATTGGAGAGAAGGGCGCCGACCTGATCAAACAATCGCAGGGCCGGGCCGGCGCTTCAGAAGCAGCCCGCGTCTCATCGTCTTCCGCTGCTTCCATGCGGCCTTAAAGCGGAAAGGAGCTACTTCATGCCGCGGCTGAAAGGACAGGTAGCGTTCGTCACAGGAGGCGGGCGCGGAATCGGACAGGCCATGGCGCTCGCCTTCGCGGCGGAAGGCGCCATCGTGGGCGTGGCGGATATTGACCCTGCCACCACCGCGGCGACCGTCCGCGAAATCGAAAAGATTGCCGGGACCGCGCGCGCCCTCGTTGCGGACGTCAGCCGCCGCGAGGATTGCCTGCGCGCCGTGGACCAACTCGCCTCGGAATTCGGCCGCCTTGATATCGTGGCCAACAATGCCATTGTTTTTCGCCGCGAGCACGTCTCCGAGGTGCGCGAAGACACCTGCGAGCGCATGATCGCCGTCGGATTGAAGTCGCTGCTTTGGAGCGCGCAAGCAGCGCTGCGCCACATGGACCCGGACCGCGGTGGCGTGATCATCAACAACACTTCGCCGGTGGCAGAACTTGGCGCCGCCAACTCCGCGGTCTATTCCGCCATCAAAGGGGCAGTTTCCTCCCTTACCCGCTCGCTGGCCGTGGAGTTCGGGCCCCGGCGCATTCGCGTGAACGCAGTCTGCCCAGGCTCCGTGCCCACGCCGGGAGCGCGCCAGATCAGCAGTGAGGCGGTATATGAGTCGCGCCGCCAGCGCACACCGCTCGGCCGCCTGGGCACTCCGGAGGACATCGCGGCGGCGGCTGTGTTCCTGGCGTCTTCGGAAGCCTCGTTCATTACCGCGGCCATCCTCCGCGTGGACGGAGGCGTGACGGTCTTCGGCGGCGCCTGACCTCGCGAACCGGATTGTGACGCCGCCGCCTTCGCGCTAAGCTGGCTTAGCCTCACGGGGGGTAAGGTTCAACCGCCGGCATGCCACACTTCCCTGCTGCGCTCGCGCACAATCACTGGATTCCCGTCGGAATTTTTCTCGTCACCTACCTGCTCATCGCGGTGGAAAGCGGCGTGGGCAATCATCTGGACCGCACGGCAGCAGCCTTTTGCGGCGCGGTGGGGATGGCTCTCGTCGGCGCGGTACCTCTCGAGGAAAGCTATCGCGTGATTGACTGGAACACGCTGATCTTCCTGCTGGGGATGATGATTCTGGTCGCCCACTTTCAGGTTTCCGGATTCTTCGATTGGATTGCCGTCCACGTGGCGCACATCGCGCGGACCCGTTTCCAGCTGCTCGCTCTTTTGGTGTTCACCTCGGGGATCCTCGCGGCGCTTTTCGTGAACGACACGATTTGCCTGATTTTCACTCCCATCGTCCTGGCAGTCACCGAGAGGCTAAACGCGCCTCGCGTCCCGTATCTGATCGCTCTGGCCACCTCGGCCAACGTGGGATCGGCCATGTCGGTGACCGGAAATCCGCAGAACGCATTGGTTGGCGTTTCGGCCCATTTTTCCTTCCTCGGATTTTTCGCGCACCTCGCTCCTGTTTCGCTGGCCGGACTGGCCCTGGATTTGGCGGTGCTCGCGCTCTTCTTCCGCCGCGAGATTGTGCATCACCCCCTCGATTCCCGCGCACCGTCGCTGGACGTCGAGCTAAACCGGAGCCTGCTGCTGAAGTGCGCCCTGGCGGCCTGTCTGGTCGTGGTCCTCTGGATTTTGGGCTATTCGTTCCCGCTCGTGGCAATCTCCGTGGGAGCCTTCATCCTCATCATCGGGCGTGTCCCCGCGCGCAATATTCATCAGCGCGTGGACTGGGAATTGCTCCTCTTCTTTGCGTCGCTCTTCGTGGTGATTCGCGGGTTCGAGATCTCCGGCGCCGTGGGAGCATTGATTGCCGGATTCCACCACGGCCTGGAAGGAAGTGCGATGGCCCAGCTTTTCGGCGTGAGCGGCGTGATGCTGGTTCTGTCCAATCTGGTGAGCAATGTTCCGGCCGTCCTGCTTTTCCGACCGCTGGTCGCCTCACTGCCGAATCCTCACTTCGTCTGGCTGGCGGTGGCCAGCACCAGCACGCTCGCAGGGAATGCAACCGCGTTCAGCTCCGTGGCCAATCTGATCGTGCTGCAACAGGCTCGCAAGGAGGTGCGCATTTCCTTCTGGGAATTTGCTCGCGTGGGCCTGATAGTCACCTTCGTGACCACCCTTGCCGCCATTGTGATCCTGGCTGCCGAGCACCGCTTCCTTCCCGGGGCCTGATCCTGCCGGATGCGCACCCAAAAAGAAAAACTCCGCACTCATCGCGGGGCCGGGGACAATCTGCCAGATCCCGGCCTCCGCAGACGGATGCGGAGCTTTCCATCGTTGATTGGCGGACGCAGCCGCGTTTCCGGTTACTTCCTTGCCTGAGCGTAGTTGTCCGCTACCTGCGCCCAGTTGACGACGCTCCAAAACGCCTCGATATATTCCGGCCGGCGGTTCTGATACTTCAGGTAGTAGGCGTGCTCCCACACATCCAGGCCGAAAAACGCCTTCCCACCGTCCATAATCGGGTTGTCCTGATTCGCCGTGGACTCGATCACGAGGTTGCCGTCGCGCAATAGCAACCAGGCCCATCCGGACCCGAAGCGGCCGATGGACGCCGCCGTGAACTTGGCCTTGAAATCCGCGAAGCTGCCGAAAGCGCCTTTGATCGCGGCCGCCAGATCGCCGGCAGGCTCTCCGCCGCCGCCTTTCTTCATGATCTTCCAGAACATCGTGTGGTTCATATGCCCGCCGCCGTTGTTGCGCACGGCGGTGCGGATTGTTTCGGGCACTTTGTTGATTCCAGCCAGCAGCTCCTCGACGGTCTGGCCGGCGAGCGAGGCGTTTCCTTCGAGCGCCTTGTTCAGATTGGTGACGTAGGCGCCGTGATGCTTGTCGTGGTGGATTTCCATCGTTTTCGCGTCAATATACGGTTCCAGCGCGTCGAACGAATAAGGAAGTGGCGGCAAAGTGTGGCTCATTTGCGGAACGGCTCCTTGTGCAGAATGTCCTGCCGATGTCATTATCTACCTCCTGGCCCGCATCTCCAACCCAGCCATTATACGCGGCTGGCGGGAACCGGAGCAGCGCCGCGCCATCTTCGAGAGGGCTTTGGCGAGGAGGATTGCATGCCCCTCAGCGAACATACGGAGAAACATTTCACCGCGAATGCCGCGGTCCGCGACATTGTCATTGGCATGTCCGACGGGCTGACGGTGCCCTTCGCCCTCGCCGCCGGCCTTACCGCTGCGGCGGCGGCCATCGCTCGCGGCAACAGCATCATCGTGACCGCCGGCTTTGCGGAGATCGCCGCGGGCTCAATCGCCATGGGGCTGGGAGGCTACCTGGCGGCGAAGACCGATTCCGAGCATTACTCCTCCGAGTTGGACCGCGAATTTCGGGAGACGGTCGAGCTTCCGGACATCGAGACGGAGGAGGTTGCAAAGGTGTTCCGAGACTACGGGCTTTCGGAGGAGCAGATGCAGCCAGTGGTTACGGCAATCATCTCGGACCAGAAGCGGTGGGTGGACTTCATGATGCGATTTGAGCTGGGCCTTGAAAAGCCTGATCCCGGCCGCGCCGCCCGCAGCGCCGCCACCATCGCCGCTTCCTACATCGTGGGCGGCCTCGTCCCACTCACCCCATACATACTGGTGCAAGGCGTGCTTCCCGCGTTGTGGATCTCGGTGGGCGTCACTTTGCTGGCGCTCTTCGCGTTCGGGTCGGTCAAAGGCCATTTCACGGGCGTCCATCCGCTGCGCGGAGGATTGCAGACAGTGCTTGTGGGCGGGCTCGCCGCCGCAGCTGCGTTCTTTATCGCTCGCCTTATTTAGGCCGGCGGACCATGCCGAAGACGGATTTGGCTCCCTGCCACACCAATAGAAGCTACGGCTCTCCCAATGCCAGTTCATGCACCGCGCGGCGACCCTCACCCGCTCGTTTGCATATATAATAGGGGGTGTGCGCGAAGCCAAAGGAAACTTCCGGCCATAAGGCCCTGTATCATGCCATCCGGGCTGGAACAGGCGGGCGCCGCAGTTCATAGGAAATAGACTGCAAAAGTGGCGCACGGGGTTTTCTTTCGCTTCCTACCAGCACACGAAATTCGGCCGGCTACGTCTAAGCCTATAGCGCCCCCGTCGCCGGCAGGCGCGCGCAGGGCAAAAAAGGAGAGACTTTCATGAAAAGCGGCGAGTTGCACGTTCCTCGGTGGGTTGCCACGACTGCGGTTGTCGCCGCGCTCGTCCTTGGGGGAGTGCTTGCAATAACATTGAGGAATTGGTCGGATCACAAAGTATTCAGCGCGCCCAGGCTAGAGCTGACCGTGGCGCGCGGGGCGTCGCCCGTATCACTCGGTAATTTCGACAACGGATTTGCGGCGGTGCTGAAGAACGCCCTGCCCGCAGTGGTCAACATTCATTCTTCGAAAATCGTCAAGCAGCGTCAGAACGAGATGCCATTTTTCAACGACCCGTTCTTCCGCCAGTTTTTCGGCAATCAGTTCGGCCAGGGACAGCCGCAGTCGCAGCGGGAGCAGAGCCTCGGGTCGGGCGTGATTGTCACCTCCGATGGAACGATCTTGACGAATGATCACGTGGTCAACGGAGCTTCCGACATCAAGGTACAGCTTGCCGATCGAAGAGAATTCCAGGCCAAGGTCATCGGAACGGATTCCCGGTCGGATATCGCCGTACTCAAGATCGAGGCCACTGGCCTGCCCGTTCTGAGCATCGGAGATTCCACCAAGCTGCAGGTGGGCGATCTGGTCTTCGCCATCGGTGAGCCTTATGGCCTTGGCGGGACGGCGACCATGGGAATTGTCAGCGCCAAGGGTCGCAGCGGCCTGCACATCGAGAATTATGAGGATTTCATTCAGACCGATGCATCCATCAACCCGGGCAATTCCGGCGGCGCCTTAATTGATATTCGCGGCAATCTGGTTGGCGTCAACACTGCTATCCTCGCCGGAGGCGGTGGCGGAAATCAGGGCATCGGCTTCGCCATTCCTATCAACATGGCGCGCTACGTGATGGACCAGATCGTAGCGCATGGCAAAGTGGTTCGCGGCTACCTCGGCGCCTATATTCAGGATGTCACGCCGGAAATCGCCAAGCAGTTCGGGCTGAGCTCGAATCGCGGGGTCCTGATCGGAGATGTCTCTCCGGACGGGCCTGCCGCTCATGCCGGCATCAAGCGCGGGGACGTGGTCCTCACTCTGAACGGCAAGGCGGTTCAGGACGCCAACGAGCTTCGCCTGCACATTTCGGAAATGTCGCCGGGAACTATTGTGAAGCTGCAAGCCTGGCGCAATGGCAAGAGCCAGGATTTCAGCGTCACACTGGGAGAACTGCCCGAGAAATCCGCCGGAACGGGCGCCGGGAGCGAGTCGGGACATGGCGCAATGCAGGGCGTGCAGGTCGAAACCCTCACACCCGACGTCGCACAGCAACTCAACCTGCCGGCAGGAACTCGCGGCGTGGTGATTGACTCGGTGGATCCGTCAAGCCCGGCGGCAGCGGTCGGACTCGACCGGGGCGACGTCATTCAGGAAGTCAACCACCACCCGGTGAGCAATCTCGATCAGTACAAACAGGCTCTCAGCGATGCAGGCAACCAGCCTGTGCTCCTGCTCATCAATCATGGCGGAATTACCAGCTACGTGGTTGTCGAGAACCAGTGACTCAAGCAGTCGCGGCGTACGAGCGGCGGAGCAGGAACAGCTATTCCTGCTCCGCCAGTTTGTCCCGATGGCTGGCGAGTAGCGACTGGCCGGCCGGTGGTCATTATTGAAGGTGTTGCTTTCGGCACGACTGCAAGTAGAATAGTACTTGGGTTCTATTCATCCCAGCCCTTTGTTCTAGTACTAATGACCAGAGTCATTGTTTCCTCGCGACGGCCTGTTGGTTTCGGCGCGCGGCTGGGGTGAATCGCATGGCATCGGAAAAAAATCCAAGTGTATTCAGGGACTCTTTGCTCCCCGAGGGCAAAAGTCGCTGGAGTTTCTTTGGCGCCAGCCTGGGACTTCAAGTTGTTGTTTTGACGACCCTTATCGTAATTCCGCTGCTGATGCCCCAGCGGTTCGAAATTGTTCAGCACTATTGGGTCACCCCGATCGAGAGGCCGGTAATTCAGCCATGGAAGCCGCAGCCGGTGCGCAAACCGGAAGCCGTCAAGCGTGAAGTGGCGAAAGCCGTCCCCAAACCCCCGGAGATTGAAGCGCCCAAGCCGAAAATCTATGTTCCGGTGATCAGCTCGCCGATCGCCAGGACCGCCAAGCGCAAGGTTGAGCCGACCCCGCATATCATCGCCAAGGTCTTGCCGAACCCGGATGTTTCCATGGGCAGCTCCGCGATTCCCACTCTGAAGCGCCCGCGCGAACCCGTGCAGACAGGAGGGTTCGGCGATCCGAATGGCGTCCCTGACAACAGCAAGAGAGATCGCAATCCCAACATCGCTCGCCTCGGATCCTTCAGCATGCCGGCGGGCGAAGGACAAGGGAACGGTACCGGAGGCAAGAAGGGCGAGAAAGGGGTTGTCTCCAGCGCGGGATTTGGCAATGGCGTGGCGGTCGCCGGTCAGGGGGCGGCCCATGGCAGCGTCGAGCAGGGCTTGTTTGCCAGCGAACAGGCAGCAGCGGGCCCGAAAATCAGGCGCGTGGCGGAGGTCTCAAATACCAAGCCCGTCGAAATTCTCTCCGTGCCACACCCGGTATACACACAGGAAGCACGGGACAAAAAGATTGAAGGCATTGTGCTCTTGCAGGTTACCTTTACCGCGACGGGAGAGGTCAAGGTGCAGCGCGTCGTGCAAGGCTTGGGGTATGGTCTGAATGAAACCGCCGAGGCGGCCGCGCGTCAGATTCGCTTCCGCCCCGCGTTGCAGGATGGCCAACCGGTGGACTCTAGCGCGGTCGCCCGCATCGTGTTCCAATTGGCGTACTGAAAGGGGAATGGCAATGCGCACGTGGAAAGTGCTTTCACTTTTGCTGATTCTGGCTTCTGCTCTCGCGGGCGTGGCCGGGGCTCAAACGCAGCAAACGGCCGACCAGACGCAGCCACGCACGGGAAACGTGCCATCGAGCTCGGTGCTGACAGTCAATCAGGCGATTGATCGCATTATCGCGCGCGAGCACGATGAAGTGGCCACCATCCGTCGTTACAACCCCATCATCGAAACCTATATCCAGGACATGAAGCCCGATAAGGACCTGGGCTCCATCCCGGTTCGCGACCATTATTTTCTCGGTCAGGCGGATCTGGCAAAGGGCGTCGTGGACAATTCGATGCTCGGGGGGAGGCGGAAGGGCAAGTTCGACCAATTCAACCCCCTTGGGCATATTACCAACTTCTTCGGTTCCTCCTACGATCCTGCCGGTTTTCTCCAGATGATCTATCTGGACACCACGGGATTTGACCGGGCGCATTACCGCTTCGACTATGTACACAAGGAATTCCTCGGTGAAGTACGCTGCCTCGTCTTCGATGTGACCCCGCTGCCCAAATCCGGCCGTGGTCGGTTCGAGGGGCGCATCTGGGCGGAAGACCAGGGCTTCACGATTGTCCGCTTCAATGGCGTGTACACGCCGGTTTCCGGAATCAACGGCTATAACCTGCACTTCGACAGCTGGCGGCTCAATGTCCAGCCCGAACTCTGGCTGCCCGCTCTGATCTACAGCCAGGAATCAGACCTCCGGGACTTCCTCGGCAATCGAGTGCGTTTCAAGGCGCAGACGCGCTTGTGGGGCTACGACCTGCAGACGGTCGGCCATGAGCAGACGTTCAGCGAACTCACCATCGAGTCGCCCACCGCCGTCCAGGATCAGGGTGCCGCGCAGCAGGACACCTCTCCGATTGAAGCGGAGCGCGAATGGCAGCACACCGCGGAGGTCAACGTCATCGACCGTCTGCAACGCATCGGCCTTCTCTCGCCACCGAGCCCGGTGGATAAGGTCCTCGAAACCGTCGTCAACAATCTCGAAGTCACCAACAATCTCGATATCGAGCCGGAGGTCCACTGCCGGGTCCTGCTCACAAGCACGCTGGAATCTTTCTCGATTGGCCACACCATCGTCGTCAGCCGCGGGTTGATCGATGTCCTCCCGGACGAGGCTAGCCTCGCCACCATCCTGGCTCAGGAACTGGCGGACATTGTCGTCACCAAGCCCTCTACCGATCAGTGGGGGTTCAATGACATGACCAACGTCTCCACCGTCGAGGCCCTCGCTCGCTTCTCCTTCCGGGATACTCCGAGCGACGTTCAGATGGCTGGCGAAAAGGCTCTCGAGCTTCTCAAGAATTCGCCGTATAAAGATAAGCTCGGCAACGCCGCCCTCTTCCTCAAGCAGCTCGATGAGGAAAAGAAAGCGCTGCCGGCTCTCATCAATCCTCGCCTCGGCAATGGCGTCTACATTGACACGCAACTCACCGGCGCGGGACCGCAACTCCAGCCCAACAAGATTGATCAGATCTCGGCTCTGCCTCTCGGTGCGCGCCTCAAGCTCGATCCGTGGAACGACGAGGTCGAACTCCTGAAGGCCAAGCCGGTTCCGCTCTATTCGGCGCGTGAAAAAATGCCGTTCGAAGTCACGCCATTCCTGCCTTTCCTGACGCGTTATCAGCAGCCGGGCTCGGGAACCTCGGCCGTTGGGGTCAAGACCGACCTGGCAAAACAGGAGCAGCCTGCGACGGCGCAGTAATAGCGCTGATTCTTCCCTAGGGGCCTGTTCGAGGAGCCGGGAGCTTCCCGGTCCTCATCGCACCAATTGCCCGGCGGCGAGCTACCCTCCCGCCGGGCTTTTTATTGACGGCGAGCATCTCGTAAGACGAACCCAGCCTTGGCGCAATTTCCTGCCCTTTGTCCGCATTCTCTCGCGGTCCGTCGCCGGGCGCCATTTTCAATTCCCGCGTGAATGAGGGACACTCAAGGGGCCATGACGCGTCAATCTCTCCTTGAATATCTGCGGCCCGATTCGCGCCCGGCAGACGAGCCGGCTGTAGTCTGGCGCCGCGGCTATCGCACGATGCGCTGGACCTCAGGCGAGCTCCTGCGCACAGCCTCGCAATGCGCCGTCGAATTCGCGGCTCGCGGAATCCAAAAGGGCGACCGCATCCTGCTCTGGGGAGAGAACTCTGGCGAATGGATCGCGGCGTTCCTCGGCTGCCTGCTGTGCGGCGCGGTGGCCGTGCCGATGGATGCCATCGCCGAGGAGACATTTGTACACCGGGTCATAGAGCAGGCGGGTGTACGTCTGGCCGTCGTCGGCAACGGTTTGTCTCTACCGCCGGGCTTGCCTGTTCTTACGTTGGATGACTTGGCGAATGCCATCCGGGAACGGTCCATCGCCGGTTTCTCTCCCGTGGCGGCTGGGCGTGGGGATCTGGTGGAAATCGTCTTTACCTCCGGGACCACCGCCGAGCCGCGCGGCGTTGTGCTGACCCACGGGAACGTTCTCGCCAATTTGGAGCCGATCGAAAAGGAGATTGAGCGCTACCGCCGCTACGAGCGCATCTTTCATCCTCTGCGCTTTCTCGACCTTCTTCCGCTCAGCCACGTTTTCGGCCAGCTGTTGGGAATTTTTTTGCCGCGGATTCTGGGCAGCGTCTCGGTCTTTCTCGACACGCTCAACCCGTCCGAGGTCATTCATGTCATCCGCGCGGAGCGCGTCTCCATCCTGGTCACCGTTCCCCGGCTGATCGAGTCGCTGCGCACGCAGATCGAGCGTGATCTCGCCGCCAGCGATCGGCTTGCCGAATTCCAGCGTGACTTCCAGACCTCCGCCGGCCGCCACTTCCTGATGCGCTGGTGGACTTTTCGCGCCATCCACCGCCGCTTCGGCTGGAAATTTTGGGCCATCATTTCCGGTGGCGCCGCGCTCCCTGCCGCCGCCGAGGAATTCTGGGGACGCCTGGGCTACGCCGTGATTCAGGGCTACGGACTCACGGAGACCACTTCGCTCGTCGCCGTGAACCATCCCTTCCGCCTCGGCCGCCGCTCGATCGGAAAGGCTCTTCCGGGACTCGAGGTGAAGCTCTCGAAGGAAGGCGAGATTCTTGTCCGCGGAGGGAATGTTGCCTCGGGCTACTGGAAAGATTCGGCCGCCGGGCCGATCCTCGACGCGGAGGGATGGTTTCACACCGGCGATCTTGGTGAACGGGCCGCGGACGGCACCCTTTATTTCAAAGGCCGCCGCAAGAACGTGATCGTCACGCCCGAGGGGCTGAATGTCTATCCCGAAGATCTCGAAAACGAACTGCGTAAAGAGCCGGAGATACGCGATTGTGTTGTCCTGGGCCTGGAACGTGACGGGAATGCCGAGCCCGTCGCTGTGCTTCTGCTGCGCGACTCCGCCGCCGCATCAGCGGATACCGCTCGCGCCGCCGTCCAGCGCGCCAACGAGCGTCTAGCCCCCTTCCAGCGCATGCGCCGGTGGTTCGTCTGGCCCGGCGCGGATTTCCCGCGCACCCCGACGCTAAAACCTGCTCTGGCAAGCATGCGGGAAACCCTCCTGCGGGAATCAGAGAGGCGTGAGAACTTCCGCGAAGCCGTCTCCGCATCGCCTGAACCGCTTTCCAAGATGATTGCTCGCATCTCCGGCGGCCGCCCTCTGCCCCGCAGCGATGAGGAAGCACTGTCGCTCAGCTCGATCGAGCGCGTCGAACTGCTGAGCGCGATCGAGGATCGCTATCAGGTTGACCTGAGCGAGACGGACTTCGCCAATGCCGAGACCACCGGCGCAATCAAGCGCCTCATCGAACAGCCGCTGGTCCGGCAGGCCGCTTACGCCTATCCGCGCTGGCCGCAAGCCCTCCCTGCGCGCATTCTCCGCGCCGCGGCGCGCCACCTGCTGATGCGTCCGGCGATGAAGATTCTCGGCTGGCCGAGGATTCACGGACGGGATAATCTTCGGGGCCTGCAAGGACCGGCGCTCGTGATTGCCAACCATTCCGAGTATTTTGACCCGGCGTATGTCCTCGAGGCTCTGCCGGAGCACATGCGCCGGAGGCTGGCCGTGGCCATGGATGGAGAAAGGCTCGAGGCCATGCGCCGTCCGTCCGCGGACACTCCTTTCCTCAAAAGGCTGGCGGAACGCGCGGGGTATTGGGGAGCGCTCCTCGTATTCAATGTCTTTCCGCTCCCGCGCCGCGCGGGCTTTCGGAGGAGCTTTGCCTTTGCCGGCGAACTGGTGGACCGCGGCTGGAGCATTTTGGTTTTCCCCGAAGGAGAGCTCACGAAGGACGGCCACATCGGCCCATTCCGTTCCGGAATTGGCCTGCTCGCGGCCCGGCTGGGGGTGCCGGTAGTTCCCCTTCGCATGGAGGGCATCTTCGACCTGAAGCGCGCCGGCAGGCGCTTTGCCCGCCCCGGCGAAATCAGAATTTTCTTGGGCGCTCCCGTCCGATTTTCAGAAGCTGATGCGGCGGAAGCCATCACCGGGGAGTTGCAGCGCCGGGTTGCCGCGCTTGGAGACGTTTCGGGGGAGTAGCAAGTCCATCGCGGCATGTTGCGTGACTGGAACATCGAGCACGTTCCTCTGGCGGGCGAATCGG
Organism: Acidobacteriota bacterium; assembly: GCA_021780215.1. GTDB lineage: Bacteria > Acidobacteriota > Terriglobia > Acidiferrales > UBA7541 > Palsa-295. The sequence goes on from JAJXZD010000198.1 coordinate 14,081, forward strand.
CAGTGCGCAATTTGCGCTACAATGGTGCTGACGAGAACTTCTCGCGCAGGAGGGGCCAGGACGGAGCCATGATTCAGCGCTTCGTTTTCCATAACGAACGCCTGTTGCCTATCGAGCAGGTCCGGCTTTCCCCTGGCCAGTCCGGGTTGCTGAACGGCTGGGGGCTTTTCACCACGCTTCGCATCGTCGAAGGCGTTCCCTTTGCCTTCGAGCGCCATTGGGCGCGGCTTTCCCGAGATGCGCGGCGGACGCAGTGCCCGTTTCCCTTCGAATCCGAGGCCGTGCTCGCTTCCCTGCTGGAAGTCCTTCGTGCCAATCAGGTGCAGGAAGGATGCGCGCGCATCTACGTGGTGCACAATCTCGCGGGGCACTGGCGCAGCGACGAAAAGCTTCCGGCCGCCGACCTGCTGATCTGTTCGGCCGGCCTACCGCCGTACCGCGATCCGGTCCGGCTGGCGATACGCGAACACGGCCGCCACGCCGCCTCACCTCTTGCGGGCGTAAAGGTCACATCCTGGCTCGACAATGTGTGGAGCTTGCAGCAGGCGCATCAGGCCGGCTGGGATGAGGTCATCCTGCTCAACGAGCGCGGGGAAATCGCCGAATGCACCGCCGCGAACATCTTTTGTGTATTCGGTGGACAGGTTGTCACGCCGCCGCTCTCCTCCGGATGCCTCGAGGGCGTCACGCGCAGCGTGCTGCTCGAGGTTGGCCCGGCCGCGGGCGTTCCGATCGAGGAGCGCACGCTCTTTCCCGAGGACATCAACTCCGCCGACGAGGTTTTCGTCTCTTCGACGAACCGCAATGTGATTGCCGCCTCGGAGGTCGCCGGGCACGCGATTCCGGCCGTGCCCGGACCCGTGATGCAGAAGCTCGAGCGCGCCCTTTCCGCCTGCGTCCGCGAATACGTCGAGGCGCGCGCCGCCGTTTCCGGAAGGCGCTAAGGAGGTCTTTCATCCATGGCCGGGCTTGCCGAAAAGCACTGTGTCCCCTGCCGCGGAGGCGTTCCGCCCTTGGCCGGCGCGGAGCTCGATGCGCTCGCGCGGCAAGTTCCCGAATGGAAAGTTGTGGACGGGCACCATATCGTCCGCGCTTTCAAGTTTCCCGATTTTCGCCAGGCACTCGCCTTCGTCAATTCCGTCGGAGAGCTGGCCGAGGAGCAGGGGCATCACCCGGACATTCTCCTCGCCTGGGGCAAGGCCGAAATCACCACCTGGACGCACGCCATCAACGGGCTGACTGAAAGCGACTTCATTCTCGCCGCGAAGATTGATGCCCTTTACACCCATGCCCTCCAAAGCCGGCAAAATCTTTCGCGATAGCTTTCTGTTTCATTGGTACAAAAATGTTTCCGCTCCTCTGGAGTATGCCTGGTGGCGGATGCGCGGCTCACCTGCCGGGAAGATTCCCCACTGGGTGAAACAGCGCGCCATCCGGGACACGGCCCGTGCCTTCGGCCTGCGCGCGCTTGTCGAGACCGGCACGAACTACGCACACATGATCCGCGTCCAGCGGCGCCGGTTCCGCGAAATCTACTCGATCGAAATTGACGCCGCCAAGGCGGAAGGCGCACGGAAGAAATTCGCCCGCTTCCCCGCCGTTCATATCCTGCAGGGAGACAGCGGAGAGATTCTTCCCCGGCTTCTTCCGGAGCTGCGCGAACCGTGCCTGTTCTGGCTCGACGGCCACGATTTTGACCGCGCCACGCCCGTCGAGCGGGAACTCGCCGCCCTCTTCGCGCATCCCGGGCAAAACCACGTCGTGCTGATTGACGACGCCAAATGGTTCAATGGACATGGCGGCTATCCCACCCTGGGAAGCCTTCGCCAGCGCGTCGCGCGCGACTATATCGGCCATACCCTGGACGTCCACGATGAAATCATCCGCATCTTCCCGGAGCCCTCGCTCTCGAAACTCCAGTCATCGCCAGACCGTTAGCCCCTGCCAGCACAGGCGGACTTTGACACCCTGGCGGACGAACATTTACACTGAGACATCGTGGGATCCTTCGCGCGCGGCTACGGCTACCGGTTCGACCTGAGCGGCTATTTTCCGCGGGCCATCAAGACGCTTTGCCTGACCATGTTGGGCGTCTTCTGCGTGCAGGAGGCGTCGCGGCTGCTGTTCGGACGGGCTGGGTGGGACTTCTGGCTCCTGTGGTTCGGGCTGGCGCCGAGCGGCATCATTTTGCATGGGAGGATTTGGCAGCCGTTCACATACCTCTTCCTTCACGGCGGAATCCTGCACATCTTCTTCAACCTGCTCTATCTGGCGATGTTCGGCGCCGATCTGGAGCATACCTGGGGCACGCGCCGCTTCTACACCTATTTCTTCCTGTGCGGTGCAGGAGCCGGGCTCGTGGACCTGCTGGTGCGCGCACTGCTGGTCTGGACAAGGATCTCCGGCCCGGGACTGCTGGCCATATCCACGATCGGAGCCTCGGGAGCAATTTACGGTATTCTGCTGGCCAACGCCATTCTCCTCCCGCATCGGCGCGTGTGGATGTTTCCCCTGCCGGTGACCGTCTCCATGCGGCTGTTCGTGGCCATCATGGGAGCAATTGAATTTTTCCTGACCATCGGCGACACCGG
>JAJXZD010000003.1 GCA_021780215.1 Acidobacteriota bacterium
TCACCCAGGTGCGCGCGTCCGCGGCAAGCCGGCGCGCGGCATCGAGCGTCGCCGCTTCGGCATAGATGCGGACAACCGGCTCGGTGCCCGAAGGGCGCATCAGAATCCACGAGCCGTCCTCGAAGAGAAGTTTTAAGCCGTCAATGCGGTTGATTCCGGCGACGCGGCGGCCGGCGAATTCACGAAAGTCGGCGCGGAGGCACTCCGGCAGGCGCGCTTGGACCTCGTCCGCCAGATGTAGGTTGAGCCGAACGGGCCAGGATTCCGCGCCGACGCGGCGAAAAAGGTCGCGCAACTGAGCATGCAGCGAGGCCTGTCGCACCGCAATCATTTCCGCGGCCAGCAGACATGCCAATATGCCGTCCTTTTCCGGCAGGTGGCCGCGGATCGTCATCCCCGCGCTTTCCTCGCCGCCGAGCGCGATTTTGTCCTCGCGGAGAAGCGGGCCCACATATTTGAAACCAACAGGCGTCTCGTAAATTGTCACGTTGTGGAGCCGCGCGACGGCGTCGAGAAGATGCGTGGTGGCCACGCTGCGGGACGCTCCCAGTTTGTATCCGCGTGTCTCCAGCAAATAATCGAAGGCGAGGCCCAGAAAATGGTTCGGCGAAAGGAAGGAGCCGTCGCGGTCGACAATACCAAAGCGGTCGGCATCGCCATCGGTGGCAAGACCCGCGAGTGCCTGCTTTTCCTGCACGGCCTCCTTCAGCGCGGAAAGATTCTCTTCGGACGGGTCGGGCCCCGTGCCTTCGAACAGGACGTCACGCCCGGCGCGCAGCGGGTGGCAAGCATTGCCGTTTTCGGCCAGGGTGCGGTCGAGCCAGCCCGCACCGCATCCGTGCACCGCGTCGCAGACAAATACGCCGCGGGCCGCACGCAGGGCATCGAAGCGAACCATCCGTCGCAATTGCGCAAAATATGGCTCGCGAGGCTCGATGCGCTCAAAGTCTTCCGCAGCCTCAGCCGATGACGGCGAGCCCGTGTCGGCGGGCAGGGCCGCGGCGCGCTTTTCGATGTCACGAGTCACTTCGGGCAGCGCCGGGCCGCCATCGGGTCCGGAAAATTTCAGCCCGCTATAGGCAGCCGGATTGTGGCTGGCGGTGATGTTCACGCCGCCGTCGAGCTTGCCGTGAAGAATCGCGTGAGCGATGGCGGGCGTCGGGGTTGGTTCGGCGCACAACAGCACGCGGCAGCCCCGGCTTCTGAGCGTAACCGCGGCCGCGCGGGCGAACTCCTCGGAAAAAAAGCGCGTGTCGTAACCGACGATCAGTTTGGGAGATCTCTTTGACGCCCGCACATGATCGGCGATCGCAGCCGACACGCGGCGGACCCCGGCGAATGTAAAATCGTCGGCGATGATTCCTCGCCAGCCGGAGGTCCCAAAATGAATTGCCTGGCTTGCCATGGCTGGCTATTGTATCGTGTCGCGCAAGAGGCAGGCATCGGAGATTCGCGAGGCAGGGAATCGCAGGAGTAAATCGAGCTGCAATGCCTTCGAGGCGAACCTCCAAGTCGGGAAACAAGATTGTGGTCCTGGTGAGTTGCGCGTCGCGCGCGGAAGGGCGACGGATTGCGCGGTCGCTTGTCGAAAGCAGGCTGTCGGCTTGTGTTAGCATGCTCGGCCCGGCGGCCGAGTCCGTCTATCGCTGGAAGGGCAAGGTCGAATCGGCGCGCGAATTTCTTCTGGTGATCAAGTCCGAAAGGAGGCGGTTCCGGGTGCTGGCGGAGCGTGTCCGCCAGTTGCATAGTTATGAGGTTCCGGAGATCATTGCCCTGCCGATCGTGGCGGGATTGCCGGAATATCTGGCATGGATTGCGAAATCTGTCCGCAACTCTTCCCGCTGACCTGTGCGCGCATAAATCAGTGCAACGACCGCTCCGATAATGCGGCCCGGCTGGTTTGAGCACCGAAGCCGGAGGAGGCGGGCTTGAGACGCGGTCGAAAATGAGGTACAAAGGCAGGGGCATGAGACCTGCCGAAACATCGCCGGGATGGCAGGCTGCAGCGCGGAGGGGATTCCTCCTTGCCGCATTGGTAGCATGTGCCGGAATGTGTCACCAGAGTGCCCGCGGCGAAGCTCTTCTTGTGGCGCAGAGCGGGTCGGCTTCTGCGAATGGCAAGGCTCAGAGCAATCAGGAATCGCACACCACCAGAATAAAACTTGTCGTCACGGGAAGCGACGGCAAGCCCGTCGGCAATGCAAGCGTTTACGTCCGCTTCTACCAGTCAGGGGGTTTCCTGCGTCACGAGAAACTTGCCGAGCTCGACCTCAAGACCAACGAGGACGGCTCCGTGAAGGTGCCGGCAATCCCTCAGGGCAAGATTCTAATCCAGGTGATAGCCAAGGGCTGGCATACCTTCGGCAAATGGTACGATTTTCAGAAGGATGAGGAATCCGTTCAGATTCAGCTCGAGCCTCCCCCTCATTGGTACTGAGGCTTTTGGCAAAGCTTTTCCTCAGCTGGATTTACCCCTCCGGAGTTTTCGACCGCACAATGAAAGAGTGTTGTGAATTTCCTCGCAGATTCCGGTCTCGCCAGCTATCCAGATGCACAGAATTTGTGCAAAATGCATTAAGCGCTGTATTGATCGGGGATTTCGAGGCTCGCGAAACTCTTTTCCACATGCTTTTCAACAGAAGTGTTGAAAACTCCCTCGCCGATGAATTTTTTCAGACAGAGAGCCTGGCACGTGGAGCGAGAATTGCTCAGGCGCGACGGCAGGTGTGCCGCCATGGAACCGTACAAGCTCGTTGAATCTATCCGTTGTCATCGCGATCGTCCGGCAGAATGAAAAATCCACCGCCCACCTCGTGCTATCATGGGGCTCCCCTTGGAGCTTCCGCGAAAGCCGATGATAAATTTGATCATCAATGCGGACGATTTTGGCCTCACGCCGGGCGTAAACGAAGGGATCATTCAAGCGCACCGCAAGGGAATCCTGACGAGTGCGACGCTCATGGCCAACGGTGGGGCATTCGAGGATGCCGTCGCTCGTGCCAAGGAGACGCCGAGCTTGGGGGTCGGGTGTCATCTGGTGCTTGTCGGAGGGCGGGCCATCTCTCCTCCAGCGGAAATTCCTACCCTGGTTGGCCCTGACGGCGCGCTCCCGAGCTCTCTTCAAACACTGGTGAAGCGGCTTACGTTGGGGTGCGTATATGTCGCCGATGTCGAGCGCGAGATCCGCGCGCAGATTCTAAAGGTTCGCAACGCAGGAATTGAACCTACCCATCTTGATACCCATAAGCACACTCATGTTCACCCGAAGGTGATGGCTGCACTATGTAGGGTTGCGCGTGAGATGGGGCTTCTCCGCGTGCGTAATCCATCGGAAAGGCTTCGGGATCTATGGCGAGCAGCTTCCCCTGGAGCCCCCTCCTGGAAGGCCCTGTCGCGGGATGCCGCCGTTTGGGCAGCCGAGCCATGGTTCCAGTCTCTTACCCGAAAGTACGGCCTTCAATCGCCAGACAATTTTCTAGGCCTCGGCATGACGGGCAGATTGGACTCTGCCTCCCTAATCCGCCTGATTGTCACACTCCGGGAGGGATATACGGAAATCATGGTGCACCCCGGCATTTGCGACGCGGATCTGGCACACACAGGCTCGCGCCTTCAAAAGCACCGCGAGCTCGAACTGGAGGCCCTCCTATCTCTGGACGCGCGCCAAGCCGTCGAATCGCGAGGAGCCCGCTTGATTAGCTACCGCGACCTCACCTAAACCCCAAAGCGATAAGCCCTTGCAGTGCTGCAGGGAGCCAGAACTATACAGCGTCGTATGTATAGCATCGAGCGCATGAGTGTAGATAGCCCGTCCGCTAAAGACTTCAGCGGTGTAATCGGGCAGCGAAGGGAAAATAGCGAGTAAAATTATCCGCTCGCGCCGACTGCATACAAGCGTCGATCGAAAGGCCAATCAGCAAAACCAGAAACATAATATACATTCGCGGAAGTCAATGGGGCGTTGCGCGGGGTGGTTTTTGAGAGGCAAAGGAGGGCGGTCAGGCGCAGCAGGATTGCTGGCGCGGGTGAGGCTGCGCAGGGGTTGGCCTGGCTCCGGCGAAAATCAACTACTTGCTGCGGGTGAGGCTGCGCAGGGGTTGGCGCTG
>JAJXZD010000147.1 GCA_021780215.1 Acidobacteriota bacterium
CACCCCCAGCGCCCTGCTGCTGACCGACGTGATCCCCTGGCACGGCAAGCGCCTCAGCGAACTCGCGGCTCTTCTCGAACAGGAATTTGGCGAGCACCACTACGGCCGCTTGGACCTGGTCCTCCGCGACGGCCAGAAGGAGCGGGCCCTGGCGCACGTGGCCGATGCGCGCTTCACACGCTTGCTGGACTGGCCCGTGGTGCGTCGCGAAAATCTGGATGGGGTGAAAATCTCTCTGGGAGAGATCGGCTGGGTTCTGGTGCGCGTCTCGGGAACCGAGCCGCTGCTGCGCATTTATTGCGAGACGTCCCGCGCGGAAACCACCCGCCGCATCCTCGAAGAAATCGCCGCCCTGGCCCGGAAATCCTGACCGCCTCGGGCGGCGCCTCAGACCGCCAGGCGCTTTCGGGCCGCGTCGAGAATGCCGTTCAGAAACGCAGGAGATTCCGCGGACGAAAATTTCTTGGCCAGCTCGAGCGCTTCGTTGATCACCACTTTCGCCGGGGCCGTCCCCGCGCGCAGCTCGTAAATCGCCAGCCGCAGGATATTCCGATCCACCGCGGCCAGCCGCTCCACCCGCCAATTCTCCGAAAGCGTTCCCACGAGATCGTCCAGCGCGGAGGCCTGCGCAACAGCGCCCTCGAAGAGCTCATCGGCGAACTCCCGCGTGGAATCGGCCGCCCGCGCCGTCTTCCAGAAGTGCTGCTCCACCCACGCGGGGTCCTGTCGCGCCATATCCCATTCAAACAGCATCTGCAAGGCGAACTCGCGGGCTTTGCGGCGAAGCGTCATGCTACCGTCGGCGCACGCGGCGGGGCGCGGCTTCCTCCCGCAATTTGCGCGAGAGGCAGGCCATCTCGATGGCGCTCAGCCCGGCTTCGAAGCCCTTGTTTCCGCTCTTCAGCCCGGCGCGGTCAATCGCCTGCTCGAGCGTATCGCACGTCAGCACACAGAAGACCATGGGAATGCCCGCGTCCAGTTGCGCCAACTGGATGCCGCGGGCCGTTTCCGAAGCCACATAGTCGTAGTGCGAGGTTTCACCCCGCAGGATGCAGCCGATGCAGATGATTGCGTCGCAGCGTCTGGTCGCCGCAAGCTTCTTGGCCGCGAGGGGAATCTCAAATGATCCCGGGACACCCACGATTTCGATGTTCTCCTGGCCGGCGCCGCCCCGCTCGAGTGCGTCTCGCGCGCCCGCCAGCAGCCGGTCGGTGATGAAGCTGTTGAACCGGCTGACCACAATGCCAAACCGCAAACCCGCCGCGTTCAGCTCTCCGCGAACCACGCTCACCCTTTCCTCCCGCCCACGAATTATCTCTCCCCTCGGCACGCCACGCCGCTAAACCTTTCCGAGCGCGGCTGCTTCCTTTGCCCAGCGTCAGGGAGTTGCCAGCGCAACCAGCGTATTGCCCCCCCCCGCGCGCGCTTCCTCAACGCCCTCTTCGGCGCGATTGATCCATTCGGTCACACGGTCCTCCGTCTCGTCGGCCGGGCGCGAGGTTGCTTCCGCCACCACTGCGCTCACCGTCAATTCCGGTGCGCCCCATGCTGGCCGCACCGTGGCAGCCACCTGCCGGAGCTTTTCCGCCAGGGCCCGCGCGGAATCCAGGGGCGTGTCCGGCAGGACGAAGACAATCGACCACGCCGTGTACTTTACCGCGATGTCCGTCTGCCGAATCGAGGAGGCCAGTGCCCGTGCCAGTTGCCCGGAATACTGCTCAAGGGCGGCATCGCCGTGCTGCCGCAGGATTTCGGAGCCCTTATCAATCTGCAGCAGGATGAGGGAGAGCGGTGTACCCTGCGCGCGAGCGCGGTTCGACTCCGCCAGCAGGCAATCCATGTAGGAGCCGCGGCTGAGCAAGCCGGTCCGCTCGTTAGCCACAGCCAGCGATCGCACCAGGGAGCGCAGCCGCATGTGACTTGCCGACAGCACCAGTTGATCGCCCGCAGCTTGCAGGAAAAAGCTCTCGCCGGGCTTCCATGTCCTGGTGCGGGAATCGCCGACAAGCAGCGTCCCGGCCGGAGCCTGTGTTTCCTTATCGGTCAGCTTCACAACAAGTGCGGATTCGAGGCCCAGCGCGCGCAACCCAGGCGCTGTGGATGCACGAAGCTCGATAGTGCCCAGTGCATCGGCCGATGATTGGGAGACGAGTTCGGCAATCGAGGCTGTCGGTGCCTCACCGGCAGGGGGAATGCCCGGTGCGAAGTATTCAGCCGTTAGAGGAGCCGTGTCTCTGACGGCGCCGGCGACGATCAGACAGCGTGCCACCCCAAGGTGTTTGCCGATTCCCGCCGCTGCGGCCGCCAGAGCTTCCCGGGGCGTGGCCTGACGGAACATCTGGCGGTTGATTTCGGCAATTGCGGAAAGGTCGCGATGCGTCTCGGCAGCCGTCGAGATCGGCGCCGGCGTCGGCGCTGCTACTTCGGCCGCCGGAGCAGGCGCTGGCTTCCGCGGAGCGCCTTTGGGCCGCCAGCCGGCCCGTTCGCAGAGCGCGCGAAGTCGCTCGTTCCTTTCCTCCTCGCCGGGAAAAAGCTCGGCAATCAGCCCCAGTTTCTCGGCGGCTTTCGATTGCAGCGAGTATTGCAAGAATATCTCCGCCTGTACCATCAGGTCCTCGAGCGTATGCTGGGTGGGCGCGGCTCCGGAGACCGGGCCGGCGGCCGGGACGGCGTCTGTCCCTCCCAGATCCTCGCTGCGCGCGCCGGCCGTCGAGGCTTTGGCTGCACGCGATTGGATACTCCGCAGATACGCGGGGTCGGCCTTCCCTTCCAGCTGGGCGATGCGTTCCGGGTTTCGATAGTCGTAGGGATCAATATCCACCAGGCGGTCCAGGGCCTCGCAGGCCTCCCGGACACGCCCTGCCGCGAGATAGAGGTCGAACACGTGCACGAGGGCGTCGAAATACTTGCTCTCGCGGTTCAGCTCTTCGTACGCGGAGGCAATCGCCTCGGCTAGAGGCAGAGAACGCGGATAAGCATCCGCGAGGCGGTCCATCTGTCCCGGGAAGTCGGCCTCCGTCCGGGCTTGGCGCGTCCAGCCTTTTACCTTCTTGAGGAGCGCCCCAGCCTTGGCATCCTCACCGGCCTTTAAATAAGCCGCCATCACTTCGAACAGCTTTCCTGCGCTCTCTGGTTTCAGTCGGTAATGGGCCTCGAAGGCGGCGCTGGCGCGGTCCAAGCGGCCGGTATGCATCATGGATTCGCCATAAAGTGCAAGGAAGGCCGCGTCTTGGGCATCGGGAGCAAATGGCTCGAGCAGTGCCGCCGCGTCTTCGGCGTCTCCCTGACGCAGCTTGGCTTCGGCAAACAGCAGGGCGACGGAGCGATCTTTTGGCAAGAGAGCGTGGGCGCGGCCCAAGTAGCCGATGGCCGCCTCAAACCCGCCGCCGGCTATGGTCAATTGTCCGGCGCGCAGGTAGCAACGCCCGGCCAGATCAGCATGCGAGAGTTTTTCCGCCAGCTCGCCGAGGGTTGCGTGCCGGGCCGGGTTTTCCGGTTCGAGCTGAGCCAGACTCTCATAGCAAGCCAAAGCCTCGATTTCACGCTGCTGCTGTAAAAACAGCGTGGCCGCCGAAGCAAATTGCTCGATGGCTTCGGAGATGCGATTCTGCTTCTGCAGGAGTCCGGCGTAGCGCATCAGCCGGTCCGGCGGCTGCGGCGCGGCGCGGAGGAAGCGGGCGTATATTGCCGAGGCCTTGGAGGCGTCTCCCGATTCCAACAAGCGGTCGAATTGCGCGCCGTAGAATTGCGCCGCGCGTGCCGGCTCGTTGAGCCGGCTGTAGATGTCTGCCAGCGCTTGCAAGGACTCCAGATTCCCCGGCGCCTCCTCAAGGACTGCCTGATAGGCCGCCACGGCCTCGCGGAGCTTGTTCCGCTCGAAGCTGCGCCGCCCTCGCTCGAGATTCTTGTTAACTTCCGAAGCCATGAAGGTCTGCGTATTCCTCGCGCGGGACGGAAGGCTCAATTTCCGCTGCCGCTGCAGCGGCAGGTCCGCAAGCGCCCCGTTTTCAGCCGCCCAACGTTTAAATTCCACTATATACCGGGAGTCGCGCAGCTTCGACAATGAATTCGCCCGGCGGTTC